>CAYWRY010000030.1:0-36107 GCA_964460485.1 uncultured Spirochaetales bacterium
GGCCGTAGAGCGGGAGCGCGGCCTCGAGCCGCAGCGTGTCGCGGGCGCCGAGGCCGCACGGCGCGAGGCCGTGCGCGGCGCCGGCCTCCGCGATCGCGTGCCAGAGCTTCTCCGCGTCGCCGGCGGGGCCGAAGATCTCGAAGCCGCCCGCGTGCGTGTAGCCGGTGCGCGACACGAGCACAGGCACCCCGGCGAGGCGCGTCTCTAGGAAGGCGAAGAAGCGCAGAGCTGCGAGCTCGCTCGCGACGAGTGGCCCGAGGATCGCGTCGCTCGCCGGGCCCTGGAGCGCGAGCAGGCAGGTCTCGGCGCTGGCGTTGCGCACGTCGGTCGAGTCGGCGCTGCCACGCACCAGCCAGCGGTAGTCCTTCTCGACGTTCGACGCGTTCACGCACAAGAGCACGTGGTCGGCGGCGACGCGATACACGGTGACGTCGTCGACCACGCCCCCGCGCTCGTTGCAAAGCAGGCCGTAGCGCACCCGCCCGATCTTCAGCGACGCCACGGGGCAGGTGAGCAGGCGCTCGGCGTCCGCGATCGCCGTCGCGCCGCGCAGGTGGATCTGCCCCATGTGCGAGACGTCGAACAGCCCCGCGCGCTCGCGCACGGCGGCGTGCTCGTCCAGGATCGAGCGGTACTGCACGGGCATCTCGAAGCCGGCGAAGGGAATGAGGCGCGCGCCGAGCGTGCGGTGGACGTCGTAAAGGGGCGTGCGCTGGAAGGCGCTCACCCGCGGGTCCGGCTTCGATACGCGAGCAGCGTGTTGTGGAGCAGCATGGTGATGGTCATGGGCCCGACGCCGCCGCGCGGTGGAGTGATCAGGCTCGCGACGCCCTTGGCCGCCTCGAAGTCGACGTCGCCCACCAGCTTGCCCTCGACCTCGCTGACGCCCACGTCGATCACGGCGGCGCCAGGCTTGATCCAATCGGCCTTGACCATGCGCGGCGAGCCCACCGCGGCCACGAGGATGTCCGCGCTGCGGCAGAGGCCGGCCAGGTCTCGCGTCTTCGAGTGACACATCGTCACGGTCGCGTTGCGCTGCTGAAGCAGCAGCGAGATCGGCTTGCCCACGATCATGCTGCGGCCGATCACGACGGCATGCGCGCCCGCGATCGGGACGGCGTGCAGGTCGAGGATCTCGAGGATGCCGAGCGGCGTGCAGGCGAACAGGCCCGGCAGACCGAGCACGAGTCGGCCGGCGTTCAGCGGCCCGACGCCGTCGACGTCCTTGTCCGGGTCGATCGCCGCGGCGATCGCTTTCGGGTCGATCTGCTTCGGCAGCGGGAGCTGCACCAGGATGCCGTCGACGCCGGCGTCGCGATTCAGCTTGTCGACGAGCGCGAGCAGGTCGCCCTGCGTCGCGTCGGCGGCGAGCTTGTGCTCGACCGAATCCATGCCCAGGCGCGCACACGCGCGCCGCTTGCCCTTGATGTACGAGGCGCTCGCCGGATCGTCGCCCACGAGCACGACGGCGAGGCACGGGGCGCGGTGCCCGCCAGCGGTGATCTCCGCGATCTCCCGCGTCATGCGCTCGCGCAGCGTGCTCGCGAGCGCCATGCCGTCGACGACCACGGTCTCCGCCACTCACACCCCCTTCCGTCGGAAAACGCGCGCATTCTAACGGCAGGCGCGACGGAAGTTGCGAGAGAGTGCAGCGCGCGCGGCGCTAGGCGGCGGCCGCCTTCTTCTTGCTCTTCTTGTCTCCGCCCGGCTTGCCGCTCGTCTCGCTCTTCGCCTCGGCGGCCGGCGCCGCGCTCTCCGCCGGCGACTTGGCCGCGGCGGCGGGTGCGCCGGCCTCGGCCTCGTCCTTCTTCTCGCCGCCGGGCTTCTGGCTGGCGTAGAGGTCGCCGTACCAGCCGCCGCCCTTCAGCACGAACGACGTGCGGGAGATCAGGCGCTTCGCCTTCAGCTTCCCGCATTGCGGACACTTCTTGATCGGGTCCTCGCTGATGCGCTGCTCGCGCTCGAACTCGTGGCCGCAGGTGCTGCACTGGTACTCGTAGACGGGCATCGCGCTCTCCGCACGGGCTCTTCGACGGCCGCGTTGGGTACTGGAATCAGGCTTCGCCTGCCAGCACGGCGAGGCGCGCTGCGAGGGCGGCCGGGTCGCCCGCGACGGCGACGCGTTTGCGCCGGCCGCGCGCCGCCGGGTCGAGCGAGATCGCGCCGCGCTTCACGCCGAAGGCGGCGGCGAGCGCCTCGACGCAGGCCGCGTTCGCGCGCCCCTCCAGCGGCGGCGGTCGCACCGCGACGCGCAGCGCGTCGCCGTGGCGACCGCCCACTCCGCTGCGCTTTGCGCCGGGCGAGACGTGGATCCAGAACGCGATGCCAGCCGCAGCCGGCGAGTGGGAAATGACCATGCCTGACGGGTAGCGCGCGGTAGTCGCGCCTCCTGGATCGGTCTCCTAGCGTGCGCCGCCGCTCGCGCGCGCCTGCGCGCGAACGCGCCATCGCGAGGTGCCTCGTGCTCCGACCCCGCCCATCGCTCGCCGTTCGCTGGCCTCGCTCGCGCGCGCGGCGCGCCGCTGGCCTCGCCCTCGCCGCGCTCGCGCTGGGCACCTCGGCCTGCGGCCCGGGCCGCGTCGCCGTCGACGCGAGCGGGCCGACTGCGCGCTGGCCGCACTATGCGGGAGATCCGGCAGGGCGCTCCTACTCGCCCCTCACGCAGATCCGCGCCGACAACGTGGCCGCTCTCGAGCTCGCCTGGGAGCACCGCTCCGGAGACTTCAGCGGCGCGACTCCGACCCAGAGCCGGACTTCGTTCGGCGCCCGGCCGATCGTGCCAAACGACACGCTCTACTACTGCACTCCCTACAACAACGTGATCGCGCTCGATCCTGAGACGGGGCGGCAGCGCTGGCGCTTCGACGCGCAGCTCGCCAACCGCAAGCTCGAGGGTCCGTACCCGCTGGTGTGCCGCGGCGTCTCGTACTGGCGCGAGCCGGAGCTGCGCGGCGCGGTGTGCGAAGAGCGCATCCTCACCGCCACGATCGACTCGGAGCTGATCGCCCTCGACGCGCGGACCGGAGCGCCCTGCGCCGACTTCGGCAAGGGCGGGCGCGTCGATCTGCGCGAGGGCGTCGGCGTCGCGCCCGCTTGGGAGACCTACTCGACGTCGCCGCCGCTCGTGCTGGGCGACGCGGTGGTGGTGGGCGCGCTCGTCTCCGACAACCTGCGCGTGGACGCGCCTAGCGGCGTGATCCGCGCCTTCGACGCGCGCAGCGGCGCGCTGCGCTGGGCCTGGGATCCCGTGCCGCCGGACTGGAAGACGCGCGAGCGCGCTCCGGGCGAGCCGCTGTATACGGCGGGCACGCCGAACGCGTGGTCGATCCTCTCGGGCGACGCCGAGCGCGGGCTCGTGTTCGTGCCCACCGGCAACCCGTCGCCGGACCTCTTCAACGCGATCCGCGCCGGGCTCGACTATTACGGGAGCTCGGTGGTCGCCTTGAAGGCGGAGACAGGCGAGGTCGCCTGGCACTTTCAGACGGTGCACAAGGACGTCTGGGATTACGACGTGCCCGCGCAGCCGAGCCTCTTCCAGATCCCTGGCGTCGGCAACGGGCGACCCGGCGTGATCGCCCTGACCAAGCACAGCTTCCTGTTCCTGCTCGATCGCGAGACGGGCGCGCCTCTCTATCCAGTCGAGGAGCGCCCGGCGCCCCAAGGCGGCGTGATCGACGAGGTGCTGTCGCCTACCCAGCCATGGCCCACGCATCCCGGCCCGCTCGCGCCCACCTCGGTGCGCCCGGAGGATGCGTTCGGCTTCACGCCCATCGACCGCAACGATTGCCGCGAAAAGATCGCCGCGCTCCACAACGAGGGGCTCTTCACGCCGCCGTCCCTCGAGCCGTCGATCGTGTATCCGGGCACCGCGGGGGGCCCGAACTGGGGCGGCGCGTCGATCGACGAGGCGCAGGGCGTCGCGTACCTGAACATCATGCGCGCGGCGATGGTGGCGCAGCTCGTGCCGCGCGCGGCCTTCGAGCACCTCGACTGGCGGAGCGTCACGTACCCGACCGAGCTCTATCCGATGAGCGGCGCGCCCTACGGGGTGAAGCGCGGGCCGCTGCTCTCGCGTTTCGGCGCGCCCTGCATCCCTCCGCCGTGGGGAACGCTCGTGGCCGTGGACCTGAAGACGGGCCGGAAGCGCTGGGAGGTCACGCTCGGCACGACTCGCGACCAGGCGCCGTTCCCGCTCTGGTTCCCGCTCGGCGCGCCGAACCTCGGCGGCACGCTCGCCACGGCCGGGGGCGTCGTCTTCATCGGCGCCACCACCGACAAGTTCGTGCGCGCGTTCGACGCGGCGACGGGCGAGACTCTCTGGAAGTTCCGCACGCCCTTTACCGCCAACGCGACGCCGATGACCTACCGGCTCTCGAAGAACGGGAAGCAGTTCGTGGTGATCGCTGCGGGCGGACACGGCTGGAGCGAGCCGGGGGACGCGCTGCTGGCGTTTGCGTTGCCTGGCGAGGTGGAGTGAGGCGGGGCGGCTGACGGGTCGCGGGGCTCCGGCGCGGCGGCGGGCGGGGTGGGGGGCGCGACTCCGGGCCCTCGCGGGTTTGGCTTGCGGTGTTGGGTGTGGGAGAGCGCGCGGCGGGTGGGCGTGCTTTCGCGCTCACACCCGGGATCGTTGCGGAGAGGCGCGCTTGGGTTGTGCTCCTGTCGGGCCCTGCGCTGCGCCCCCCACCCCGCCCGCCGCCGCGCCTCGTGCTCGGCACGCTCAGAGCGCGTCGGTTTGGGAGAGGTGCGGCAGCGGCGCCTTCGAGGCGCCGGCTGCCGCACGCTGCGCGCTTGTTAGGGAGGCGGAGGCCTGCGACGGGAGTCAGCGGCGCGTGCGACGCGCACGCTGCGCGGAGGGGTCACTGCGGCGTCGGTGACTTCGCCTTTGGCGTGTAGGGGTGTTCGCGTCCGACCTTGACGAGGAAGCCGGAGCGGAGCTTCTCGTCGCCGCGCAGGCCGTTGTAGAGGGCGGTCTCGGCGGCGGTCCAGGTGTTGTCGCTGCGCTTCGAGACTTGCTCGAGGGTCTCGCCGGCCTTGGCCGGGACGAGGGCGAGGCGGGTCTCGACGATCAGCGCGCGGTCGTCGTCCGAGAGGCGGCGGAAGCTCTGGCGCGTCGCGTCGAAGGCGCCGCTCCACGCGTTCCATTCGTTCTGGAGCGAGGCGGCCTGCAGCGCCAGCACGGCGCCGCCATGCGCGAAGTAGGTGCGCTCCACCAGCTGGCTCTGGTTGACGAGCACGCGCACCCGGTAGCCGCGCGCGCTGCCGACGCGGACTTGGCCGCCGTCCTCGGCGGGCAAGCCCTGCTGCGCGGCGTCGTTCAGCAGCTTGCGCGCGGCGCTGCGCGCGTCGCCGCCCTCGCTGTGCGGGATGGCGATCAGCGCGACTAGCGCGTTGCCCTGCGCCGGCTTCGCCATCACCGCCTGCGGAGAGTTCTGCGTCTGCCAGCCGCGCGGGAACTTCAGCAGGAAGTCGAGATCGGGATGCAGGAACAGGTTGTCGCGGAAGATGCCCTGCGCCGGATCCTGGCCCACCAAGAGGCCGTCCATGCGCCGCACGAAATCGCTGCGGCTCTTCGCGATCGGCGTGGCCGCGGCCCGGGGAATCTGCGAGGCGCGCGCGAGCGTCGCGCGCACGCGCTCGTCGCTGCTCGGGTGCGAGTCGAGGAACGAGGTCGCTCGCTTCTGGCCGAGCCTCAGCTCCACCTCGCGGCCGAGCGCACCCAGGAAGCTGCTGATCGCGGCGGGGTCGTAGCCGGCCTGCCCGGCGAGCTTCTGGCCGATCTCGTCCGACTGTCGCTCCTGATCGCGGCTGTAGCTGGCGATCCAGCCCTGGGCGCCCGCCTGCGCGAGCTGACCCACGCCCTGCGCCAGCTCGCCGCCGCCGAGGATCGCCGCGCCGATCGTCGCGATCGCGGCGCCGATGCCGGCCACCTGCGCCCGCGTCTGGCGCTGCGCGCTGTGGCGCGCGGCGACGTGGCCGATCTCGTGGCCGACGACGCCAGCCAACTCGTCCTCGGAGTTCGCCAGCGCGAGCAGGCCGCGCGAGACGTAGACGTAGCCGCCGGGCAGCGCGAAGGCGTTGGTCTCCTGCATGTCGACGGCGTGGAACTCGTACTTCACGTCTTGGCGCGGCGAGAACGGCGCGAGCCTCGCGCCGATCTGCGCCACGTACGCCTGGAGGGCCGCATCGTCGACGAAGCCCATCTGCTGCTCCACCTCGGCGGCCGCTTGCTTGCCGATCTGCATCTCCTGCTGCGGCGACATGGTCGTGTACTCGCGCTGCCCGGTGACCGGATTCACCACGGTCGTGCACGCGAGCGAGGTTGCGAGCAGCGCGCTGAGGGCGGCGCTCCGCGCCGAGGGATAGATGCGCATGCGCGGGTGGACGAGCGGCGCGGCCATGGGATTCGCCTCCGGGTTCGCAGAGACGGTTCCGTATCGTCGCGCTCACGTCATGTCGGTGATGCCGCTCGCGCTGCTCGCCTTCTTCGCGTTCGGTGTGCTGCTCGTGCTGCCCGGCGCGCTCCAGCCGGCGCTCGCGGCGGCATTTGCGCTCGGCATGGCGCAGAGCGGGGGTGTCGCGTCCGCCCTGATGATCGGCGTGGGCGTCGGCGTCGTGGCGAGCGGACCGCTGGTCGACCGCGCGCCACGCCGCCCGCTGTTCGTGCTCGCCTCGGTCGCCTGCGTCGCCGCGCTCGGCGCGGCAGCGCTAGCGCCGAGCTACGCGGCGCTGATCCTCGCGCTCTTCGCCCTCGGCCTCGCAGGCGGGTGCTACGAGACGCTGCTGAACGCCGTGCTGCCCGAGGCGTTCCCCGAGCGCGCGGCGGCTCGCCTCAGTGGCGCGCACGCTTGCGCCACGGTCGGCGCCGCGCTCGGCGCGCCGCTGCTGGCGCGCTGCGCCGACGCGCTCGGCTGGGAGGTGGCGCTGGCGGCGCTGGCGGCGGTGTTCGCGGCGCTCGCCGCGCTCGGCGCCTACGCGCGTTTTCCGAACCCTCCCGGCGCAGGCGCCGCGCAGCCGGCTGCGCCGCTGCCGCTTCGCGTGCTCGCGCCGCTCGCGCTCGCGAGCTGCGCCTACGTGGGCGTCGAGACGGCGTTCTCCGCGCTTCTTCCGGCGCTCGGCGGCGCGCTCGGCGCCAGCGGGCCGAGCGGCGTGCTCGGCTTCTCTCGCGCGTCGCTCGCCATCTCCGGGTTCTGGGCGGGCTTGTTCGCGGCGCGCGTCGTCTTCGCGAAGCTCGGCTTGCCCGCACGGCGACGCGAGCTCGTGGTCGGCGGCGTCGCGGCAGGGCTGCTGCTCGTGCTCGGCTCGGCGCTCGCCGGGCGCTGGCTCGAGGCGTGGAGCGCGGCGGTCGGCTTCGCGCTCGGCGCCGTGTTCCCCGTGCTCGTCGTGCTCGCTGGCGATGCGGCCCCGCGGCGTCGGGCGACTTCGCTCGCACTCGTGGTCGCGTTCGGCTCGCTGGGCGGCGGCGCGATTCCCTGGCTCGCTGGAGAGGTGGGCGGCGCACGCGGGCCGGGCGCGGCGTTGGTCGTGCTCGCCGCGAGCTGCGCGGCGATCGCGGCGGGTGCAGCGCTCGCTCGCCGCGCGCGTTGAGGCCGTTGCGTCGCTTCATCGCGTGCGTGCGCTCGCGCCGCCGCCGATCCATGCCCACGCGCCCGCGGCCACGCCGAAGGCGAACAGCACGGTCTGCCACAGCAGGCCCTGCGCGAGCGCGGCGGTGGCCGGGACGCCGAAAGGCGCGAGCAGCAGCGCGAGGGCTCCCTCGCGCACGCCGAGGCCGCCGAGCGTGAAGCCCACCATCGCGACGACCTTCGAGAGCGGCCAGGCGAGCAGCCACGCGGCCGCGCCCGGCTCCATGCCGAGCGCTGCGCCGAGCCACGCGTTCATCGCCACGAACGCGCTCTGCGTGCAGACCGCCAGCGCGAACGCGGCGAGCGCGGTGCCCGGCTGCGCAGCGTAGGCGCCGAGCACCTCGCGCGCGCGGGCGAGTGGCCGCTGCGCACGCGCCGGGACCGCGCGCGCAGGAATCGCGTAGAGCAGGGCGAGCCCGGCGAGGCCGGCGAGCACGAACGCGACGGCTCCGGCCCGCAGAATCGGCGCCGCAGGTCCGAGCTTGTCCGCCGGCGCGAGCAACGCGCCCAGCGCGGCGAGGATGACGAGCGCACCGAGGTCGAGGGCGCGGTCGGCGATGCCCGCGAGCGCGGGCACCGCGAGCCCGCCGTGGCTGCGCGCAACCCACGCGCCGCGCACCACGTCGCCACCGATGATCGACGGCAGCCAGATGTTCGCGAACAGCCCGGCTGCGTGGGCGCGCAGCGCCGTCACGCGATCCAACGGCACGCCGGCCGCACGCACGAGCATGCGCCACTTGCTCGCGCCCACCGCGTGCGCCGCCCCGAACGCCGCCGCCACCGCCAGCCACTGCACCAGCGGCGTCCGCCGCATGGCCTCCCAGACCTCGCCCGCCGGCAGCTTCCAGAACAGCGCCGCGAACACCCCCAGCGTCGCGACGACGCGCAGCGCGACGCCGATCCAGCCCGCACGCTTCGCCCCCGCCGCGCTGCCCTCGCCGTTCATTCGCTCAGCCACGACGCGAGCGCTCACACGCCCTGCAGCGAAGCGAGGGCGCCCAAGGGCCGCCCGAGCTTCGCTCTCCCTCCCGAGCCCCGACGACGCGCACGGGCTCCACCGCGCAGCGCCGGCCCAGGGGCTGGGTCGCGGGCCGCGCAGGGGCGGGGGTCGCGGAGCGAACCCCAGGCGCACGCCGCGCGCACGGCGGCCGAGTCCTGCCTTGGACTCTCAGGTCGCACGGCACCCGTCGACGCGGCCAAGCGGGTGAGCGAAGCCGAGCCCCCGCCGGACCGAAGCGGTCCGCGGCCCCGCCCCTGCGCCGGCTCGCTGCACCGGCGCGATTCTGTGCGATCAATCGGTCCTCAGTCCTCGACGACATGTGTCTCGAAGATCCGCCGATACTCCGCCCACCGCTCCTCGTCCCACGTCCCGTCCTCACGCAGACACTTCGAAGCACTCAGCGCCATGAACAGCGCGTGATGCGTGTTGTCGTGCGCGAACAGGCCTTGGCGACCGAACGACAGCACGCGCGGCAGGCTGTCGGCCCACGCGTCGAGCGCTGCGAAGTGGCGCTCGTAGCCGATCGGATAAAGCGGGTACGCGTGCGAGAGGCGGCGCACGGCGACGCCGCGCAGCTTCGCGCGCACGGGGATGCCCGCTCGCGCGAGGTCCTCTCGCACAAGCGCGCCGAGCTCAGCCTCGCTCATCGACCAGATCGCGTCCTCGGTCTGGCAGGGCAGCTCCGCGCACAGCACGGTCGTTCCCCTCGGCTCCGCGAGCGCTGCGTAGTTTTTCGGCTCGCTGAGGCGCGTGATGCGCAGCTCGGCGCCCGGGAAGTAGTGGGCGTCGTACTCGCTGAAGCGGTCGGCCTCGAGCACCAGGTAGACCAGCAGCATCGCGCGGAAGCGCAGCGCGCGCGCCGCGGCGATCACGTCCGACGGCGCCGCGGGCTCGCAAACGCGCGCGAGCAGCGGCATCGGCAGCGTCGACCACACGTACTCCGCGGCGAGGCCGCACTTGCCGTCGGGCCCCTCGAGCTCCACCTGGTGCGCGCTCGCGCCGAGGCGCAGCTTCGTCGCGGTCGTTCCCAGCATCAGGCGCGCGCCACGCTCGAGCGCGCCGGCCGCGAGCGCCTCGCTGATCTGGCCGAAGCCGCCGCGCGGGTAGTAAAAGACGCCCTTCGTGCTCGCGCCGCCGCTGCCGCCGCCCGGCAAGAGGCGCTTCAGCATCTTGCCGATCGAGCCGGAAGAGACGCGCCGGCGCGCCTGGACCGGCGACATCTCCTCCGGCGCGAGCCCCCACACCTTGCGCGCGTAGGGGAAGTAGAACTCCTCGCAGATCGTGCGGCCGAGCCCGCGCCGCAGCACGCTGGCGAAGGACTCCTCGCCGCCGTTCGATGCGGGCCGCGGGAGCAGCTTCGCGGCGAGATCGAGCACCACGCCGGCGCCGAAGCGCGGGGGCGTGCGCAGCGCGAGATCGGCGGCGCGCAGCGGGAAGTGGATCCAGCGCCCGAGCAGGCGGATCCGGCCGTGGCGCGGGCGCGTCAGCAGCTCGGCGCCGAGCCGCTCGCGCAACAGCGCCAGCACCTCCGCGTCGCTGGCGGGATGCAGCCGATGGCTGCCGTAGTCGACGCGCAGTCCCGCCAGCTCGAAGCTGCCGGCATTGCCGCCGACGCTCTCGCGCTGCTCGACGAGCGTGACGTCGACGCCGCGGCGCGCGAGCACGTAGGCGGCGCCGAGGCCGGCGGGCCCGCTGCCGAGGATCGCGACGCGCGTCACGGGCTCGGGCTCCGAGACGCGATGCGCGAGAGCTGATCCGAGATCAGCCCGAGGCCCCACATCAGGAAGGCGGTGAGGAACGCGAAGATCGCGCTTTCGGAGAGGTTCTCCTTGGCGACGTCATAGATCGTCTTCGCGATGCCGGCGGCGAAGAAGAACGCGCCCACCGGCAGGAAGATCTTCAGCGGGTTGAAGTAGACGATCGTGCGCAGGATCAAGAGGAAGAAGTCGTAGGCGTGGCGCGGGCGGATTTTCGAGTCGCCCTCGCGCGCTCGGTAGTCGATCGGGTCGAAGCGCACGAGATGGTCGCGGCAGAGCGCCGCGAGCGTGATGGTGGTGGTGAACGAGAAGCCCGAGGGCAACAAGTGCTCGTACTGCCGCACGAGCTCGCGGCGCATTGCGCGCAGCCCCGAGTTCAGGTCGGGGATCGGGCGGCCCGCGAGGTAGCTGGCGAGCTTGCCGAGCACCCACTTGGCCGGGCGGCGCACGAGCGGGATCGCGACGTTCTCGCCGACCCGCGCGCCGACCACCATGTCGTAGGTCTCGCAGCCCGCGACGAGGTCGGGGATCGCGCTCGCGGGATAGGTCCCGTCCGCGTCGGTGATCACCAGCACGTCGTGCTTCGCGCGCCGGATGCCCGCCTTCAGCGACGCGCCGTAGCCGCGGTTCGCGGGCTGCTGGTGGACGGTCACGCCCTCGGCGCGCGCCAGCTCCGCGGTGCGGTCGCGCGAGCCGTCGTCCACCACCACGATCTCGTAGTCGAGTCCGTTCAGCGACTCGCGCAGCTCGCGCAGGGTCGGGACGATGCCTTTCTCTTCGTTGAAGGCCGGGATCACCACACTGAACGGAACGGTCGGCCGCACGCCCATGGCACTACTCGCCGCTCGCGCGCATCGCGGCGATCACTCGGTCGGTGATCTCCTCGACGCGCATGCGCGGGCGATAGCCGATCGTGCGCTCGAGCTTCGACACGTTCGGGATGCGGCGCTCCATGTCCTCGAAGCCGTCGGGATAAGCCTCGTCGTAGGCCACGCGCACGATCTTCGAGCGGCCGCCGGTCTTCTCGCGCACCAGCTCGGCGAGGGCGTTGATCGAGATCTCGTCGTCGTTGCCGATGTTGAACACCTGGCCGATCGCGGCAGGCGTCTGCACGAGCTTCACCAGGCACTCGACGACCTCGCTCACGTAGCCGAAGCAGCGCCGCTGCTCGCCGCTGCCGAACACGGTGATGTCCTCGCCGCGCAGCCCTTGGCGCACGAAAGTCGGGAGCACCATGCCGTATCGGCCCACCTGCCGCGGGCCGACCGTGTTGAAGAAGCGCGTGATGATCACCGGCAGCTCGCGCTCGCGGTGGTAGGCGAGGGCGAGGTACTCGTCGATCGCCTTCGAGCACGCGTAGGCCCAGCGCGACTTGGTGGTCGAGCCGAACAGCAGATCGTCGTCCTCGCCGAAGGGCAGCTTCACGCCCTTGCCGTAGACCTCGGACGTCGAGGCGAGGAAGGTCAGCTTGCTCTTCTTCGCGGCCGCTTGGAGCACGACCTCGGCACCCCGCACGTTGGTCTCGATCGTGTGCGTGGGCCGCTCGACGATCAGCTTCACGCCCACCGCCGCCGCGAGGTGGAAGACCACGTCGGCGCGATCGACCAGCGCGGACACCAGCTCCTCGTTGGTGACCGAGCCGATCCGGTGGTGGAAGCGCGGGTGCTCGACGAGTGCGTCGAGGTTGCGCATCGCGCCCGTGGAGAGGTCGTCGAGGATCCACACCTCCCAGCCGTCCGAGATCAGCCGCTCGGCGAGGTGAGAGCCGATGAAGCCCGCTCCGCCCGAGATGAACGCCCGCATGACCTGCTCCCTCAGCTCTGTGCGGCCAACCGGCCGGCCAGGCGTGGATTTTTCTTCTCGGCAACCCGCGCGATCACCTCGAAGTACTTCTTCAACACGACGCTCTCCGTCCAGCGTTCGAGCAAGGCACGGTGTCCGGCCGCGCCGAGCGCGCGCCGCCGCGCCGCGTCGCCTGCGAGCGCCGCGAGCCCGCTGCGCAGCTCGTCCTGCGTCTCGAACAAGAGGCCACCGCCGCTCCCCTCCACGATCTCGGTGAACGGTCCGAGCCG
Organism: uncultured Spirochaetales bacterium; assembly: GCA_964460485.1. Taxonomy (GTDB): domain Bacteria; phylum Myxococcota_A; class UBA9160; order UBA9160; family UBA6930; genus VGRF01. Next base: position 12,452 of record CAYWRY010000030.1, read on the forward strand.
GCGCGCGATCACCGGCGTTCCCTCGCGGAATGCCTCTAGCAGGATGATCCCGAAGGTCTCGTAACAAACCGAGGGGACCACCACCGCGAGCGCCTCGCGGTAGAGGCTGCGCAGCAGCTCGGGCGAGCGCGTGCCCAGGAAGCGCACGCGCGGCTTGCCGGCGGCGAGGGCGCGCAGCGCGGGCTCGTAGTCGCCGGCGCCGACGATCCACAGCTCGTCGCCGGCCTCCCCGTCGAAGAGCGGGATCACGTCCTGGAGGCCCTTGATCTTCTCGAGGCGTCCGACGAACAGGAAGAACGGCTTCTCGCTCGGCCGGCTCGCGAGCGGCTCGGGCTGCTCGGCGGACGAGTCGAGGTCGGGCAGGAAGTAGGGGATCACCTCGAGCGCGCGCGGGAAGCCGAACTGCGCGTGCTTCTCCGCGCTGAAGCGCGAGGGCGAGTAGAACACGTCGACGTGCGCCGCCTCGCGCTCCAGCAGGCCCGTGTAGCGCCAGAGCTGTGGCGGGCGCTTGTGCCGCAGCACGCAACGCAGGCACTGGCGCTCGTCGCAGCGCTCGCGGTCGTGGCGCCAGAGCACGTGAGTCGGGCAGACGAGCCAGTGCTCGTGGGCCATGTAGAGCGTCACCGCGTCGGGCGGCGCAAGGCGCAGCACGCCGGGGCCACCCACCAGCGACACGTTGTGAAAGTGCACGACGTCGAAGCGGCCCCTCGCCAACAGCTCGCGGATGCGCCCGCCGTGGACGAGCGGGCGGCCGAGCTGCTGGGTCGCGAGCGTCGAGAGGAAGCCGCCGGTACGGCTGCCGGCGCTGAGCGGGTGCACGGTGACGCCGGCCGGCTGCGTCTCCGGCTTCACCTCGCGCTTGGGCGCAAGCACCCGGAAGGCGTCGGCGTCGTAGATCACCTCCACTTCGTGGCCGCGGCGCGCGAGGGAGTGCACCAAGCGCTTGATGAAGACCGCGTCGCCCCCGAAGTGATGGGGCGGATAGAAGGTGGTGAGCATCGCGAAGCGCGTCATCGCCGCGCGGGCTCCAGCATTGCGGCGAGCGCGTCACGCGTCGCGCGCGCGGTCGTCTCCCACGACAGCAGCGAGGCACGCCCGAGCGCCGCCTTCGCCCAGGCGTCGCGCTCGGCCGGCTGCGTGAGTGCGCGCCGCATGCCCTCCTCGAGCTGCCGCGCGTCGTGCGGGTCGAAGAAGAAGCCGCCGCCCGCGAGCACCTCGGGCAGCGGGCTCTCGCGCGTCGCGACGCAAGGCGCGCCGCAAGCCGCGGCTTCCACGGCGGGAAGCCCGAAGCCCTCCTCGAACGCCGGCAGCACCGCCGCGAGCGAGCCGGCGTAGAGGACGCGCAGCGCGACGTCCGGGACGAAGCCCGTCCAGTGCACGCGCGCCGCAACACCGCAGCGCGAGATCTCGGCGCGGATGCCCGCGAGATCCTGATGGAACACGTCACCGTGATAGTCCCCGACGAGCAGCAGGCGCGCGCCCGTGCCCGCGCTCGCGCGCGCGAAGGCCGCCACCAGGCCGGCCACGTTCTTGTGCGGGTTGAAGCCGCCCACGTACACGAAGTAGGGGTCGCCGGGGATGCCGCGCGCGGCGAGCTCCTTCGCCGCCGCCTCGCGCGCGTTCGGCACGGGGGCGAATCCCGGCGAGGGCGCCTCCGGGGTCACGAACACGCGCTCGGCGGGCACGCCGAAGGTCCGCGTGATCTGGCGTCGCGCGTACTCCGAGACCGTCACGATCGTGCGCGCCTGGAGCCGCGCGGCGCGCGACTTCGCCCACCAGGCGGCGCGGTTCTGCCAGCGGGGGAAGACGATGCGCCCGTGCCGTTCGGGGATCGTGTCGTGGATCGCCACCGCCATCGGCAGCCGCGGCGGCAGCGGGAAGTAGCTGTAGACGGAAGGGAAGTAGAAGCCGTCGAGCCGCTCGCGGGCGACGCCGCGGCCCATGCGCAGCATGTCGAGCGGGCTGCGCGCGCCGCGCGCGGAAGCGGCCGCCGCTTGGCTGGCGCCGGTCGCCAGCCTGCGGACCGGCATGGCCGGCAGGTCGACGCGCTCGGCGGTCTCCGCGTCCACGAACAGCACGTACGCGTGGTCGCCCGGGGCGGCGAGCAGTGGCGGCAGCAGCTCCCTCAGGAAGCGGCCGTAGCCACGGCCGGAGCCGAGGCAGGTACCGTCGATGCCGATGCGGGGCATGCCTCGCTGTCCTCGTCCTCGCCTGCGCGCCGGTGCGCTGCGCGCAATGCGCAGCTTCGCGGGGCTCGGCACGGCCGCCCGGGCGCCCCGTCGTGGGTGATCATCGGCGCCCCCGCGTGACGGAAAAACCGCGAAGAATCGCGACCGTTGCGTACGCCTCGCACATGGGAAGCTTCCGGCGCGGCGGCTTCAGCGCACGGGCGGGACTGCCGCAAAGCCGAGGCGGATTCCGCGTCACAACCGGCCGCGGAACGATCACCCACGCGCAGCGAGCGGCGACGGATGCCGGCAAGCTGCCGAAGGCGGCGACGCAGGGCGGGCTGGGCGCAGCGCGGCGCTAGCCGAGCGGAGTTCGGAGCGGGATGGACTGCGTGATCATCGGAGCGGGGCCGGCCGGCCTGACGGCGGCGTGGCAACTCGCGAAGGCCGGCAAGCGGGCCGTGCTGTTCGAGCAGGACGGCATCGTGGGCGGCATCTCGCGCACGGACGAGTACAAGGGCTACCGCTTCGACATCGGCGGCCACCGCTTCTTCACGAAGGTGGAGCTGGTCCAGAAGCTCTGGGTCGAGATCCTCGACGAGGACTTCCTGGTCCGCCCGAGGCTCTCCCGGATCTACTACGACGGCAAGTTCTTCGACTACCCGCTGAAGCCGATGAACGCGCTGCTGGGCCTCGGCCCGGTCGAGGCCGTGCGCATCGGCTTCTCCTACCTGATGGCCCAGGCCTTCCCGCACCAGGAGGAGCGCAACTTCGAGCAGTGGGTCAGCAACCGATTCGGCAGCCGGCTCTTCGAGATCTTCTTCAAGACCTACACCGAGAAGGTGTGGGGCATGCCGTGCACCGAGATCAACGCCGACTGGGCCGCTCAGCGCATCAAGAACCTCGACCTGCTCGCCGCGGTGAAGAACGCGCTGCTCGGCGCGCGCACGAACGCCGAGGGCGAGGTCATCACCACGCTGATCGAGCAGTTCCACTACCCGCGCCTCGGCCCGGGTCAGATGTGGGAGACCGCGGCGCGGCGCTTGCGACAGGAGCACGGCGTCGAGACCCACCTGCAACACCGCGTCGAGTCGATCCTCCACGACGGCGCCCGCGTGCGGTCGCTGCTCGTGCGCGACGCTTCCGGCGGCGTGCGCGAGGTGACCGGCGAGCACTTCGTATCCTCGATGCCGGTGCGGACGCTGCTGCGCTCGATGGATCCGCTGCCGCCGCCGGAGGTGCTCGCGGCTGCGGACCAGCTCAGATACCGCGACTACCTGACCGTCGTGCTGATCGTGAACCAGCCGGAGCTGTTCCCGGACAACTGGATCTACATCCACTCGCCCGACGTGAAGCTCGGCCGCATCCAGAACTACAAGAACTGGAGCCCGCACATGGTGGCCGACGCGAGCAAGACCGCGCTCGGCCTCGAATACTTCGTGCAAGAAGGCGACGAGTACTGGAGCGCGAGCGACGCGGAGCTGGTCGAGCTCGGCAAGCGCGAGACCGAGCTGCTCGGCCTCGCCCGGGCGCGCGACGTCGAGGATGGCTGCGTGATCCGCATGCCGAAGGCCTACCCGGTGTACGACGGCGACTATCAGGGCGCGCTGCAGGTGATCCGAAAGTGGCTCGAGGGTCTGCCCAACCTGCACTTGATCGGGCGAAACGGCCAACACCGCTACAACAACCAGGACCACTCGATGGTCACGGCTTGTTACGCCGCGGAGAACATCGTGGCGGGTCGCCAGGTGCACGACGTCTGGGACGTGAACGTCGACGCCGAGTACCACGAGGAGGTGCGCGTCGGCGACAAGCAGCCGAGCGGCGACCGGCAGGTCCCGGGCCGCGCCGCCGAGCGGGCCATCGAGGAGCTGATCCGCGACGCCTTCGCGCGCTACGACGCGGTGGCGCTGGGAGCCGCGGTGGGCGCGGTGGCCGGCGCCACCCTGTTTCTGGCCACCGCGCTGCTCTTGCTCCGGGGCGGCGCCAACGTGGGCGCGAACCTCTCGCTGCTCGGCAACTATCTGTTCGGCTTCGAGATGAGCTGGACCGGCGCGCTCGCGGGGCTGCTCGAGGTGGGCGTCTACGGCTTCGCGTTCGGCTGGCTGCTGGCCAACGGGATCAACCTCGTGATCGCAGCCGAGGAGCAGCGCATTGTGCGGCGAGCCGAAGAGCGGGCGGTCGATCCGCTGGAGGGCGAGTGATGGCGACGGCGAGCGAGCGGGCGCTGATTCGCGGCGCGGTCGTGCGCATGCGCGCGCGCATCATGGCGGTGGTGTTCGGCATGGTGGGCGGCACGGGCATCTTCGCTGCGACCGCGTGGCTGCTGGTGCGCGGCGGCAAGAACGTCGGCGAGCACCTGGGGCTGCTGCGGCACTTCTTCCCCGGCTACTCGGTGACCTGGCTCGGCGCCTTCGTCGGCTTCTTCTGGGGAGCGCTGGTGGGCGCGTCGCTCGGCTGGGCCGTCGCCTGGATCTACAACCAGGTCGTCGAGCGGCGCGCCGATTGAGGCGCGCGCGGCGGGCCGCTAGGCGCGCCGCGCTCGGAGGGGACAGCGCGCGTGCGAGCGGTCATCACCTTCCACGGCGTCGACGCGAGCGGATCCGTGCTCTCGGTCGCGCCGCAGACCCTGCGCGACCTCGTGGCCGGCATCCGCGCGTCGGGCCACGAGATCGTGCCGCTGCGCGCGCTGCTGGCTTCGTCCGCGCCGAACCGCGTCGCGCTCAGCTTCGACGACGGGCTCGCGAGCGTCGCGGAGATGGCGCTGCCCGTGCTGCGCGCCGAGGGCGCGCAGGCGACGCTGTTCCTGACCACGGGCCACGTGGGCGGCCAGAACGATTGGGCCGGGCAGCCGAGCTGGGCCCCGAAGTTCCCGATGCTGACCTGGGCGCAGGTCGAGCAGCTCGCGGCCGCGGGCTGGGAGATTCAGTCGCACAGCGTGCGCCATCTCGACCTGCGCACGCTGAGCGACGCCGCGCTCGAGCAGGAGCTGTGCGGGGCGAGCGACGAGATCGAGCAGCGCGTGGGGCGGCGCCCCGATCAGATCGCCTTCCCCTACGGGCACCACGACGCGCGCGTGCGCGCAGCCGCCCAGCGCCACCACCGCGCGTGCTTCACCACCGAGCTGGCCGCCCTCGACGGGCGCGACGAACGCGCTCTGCTCGACGGGATCCCGCGCCTCGACGCCTACTACCTGAAGCCCGCGTGGCTCCAGCGCGCCTTCGGCGGTGCGGCCTTCCGCGGCTACGTGGCGGCGCGCGCGCTCGCCCGGAGACTGCGCGCGGCATGAGCAACGCGAAGCCCCTCACGATCAGCGCCGTGATGCCCGTCTACAACGGGCGCGGCTTCCTCGAGCAATCGCTGCCGCCGCTGGCCGCGATGCTCGCGCGCGGCGAGCTGCTCGAGATCGTCGTCGCGGACGACGGCTCGACGGACGGCTCCGGCGACTTTTGCCGCGCTCACGGCGCCCAGGTCGTGACGACCGGCGGCCGCAAGGGCCCCGCCGCTGCGCGCAACGCGGCGAGCAAGGCGGCGCGCGGCGACATCGTCTGGTTCGTGGACGCCGACGTCGTGGTGCACGACGACGCCGCCCGCTGGCTGCAGCGCTCCATGGGAGACGCGGGCGTCGCGGCGGTGTTCGGCTCCTACGACGACGCCCCGCCGTGGCCCGCCTTCGCGAGCCAGTACATGAACCTCCGGCACCACGCCGTGCACCACCGCAGCCCCGGCGAAGCGGAGTCGTTCTGGTCCGGGCTCGGCGCGGTGCGCCGCGAGGCGTTCCTCGCCGCCGGTGGGTACGACGCCGCGCGCTACCTGGCGCCGAGCATCGAGGACATCGAGCTGGGCTACCGGCTGCGCGCGCGGGGCGGCCGGATCCTGCTGGTGCCCGAGATGCAGGGCACGCACCTCAAGCGCTGGACCCTGAAGGGCGTGATCGAGACCGACATCCAGATGCGCGCGCTGCCCTGGGCGAAGCTGCTGATCGAGCGGCCCGAGATTCCCCTGCACCTGAACGTGCGCCCGACCGAGCGCGCCAAGGCGCTGCTGGCGGCAGTGCTGCTGGCGTCGCTGCCGCTCGCGCTGCTCGGGGCGCTGCCGAGGGGGCTGCCGCTCGCGCTGTTCGCCGCCGCGTGGGCGTCGAACCGCCCGCTCTTCGCCGTGTTCGCGCGGCGCAACGGCATCGGCTTCGCGCTCGCCGCCCTCGCGTTCCATCAGGTCCACTACGTCTACGCCGCCGCGGCCTACGCGTGGTGCCGGCTCACGCACCGGCCTGCGCGCGCCACGGCATCCGCGGGACGCCCGTGAGCGCTGCGCCGTCGAAGTTCGCGTCGCTGCCGCTGTGCGTGGACCTCGACGGCACGCTCGTCGCCACGGACACGCTCTGGGAGAGCGCGCTCGCGCTGCTGCGCACGCAGCCGCTGAGGGCGCTCCAGCTCCCGCGCTGGCTGGCAGGCGGCCGTGCGGCGCTGAAGCGCGCGCTGGCCGAGGCGGCACCCATCGACGTGGCGTCGCTGCCCTATCGCACCGAGCTGCTCGCCTACGCCGCCGAGGCGCGCGCGGCGGGGCGGCGCGTCGTGCTGGTGACCGCCTCGACGCGCGCGCTGGCCGAGCGCGTGGCCGCGCACACCGGCGCTTTCGACGAGGTGATGGCGAGCGACGCCGAGAACCTGAAGGGCGCGCGCAAGCGCGCGGCCCTCGTCGCCCGCTTCGGCGAGCGCGGTTTCGAGTACGTGGGCGACGCGCGCGCCGACCTCGCCGTGTGGGAGAGCGCGGCCGCAGGCTCGCTGGTGAGTGGCTCGCGCGCGCTGCGCGCGCGCCTGACGGCGCGTACGACGCTCGCCCGCGAGTTCCCCGCGCAGCCCGGCGGCGCACGCGTGTGGCTGCGCGCGCTGCGCGTGCGGCAGTGGCTGAAGAACTTGCTGCTCTTCCTCCCGCTGCTGGCGGCCCACCGCTTCGGCGACGGCAGCGCGCTCGGCGCCGTCGTGCTCGGCTTCGTCGCGTTCGGCCTCGCCGCCTCCGCCGTCTATCTGGCGAACGACCTGTTCGACCTGCCGTCGGATCGCGCGCATCCGACCAAGCGCGCACGGCCGTTTGCCGCCGGCGCGCTCTCGGTGCCAGCGGGTCTCGCGGCGATCCCGCTCGCGCTGGCCGGCGCCTTCGCACTCGCCGCGGCGTTGCCGCCCCGCTTCGCCGCTGCGCTCGCGCTCTACCTCGGCGCCAACGTGCTCTACACGCTCTGGCTGAAGCGCATCGCGCTGGCGGACGTCGCGCTGCTCGGCGGTCTGTACGCCCTGCGCGTCGTGGTCGGCGGTCTCGCGACGCGCATTGCGGTCTCCACCTGGCTGATCGCGTTCTCGCTGTTCTTCTTCCTCTCGCTCGCGTTCCTGAAGCGCTTCGCCGAGCTGCGGCGACTGCGCGACGAGGGCGCGAGCGCCACGCCGGGCCGCGGCTACCTGCCGAGCGACGCGCCGGTGCTGCTTGCGCTCGGACCCGCCTGCGCTGTGATCTCTGCCCTCGTGCTCGGCCTCTACATCGAGGGCGACGCCGTAGTCCGCCTCTACCGCGCGCCCGACTTCCTGTGGGCGCTGATCCCGCTGCTCGTCTACTGGGCCGGGCGCATGTGGCTGCTCGCACAGCGCGCCGAGCTGGACGACGACCCGATCCTGTTCACGACGCGAGACCGCGGCAGTTGGCTGGTCGCCGTGCTCGCGCTCGCGATCTTCATCGTCGCGCGCCCGATCTGAGCGCGCAGCGCTCAGGCTTCTTCGCGATCCGTCTCGTCCGCCAGCACGGCCTCCATGGGCCGCAAGAGCACGGGGAACCACTGCGGCTCGGCGTGGGGCTCGGGGCGCCGCTCGATCGGCAAATTCAACACGCGCCCGTCGCGGCGGTAGGCGGCCTTGGTGCCGGGCACCGAGGCGAGGCGGCCCTGATCTAGCAACGCGAGCACGGCCTCGATGATCGGCAGGGGCAAGCCCGCCCAGATCACGCGGTTGCCGGGCAGCGCCATCTCGGTCTCTTCGCGCGCGTCTCCGGCGAAGTGCTTGTGAAGCGCGGCGAAGGTCACGAAGTCGCGCGTGCGCACGAATTCGAGGATGCGCTCCTGCAGCGCGGCCGCCTCGCTCACGCGAGCCCGGCGAGGTGCTGCGTCTCGTTGAAGCGCAGCAGTCGTGGCACGGGCTCGACGTGCAGCTCCGTCACGGCGGCGTTGTCCATCACGCGGCGCCAGGTGCTGGGGTCCCCATCCAGCAGCAGGCCGAGGCCGAGCGTGAGCGCGCCGCCGTGCGTGACGACCACGACGCGCTCGCCGCGGTGGCGCTCGGCGATCCCGCGCAGCGCGCCGGCGATGCGCGTCGCCACGCCGCGCGCCGACTCGCCGCCGCCGGGCCGCCAATCCGGATCCGCCGCCATGCGCTCGAACAGCCGGTGCTCGCGGACCAGTTCCCTGTAGCTGCGGCCCTCCCAGGCGCCGAGGTCGTACTCGCACAGCGCCGGGTCGACGCGCACGGCGAGCCCGAGGCGCGCCGCGATCGGCGCCGCGGTGTTCCGCGCGCGCGCCAGCGTGCTGGCGTAGAGCGCGCTCGCGTCGCCGCGCGTGCGCGCCACGTGGAGCGCCACGCGGGCCGCCTGCTGCTCGCCGCGCGGCGTGAGCGGCGTGTCCAGCGAGCCGTGCCACAGCCCGCCGGTGTTCGCGGGCGTCTCGCCATGGCGGACGATGGTTAGCGTGCAGGGCGCGTGGGCAAACGACATGGACGAATCACGGTAACCGACGCGTCTCCGGCCACGCGGCGAGCAGCGCGCGCAACCGCTCCGGCGTGTTCGCGCTGGGATCGGCCACCACGCACGCGACCAGGTGGCGCAGCGCGCGCCCGACGAGCGGGCCGGGGCCGCTGCCGAGCGCCTCCATCACCTCTTCGCCGCGCAGCGCGAGGTCGCCGGGTCCAAAGGTCTTCTCGGGCGCCGCCTCGAGACCGGCGCGCAGCGCGGCAATGCGCGCGGTGGCCCAGCCGTCCGCCGAGGCCACGCACTCGGCCTCGCGCAGGGCGAGCAGGTCGGCGAGCGTGGCCGCGTCGCCGGCGCGCTGTCTCACTCTCCGCACGCCGCCCTCGCTGCCGTCCCAGCCGGCATCGAGCGGGTGGAGCGCCAGCAGCCGATCGATGCGCCGCGCGATCGCGCGCCCGAAGCGTAGCCGTGCGAGCACGCGGCCTCGCATTGCCGAGCGCAGCCACGCCGCGAGGCGCAGCACGAGATCGGGCGGGAGCGCGCGCACCACGGCAGCGCAGTCGTCGCGTGCGCCCGGCACCAGCACCGCCTCGATCCCGGTGCGCCGCAAGAGGGCCAGCGCGTCGCCCGCGCGCTCGGCCACGAGCAGGCGCGAGAGCTCGGAGCGCACGCGTTCCGGGGCGAGCGCGACGAGCCCGGCAGCGTGAGCGCGCATCGCGTCCTCGATCTCCGCGTCGGGCGCGAGGCCGAGCTCTGCGAGGAGACGCGCCGCGCGCAGCGCGCGCAGGGGATCCTCGGCGAAGCGGTCCGCGGCGCGGCCGACCGCGCGCAGGCGCTGCGCGGCCAGGTCGGCGCGGCCGCCGTGGGGATCGAGCAGGCGCAGCGTGCCGTCGTCCCAGGCCATGGCGTTCACCGTGAAGTCGCGGTGCCCGAGGTCGGCGTCGAGGCTCGCGCCGCGGAAGGTGGTCACATCGACGGGGCCCGCCTCGGTCGGCACGAGCGCGGTGCCGTGGCGCGCACTCGCCCCGATCGGGATCGCGCGCGGAAAGAGCGCGAGCACGTCCGCGACCGGCGCCGAGGTGGCGATGTCCCAGTCGCGCACCGGGCGCGCGAGCAGCGCGTCGCGCACGCAGCCGCCGACCAGGAGCGCTTCGTGGCCGCGCGCGCGGAGCGCGGCGCACAGCGCGCGCACGGCGGGCGGGGACTCCACTTCCATCGCGGCAGTGTGAGTGGCGCGCGCGCTGCGCGCGAGGGCGCGCGGCGCGTATCGTGCGCGCGTGCCGCTCTGCTTCCGCGCGCCCGGCGTCTCGCTCCGCGTCGACGAGCTGCTCGCGCGGGTGAAGCCGTCGCGCGCGGCGAGCGAGCTGGTGCGCTCGGAGCGGCTGCGCTTCGCGCGCACTTTCGGGCTGGGCGCGGCTTGGAAGCCGGGCCCGCCCGTGCGCGATCTGCGTGCGGAGCTGCCGCCGGCCGCCGCGCTCTGGCTGGACGACGCGACGCCCGCGCCGCCGCTCCACGCGGGCGACAGCTTCGCGCTCGAGCTCCCCGAGCTGCCCTGGCCCTCGGGCGCCGTGGAGCTCGGCCGCGGGTCGAGCTTCTCGTTCTCCGTCGAGGGGATGGGCGCGACGAGCGCGCGCGTCAGCTTCCAGTGCGAGGGCGACGCAGCGCGCCGTGTGCTGGCATGGTGCGCTCAGGCGGGCGCGCCCGCGCTGGGCGATCTCGCGCACGGGGGCTCGCTCGCGCTGCCGGGCGAGCCGCTCTTTGCGGCGGGTGGCGCGCTGCGCGTCTCCGAGGCGGCCGCGCGCGCGCTCGCGCGCGGTCATCCCTGGCTGACGCGCGACGCGGAGAGCGAGGACGACGGCCGCTTCGCGTACGGCGCGATCGTCTCGCTGCGCGATCCCGAGGGTCGCGCGCTCGGCGCCGCGCGCGTCGAGGGCGGGCCGCATCTCGTCGCGCGCTCGTGGGCGCCCGCCGCGGCGGCGAAGGGCGCGCGCGGCGCCGCGAAGCCGGCGTCGATCGAGGAGCGCGTGGCGCGCGCCCTCGCGCGCCGCGCGGCGCTGCGCGCGCGCACGCGCACGGACGCGCTGCGGCTCGTCCACGGGGAGGCCGACGCGCTGCCGGGCCTGCACGCCGATCGCTTCGGCCCCGTGCTTCGCATCCTCGTCGTGAGCCGAGCCGCGCTCCCGCTCTGGGAGCGCTGCGCCGCCGCGCTCGCACACGCGCTGCGCGACGAGATTGGCGGCGAGCCGAGCGTCGTGGTCGCGCTCCAGCTGCGGCCACAGCCGCCGGGCGAGCTCGCCTGCGTGCGCCACGTGAGCGGACCTCCGCCGCCCGAGCCGATCGTCGTCCACGAGGGCGGGCTCGCGTTCCGCATCGAGACGGGCCTCGCGCAGCCGAGCCGGCCGCGTCCGGGCGTGGGGCTCTTCCCCGATCAGCGTGCGAACCGCGCGCGCGTCGCCGAGCGCGTCTGCCCCGGCGGGCGCTACCTCAACCTTTTCGCGCACACCGGCGCGTTCAGTGCGGCGCTGCTCGCCGCGGGGGCGGGCGAGGTGACGAGCGTCGACCTGTCGGGCGCGTACCTCGCGTGGCTCGAGGAGAACCTCGCGCGATCGGGCCTGCCGCTGGAGCGCAGCCGCGGCGTGAAGCGCGACGTGCGGCGCTTCCTCGCCGAGCTGGCAGCCGACGCGCAGTTCGACGGCATCGTGCTCGACCCGCCCACCGCCGCCTCCGCCGGCCGCGACTTCTGGAGCGCGCGCAGCGGCATCGCCGCGCTCGCGGCCGAGTGCCTGAAGCGCCTCGTGCCCGGGGGCTTCCTGCTCGTGTCGAGCAACGACCGGCGCGCCCCTGGGCGGCTGCGCGCGCGCGTCGAGGAGGCAGCGCGGGCGGCCGGCGTGCCGGTCGCGTTCCGGAGCGCAGCGCCGAGCCCGGACTACCCGCGCCTGCGCGGCTTTCCGGAAGGGGAGGCCTTCACGGCGGTGCTGGTCGAGAGGCTCCGAGCGGCCGCTCGCATCCCGCCCGTAAGTCCTTGAATCGCTGACACTTCCCGCGCCCCGAGGCCACTCACCTCTCGACGGGAAGTCCGGGGGAGAGGAGTGCTGCCATGGGGTTCGGGAGAAGGGGTGCCGCCGCCGCGTTCGGGCTGGCACTCGGCGCGGGGCTCGCCGCCTCGGCGTCCGCGGCGACGCTCACGATGTGGCTCCAACCGAACGGGAGCTTCGGCTTCGACGCCGCCTCGACCAGCGCTGCGCTGAACGCGGGGCTCGACGTGCTGCCGAACAGCACGTTCTTCGCGAATCCGCCGGCCAACATCACGGTGACCACGCCGTCGCCCATCTCCGGCACGAGCGTCACGAACGCCACGTTCGCGAACCCCAGCACCGGCACGAGCACGTGGACGGTGACCGCCCTCGACCGCGCCTACGACGACCTGTGGATCGTGATCCAGGGCCACGAGTTCAACAACTTCACGGGCGGCCCGACGGACGCGTACTACACGGAGAACCAGAAGATCGGCCTGATCATCGACCCGGCGGATCCGCGCTGGGCGATCGTGCATCCCTCGGCTGCGCCTTCGGTCACCTATCTCGCCTACTTCGTCGGCGACCTCGCTCAAGGCGCGCACTTCGACGTGCCGATCAGCTACGCCGTCGCGAAGGCCCTGAAGGTGGTCCAGGCGAGTCCTCAGCTCTGCGAGTTTCCGCAGTACCACGTGAACTTCCTGGAGCTCTCGGTCCCGGAACCCGTGGCGACGGCGCTGCTCGCGTTCGGCGGCCTCTTGCTCGCGACTAGGAAGCGAAGTCGGACGCGATGAGGTCGAACAGCGCGCGGTGGGCGAGCGCCGCGCGGGTGATGACGACGGCGGCGTGGCTCGCGGCCGCGCCGGGGCTCGGCTCCGAGGCGGAGGCCGAGCTGCTCCGCGCGAACGCGCTCGCGCGCAAGGGACGCTGCGACGAGGCGCTCGCGCTGCTCGCGAAGAGCGGCTCGGTCAGCGCGCGCGGCGCGCTGCTGCGCGGCCAGTGCCACGTCGAAGGCAGGCGCTGGGCTGAGGCCATCACCGCGCTCGACGAGGCGCAGCGCCTCGACCCGCAGCTGGCCGACGTGCCGCTGCCGCTGATGATCGCCCGCTACCACGTGGGCGACCTCGAGGGCGCGCGCCGCGCGCTGAACGCGATGCCGGCGAGCGCGACCCAGCGCGCCGAGTACCACCTCTACCGAGGCCTGTTGCTGCTCGACGGCGCGCAGCACGAGCAGGCCGGCGAGGCCTTCGACCGCGCGCGCGAGCTCGCGCCTACCGAGATGGAACCGATCGCCGCCTACTACAGCGGCGTCGCCTGGCTCTCCGCCGAGGACCGCGCGCGCGCGAATGCCGCGTTCGACCGCGCCATCGCCCTCGCACCGGGCTCCGAGTGGGCGAGGCAGGCGCAGGCCGCGCGCGAGGGCATCGCCGCCGGCCCGCGCTCGCGCTGGGCGTGGCTGCGCGCCGGCGGCGAGTGGGACAGCAACGTCGTGCTGCGCGGCGAGGGCGTCGACCTGCCGGCCGAGCTCGGCAACGAGAGCGATGGCCGCGCGGTGTGGATCGCGCACGGCGGCGCCGAGCTGTGGAAGCGGCGCGACTGGGCCGCCGGCCTGAGCGGGACCTATTACGGCTCCGCCCACTTCGACCTGACGGACTTCGACGAGCACCACCCGGTGCTGTCGCCCTGGCTCGACTACCGCATCGACTCCTCGACCGTGCTGCGCCTGCGCTACGACGTGGGCTACGCCTGGATTGACGGGGACGACTTCTTGTTCGACCAGCAGCTCTCGCCGACGCTGTTCCACGACTGGGGCAAGGCCGGCCGCTCGCAGCTCACGGCGCGCGTGTCCTACCTCGACTACCGCTTCCCCGTCGGCCCCGACGATCCGGTCGGCATCACGCCGCTGTTCAACGAGCACACGTATCGCAATCGCGACGGCTGGGGCTGGGGGCTGAGCCTGCAACACGCCTATCCGATCGGGCGCGAGAGCGCGCTCCAAGTGGGCGTCAGCTACGCCGCCTTCGCGGCCGCGGGTGGCGAGTACGACTATCAGGGCGGCGAGCTGTTCGCGGGCGCCGAGACGCTGCTGCCCGGGCGCATCGCGCTGCGCGGCGCGGCGGGCGTCGGCTGGTTCCCGTTCGACAATCCGTCGAGCCAGTTCGATCCGCCCGGCAGCGGCCTGTACGAGAGCGACGACCGCGAGGATGTTGCCTATCGCGTGCGCGTCGAGATGGAGCGCGAGCTCGCAGCCGGCTTCTCGCTGCTGGGCCGCTACCGCTACCACGACCGCAGCTCGAACGTGGACGTCTTCGACTACGACCGCCACGTCGTCGGCCTCTACGTCACGTACGCGCTCTAGCGGGCACTCACCAGGCGGGAGAACCCCGCCATGCCGAGTCTGCTGCTCCGCGCCGCCGCTCTGGCCCTCGCCGGGTTTGCGCCGCTCGCCGCCTTCGCCGACGGCGCCGGGCCGATCCGCGCGCCCCACGCCAGCGAGGCGCCTGCGCCGCGCGCCGCGGAGCGCGGCGACTGCGTCCCGAGCGGTCCGCTCGCGCAGGTGGCGAGCGTGAGCGGCGACGTGCGCGCCGTGGCGCCGGATGGCAGCTCGCGCGCGCTCGGCTGCGACGACGTGGTGAGCGCCTGCGAGCAGGTCGTCACTGGCAGCGGCGCGAGCGCGGGCCTCGTGGTGGACGACGCGGTGGTCCAGATCGGCCCGGATTCCGCCGTGGGGCTGTCGGCGCGTCCCGCGCCGGAGCTCGCCGTCGAGCGCGGCGGGGCTCGCGTGGTCGACGGGCGGGACCAAGCCGCGCAGCGCGTGCAGCTCTACACGCCGCTGCTCAGCGCCAGCACCAGCCGCGGCGACGCGGAGATCACCCGCTCGGGCGACAGCGTGCGCGTGTGCGCGCACGACGAGCCGATCGTCGTGAGTGCGCGCGACGGGGCGCAGACCGTTCCCGCCGGCAGCTGCCTCGAGACGAGCGTGCTCGGCGCGCTCGCGGCCTCGCCCGCCGGCGCACCCGCGGTGCCGATCGGCGACGCCGGGAGCTGCCCGTTCTACGTGGCCGGCGTGCCCGCGCTCGTGCCGCCCGTCAGCGCGCCGCCGCCGGGCGGGCCGGGCGTCGACCCCTTCGATCCGCCGGGCCGCGATTCGTGCGACGACCCGGGCTCGGGCTGCAGCGCGGTCTGCGAGATCTGCGAGGACCCCGATCCGGGCACCGGCTGCGGGTTCCCGGGCTCGCCCTGCGAAGAGTGAAGCGAGCACCGGATCGCGCGCGGGGTGAATCCCCGCACGTGAAGTCAGCACGCGCTCGCTTACTCTGCGCACAGCCGGTGGGGGAGCGAGCGCGATGGCATTTGCGGGCAACGCGGTCGAGTTCGCGAGCGATGGGGAGCGCGTGCGCGGCTATCTGGCCGTGCCGGCGCGCGGCCGCGGCCCGGGCGTCGTCGTGCTGCAGGAGTGGTGGGGCCTCGTCGACCACATCCGCGAGGTGTGCGACCGGCTCGCGCGCGAGGGCTTCGTCGCGCTGGCACCCGACCTCTATCGCGGCGAGTCGACCAGCGATCCCGGCGTCGCCGGGCGCCTGATGATGGACCTCGAGGTGCCGCGCGCGGCGCGCGACCTCGAGGCCGCCGTGACGTTCCTCGTGAACCACGAGGCGGTGAACGGCGGCAAGGTGGCCGCGATCGGCTTCTGCATGGGCGGCCAGCTCGCGCTCTACGCCGCCGCGCTCTCGCCGCGCATCTCGGCGGTGGTCGATTGTTACGGCGTCCACCCGAACGTGCGCGTCGACTACGCGAAGATCCGCGCCGCCGTGATGGGCGTGTTCGCCGAGCGCGACGCGTTCGTTCCGCCGGAGACGGCGCACCAGCTCGAAGCCGAGCTGCGCGCCGCGGGCGTGCGCACGGACTTCACGGTGTTCCCCGGCGTCGACCACGCGTTCCTGAACGACTCGCGGCCGGACGTCTACGACGCGGCGACCGCCCAGCGCGCCTGGGGCCGGATCCTCTCGTTCCTGCGCGCCGGCCTCACCTGAGCCCTGCGCACGAGGAGGCTGCATGAAGCGTCCCTTGGGCCTCTTGCTGATCGCTCTCGCGGCGCTGGCCTCCTACGTGGCCACGCGCCCGAGCGAGTTCGTCATCCAGCGCAGCGCGCTCGTCGACGCGCCGCCCGGCGTCGTGTTCGCGAATCTCGAGGACTTCCGGCGCTGGGAGTCGTGGTCGCCCTGGGAGAAGCTCGATCCCCAGATGGAGCGCCGCTACGAGGGCCCGAGCTCGGGCGTCGGCGCGAGCTACTACTGGCGCGGCAACCGCGCCGTCGGCGAAGGCCGCATGACGATCTCGAAGACGAAGCCGCCGGAGCGGCTCACGATCCGCCTCGAGTCCCTGGGGCCGTTCCAGGCGACGAACCAGGTGGTCTTCGACGTGACGCCGGACCTCGCCAGCATGACCGAGGTGAAGTGGACGATGACCGGCCACAACGGTTTCGTGGCCAAGGCGATGGGTTTGTTCGTGAACCGGGAGGCGACGGTGTCGCGCGACTTCGATCGCGGGCTCGCCGCGCTGAAGCGCGTCAGCGAGGAGCAGTACGCGGCGGCCGAGGAGCTGCGGCGCACGGCCGACGCGGCCGGCGTGGCGGAGGCCGCGCCGGTGGAAGGCGCGCCGGCCGAGGGCTCCGCGGAGGCAGCGCCCGCGCCGGCGGAGCCGGCGGCGGCGAGCGACTGAGGCGCCGTCGGCTCCGGCAGCGCCCGAACGGTCGCGACACCCTGCGCGGGCGCGCCCGCGGGCGCTTGGGGATCGGCCGCTACGACTCGAGCAGCGCGATCTCGGCGGGGTCTCTCAGCGGGCGCAGCAAGTCGAGGCGCAGGGCGAGGCCGCCGGGTGCTGGCTCCGCGTGCATCTCCACCAAGGCGACCCCGGGGATCTCCCAAAGCGGCCAGAGCGCGACCGCGGCGTCGCCGGCTTCGGCGGCGCGGGCGCGCGGTGCCTTCGAGCCGCGCAGCACGATCTCGGCGACTGCGAGCGTGTCGTCGCCGGCGAGCTGGCGGAAGCGCACCGGGCGGTTCGGGCCGAGCCCCGCCACGACCGGGCGCGCGCCTGGGCGCAGGTGGAGGCGGTCCATGGCGGTGGCGAGCGCGTAGCGAACCAGGCGGACGAGCGTGGGCTCGTCGATCGGGCGCAGTCGGTACGACATCGGCTCCTCCATTCGCGCCCGCAAAGCGCCGGCGCGTGGAGGGCTTCTCGGAACGAGTTGCGCATTCTTGAGCGCTTTCTGCCGGCTGCCGATCGCGCTCGCCTGCGCGGCGCGCGGGCCGCGCTCGGGCGCGATCAGCCGCGCAGCAGCCGCTCCAGGAGCACCTGCAGCCAGACGCCCGCGAGCAGCGAGGCGAGGGGCAGAGCGAGCGGAATCACGAAGCGCTGAAGCGTGGGAAAATCGATCGGCCAGTCGGGGGCTTGCGCGACGAACCTCTTCCAAGCCAGCGCATCCGCCAGCGCGCCAGCCGCGTGGGCGGCGCGAGGCTGGCGCAACGCGCGCAGCGCCAGGTCCGCGGTCTCGGTGGCGTGCGCCTTCTCGCGCTGGATCGCCTGGTGGCCGCCGCGCACCGCGAGCCAGAGCGCGAACAGGCAGAAGACGAAGTTCGCGGCCGAGGCGGTGGCCACCACGTACGCGAATCCGGGCGCGACGCTCGGGTCGCGAAACGCGACGAGCAGCACGCTGAGCGCGCCGGCACCCAGCAACGCCTGGCGCATGCCGGCGCGCGCGAGCGGTGCGAGCGGGCGCAGGTCGAGCAGGTCGACGCGCAGCCGGCCGGGCGCGCCGAGAGCGGCGAGGCGACGGGACTCGCCCCAGACGACGGCGAAGAAACGCGCGGCGAGCCAGCCGCTGGGCAACAGCAGCAGGCGATGCGCGATCGCCTCCGGCGGCAGCTCCCAGAGCACCCACGTCGCGAGCTCGAGATTCGTCGCGAGCGGGATGCCGACGGCGACCGCCGCGCCCACCAGGCCGACGCGCCGCAGCGCACGAGTCTCGACGCGGCCGGGGGGCGGCGGCGCGTCCGCCTGGCTGCGCAAAGCGAGTGCGGGAGCGAGCTCGCGCCAGGTCCGCTCCGCGCCGCGCACCGCGGCGGCGAAGGCGCCCGGCCAGTAGGCGACCAGCGCGATCAGTCCCAGGCCCACCTGGAAGTCCGCGGCCACGTGCGCCTCGCTCTCGAGCAGCGCGATGCGGCCGAGCGCGTGCTCCAGCGCGACGAACGCCGCGCCGAGCGTGGCCGCGATCGCGAGCGACATGCGCCAGGGCGTCCAGCCCACCCGCTCGCTCCACCGCACGCACCAGACCGTCCGCTGCGCCATCCCCGACACCCTATCGCGTGGCGAGAGGGCGCCGCGCGGATCGCTCGGTGGGCGCGGGATGGGGCGCACGGAGCGCGGCGCGCGCAGGGGCCGCCGCGCGACGAGAAGCCGCGCCCCGCCCCGCGCTGCGCGCATCCTTCAGCGCTTGCGCAGGTTCGCCGCCAGGATGCGCTTGCGGAGCCGCAGCGAGTGCGGCGTCACCTCGAGCAGCTCGTCTTCGTCGATCCACTCGAGCGCCGATTCGATCGTGAGCGAACGCGGCGGCGAGAGGATCGTGTTCTCGTCGCGGCCCGCGGCGCGGATGTTGGTGAGCTTCTTGGCGCGCACGACGTTCACGTTGAGGTCGCCCGCGCGCGCGTTCTCGCCGACGATCTGTCCCTCGTAGACCGGCACGCCGGCGCCGACGAACAGCGTCGAGCGCTCCTGGATGTGGAAGAGGGAGTAGGGCGTCGTCTTTCCTCCTTCGCTGCAGACGATCGCGCCGACGCCGCGCCCGGGCAGCGCGCCCGCGTAGGGTTCGTAGCCGCGGATGGTGCGGTGCAGCACGCCCTCGCCGCGCGTCGCGGTGAGGAACTGGCCGCGGTAACCAAACAGACCGCGGCTCGGCACCGAGAAGTGCAGCCAGATGCGATTGCCCTGGGGCTCCATGTCGAGCATGCGCCCCTTGCGCTGCGCGAGGCCCTCCAGCACCGCGCCCGCGTACTGCTCGGGCACCTCGGCCATCACGTCCTCGACGGGCTCGCAGAGCTGTCCGTCGATCTCGCGCGGGATGATCTCGGGGCGCGAGACCGAGAATTCGTAGCCCTCCCGGCGCAGCGTCTCGATCAGGATCGCGATCTGCAGCTCGCCGCGGCCGGCGACCTGAAAGGTCTCGGTCGAATCGCTCGGCTCGAGCTTTACCGAGACGTTCGTCAGCGCCTCGCGCTCGAGCCGCTCGCCGATCTGCCGGCTGGTCAGGAAGCGGCCCTCCCTGCCGGAGAAGGGCGACGTGTTCACCGCGAACTTCACGCGAATCGTGGGCGGGTCGATGGCGATGCGCGGCAGCGGCGTCGGGTCGCTCGGGTCGGCGATGGTGTCGCCGATCTCCACGTCGTCGATGCCCGCGAGGATCGCGATGTCGCCGGCCTGGGCGAGGTCGGTCTCCACGCGCTCGAGTCCCTTCGTGACGAACAGCTTCGTGATGCGGAAGGACTCGGGCTTGCCGCTCTCGGGGATGCGTACGACCGGCACGCCGCGCGAGAGCCTTCCGCGGATCACGCGCCCGATCACCAGGCGGCCGAGGAATTCGTCGTAGCCGAGCGTGACGGCCTGGAACTGGAGCGGGCCGGCGAGGTCGACGAGCGGCGGCTGCGCGTGCTCCAGGATCGTGTCGAGCAGCGGGCGCAGATCCTTCATCGGCTGTGCGAGGTCGAGCCCGGCGACCATCTGCCTCGCCGAGCAGTAGACGACCTTGAACTCGAGCTGGCGGTCGTTCGCGCCGAGCTCGACCAGCAGGTCGAACACCTCGTCGACGATCGCCTCGCCGCGCGACTCGGGACGGTCGATCTTGTTGACGACGACGATCGGGCGCAGCCCGTGCTCCAGCGCCTTGCGCAGCACGAAGCGCGTCTGCGGCATCACGCCGTCGACGGCGTCCACCAGCAGCAGCACGCCGTCGACCATGCCCAGCACGCGCTCGACCTCGCCGCCGAAGTCGCTGTGGCCGGGCGTGTCCACGATCTGGATGCGCACGCCCTCGTATTCGATCGAGGTCTGCTTGGCGAGGATCGTGATGCCGCGCTCGCGCTCGAGGTCGTTCGAATCCATCGCGCGCTCTTGCATCTGCTGATGCGCGCGCAGCGCACCGGTGAAGCGGAACAGCCCGTCCACGAGCGTGGTCTTGCCGTGGTCGACGTGCGCGATGATCGCGAGGTTGCGCAGCTCTTTGCGCGGTGCGAGCGCGTGCGAGTCGAGGGCGTCCATGAGCGGGCGCGCACCTTAGCGGCGAAACCCCGGCCCGCTCCCGCCTGCGGGAGGCACGCTCACGGGCCGAGTAGGGCGCGAGCGCCCCGCTCCTCAGCAGACGCCCAGGCGCTTCAGCTTCTTGTGCAGGCCCTCGCGCGTGATGCCGAGCGCGCGCGCGGCCTCCGCGCGGCGACCGCCGTGTCGGGCGAGGCTGCGCCGGAGCAGCCAGCTCTCGACGCGCGCGAGCGTGACGCGCAGCGGCTCGTCCTCCGTCCAGAGCTCGCGTGCCGGCTCGACGCTCTCCGCGAGCCGCCGCGAGAGCCGCTCCGCCGGAATGCGCTCGCCCGGATCGGATAGCGCGAGCGCCCGGAGCATCTCGTTCTCGAGCTCGCGCACGTTGCCGGGCCAGGCGTGGGTGGCGAGTAGGTCGAGCGCGTCCGGGGCGAGGCTGCAGTCGAGCTTCGCCTCGCGCTCGCCGTGCAGGGCGAGGAAGTGGCGCGCGAGGTCGGGCACGTCCTCACGCCGCTCGCGCAGCGGCGGGACGCGAATCGGGAAGACGGCGAGGCGGTAGTAGAGATCGGCGCGGAACGCTCCGCGATCGACTTCGCGGCGCAGCTCGCGGTTCGTCGCGGCGATCACGCGCACGTCGACGCGCTGCGTGCGGTTGCCGCCGATGGGCCGGACCTCCCGCTCCTGTAGGGCGCGCAACAGCTTCACCTGAAAGGGCAGGGACGTCTCGCCCACCTCGTCGAGGAACAGCGTTCCTCCGTGCGCCTCGACGAACAGGCCTTCCTTGGCGCGATCGGCTCCCGTGAATGCGCCGCGCGTGTGCCCGAACAGCTCGCTCTCGAGCAGCGTCTCCGGGAAGGCGGCGCAGTTGAGCGCGACGAACGCCCCACGCGAGCGCGCGCTGCCCTTGTGGATCGCGCGCGCGAGGACCTCCTTGCCGGTGCCGGTTTCGCCGGTGAGCAGCACGGTGGCGTGCGTGGCCTGAGCGCGCGCCACCAGCGCCAGCGTGCGCTGCATCGCCTCGCTCGTACCGATCACGCCCTCGGGGCGCGTGACCTGCGCCTCGCGTGGGCAGCCGACGTCCGTCGGGCGCGGGTAGCGGGCCGGATCGCTCGTGACGAGCACCTCGGGTGCGCCCGCGCGCCGCAGCCGCTCGGCGACGCCTTGGCGGTCGGCCTCGGCGTCCATCACCACGCAGGCAAAGCTCGCCAGCGGAAGCTCGAGGGCCTCGCGCGGCTCTCGCGCCCAGACCAGCTCGATCTCAGCGGCGCCCGCCATGGCGCTGGCGTGTAGACCCTCTGCGCTGCCGATCCACAGCACGGAGCGATGCTTCATCGGGGGCTCCTCGCGGGAGCGGCGGAGCAATGCGCGTGCCCGGCCCAGAGTCACGCGACGCGCGGCGGTCGGCCGCGTAGGCCGGACGCGGCCGGGGCGCGAGCGCGCGGTTTCTCGCGCGGACTGGCGACGTGTGTCGCGAGCTCGCGCGTTCCGCGCGTTCACGCGCGAGAACGCCATCGGTTCACGCGGCGCTCAGGGGATCACGAGCGTCTGGCCGGGGTGGAGTCGGCTCGGGTCGCGGATGCGATCGCGGTTCGCCGCGTAGATCTCGCCGGCCCGCGCGGGCTCGCCGTAGTAGCGCGCGGCGAGCATCTCAAGCGTCTCGCCGGCACGCACCACGTGCTCGCGCCGGGGCTCGCTGGTCGCCGGGCGGTAGGCGGGGACGTCACCAGCTGCGCTCGTCTCCGCGGCCTGCAGCGGTTGCGCGTCGCCCGGGGGCGGCGCGGCCACGTCGCCGCCCGCCGGCGCCGCGGCGACGGGGGGCACAGACGCAGCGCGCTCGGTTCTGCGCAGGTTCGACCACACCACGAGCACGGCGAGCACGCAGGCAGTCGTCAGGACGGCGGCGCGCATGCGAACCCGGTCTCCCTCGTGGCCATCCTATCCGCGCCGCCGCTCGATCGAGCCGAGTTTTTCGCGCATGGGACGGTCAGCGCCGCCAGAACGGGTCGAAGCCACCGCAGGCGAGCGTCCCTAGTGGCTTGCTCACGTCCTTCACACCGCTGACGGGCACCACCTTCTGGCCCTCGAAGCACTGGTCGATCGTGCCGTCGTACTCCTTGTCCTCGCACTGCCGGATCACGTTCGGACCGGAGAAGTACTGGACGACGTCGGCGCGCCCGTCGCCGTTCGTATCGACCTCCACGTGCGAGATCGCGCCGCTCGCCCAGGCCTGGCGCGCGTCCACCTTGCCGTCCTTGTTGGTGTCCACGAGGCCTTCGGCAACGGCTCCGCCCGCAATGCGGTAGCGGACGTCGAGCGAGCGGTTTCCGTCGCTGTCGAGACACTGCGCCTCGACCGTGCCGTCCGCGCCGAGGAAGATCTTGGTGTCCGGCGCGCGCTTGCCCTCGCTCACCAGCTCCTGGGACACCGGCGCGCCCGCGGCGTTGAAGCGCGTGAACACCGTGGCGAAGCCAGCGCCGCGCTGGTCCTGCGCCTGCCACACGGGCGAGCCGTTCTCGAAGTGGGACCAGAGGTCGAGCTTGCAGTCGCCGTTCTCGTCGACCGCCTGCTCCTCCACCGTGTTGCCGTCGGCGGCGAGGCGCTGCTCGAGGTCGAAGCAGCCGCGCCCCTTCGAGTCCTCGCGGATCAGGCGCGGCTTCGCGTTCGCGAACTCGATCACGCGATCGAGCTTGCCGTCGAAGTTGCGGTCTTCCTCCTGGCGCACCACCTGGCCGCTGGCGTCGAAGGCGACGCGCAGGTCGGGCGCGCCGTCGCCATTGCGGTCCTCGCTCTGCTCCTGCTCGCCCTTCGCGGACGCCTCGACGCGCTTCTCGAAGCTGCCGTCGTAGTCGTCGTCCTGCTCGGTGGTGGCGGGCTTGCCGCCTCGGTAAGCGATGCGCACGTCGGCCTTGCCGTCGCCGTCGCGGTCCTTCTCGCTGCGGACCAGCTCGCCGCCCGCGAAGAAGCTGGTGGTCTCCTGGCGTCCGTCGCCGTCGGTGTCCGCCGCGATCTGCGCGGGCTCGTCGTCCGGGCCGAAGCGGGTGACGGTGTCGACCGTCCCGTCGCCGTTGGTGTCCTCGCGCTGCTCGGCGCGCTTCCCGTCTTGGTAGGTCACGAGCACGTCGGGCTTGCCGTCGCCGCTCTCGTCGGCCTCGGAGCGCTGTGGCACGCCGTTCGCGAGGTAGGTGGTCAGCTCGAAGCGGCCGTCCTTGTCCACGTCCTGCTCGTCGCGCACGACGGCGCCCGCTTCGTAGAAGCGCCGCACGTCGGGCTTCCCGTCCGCATCGGTGTCGAGCTCCTCGCGCAGCGGCCGCTCGCCCGCGTCGTAGTAGGTGGTGGCGTCGAGCGCGTCGTCGCCGTTCGTGTCCCGCTCCTGGCGCACGCGCTTCCCGCCATCGAACGCGATGCGCGTGTCGATCACGCCGTCCGCGTCGGTGTCCTGCTCTTGGA
>CAYWRY010000031.1:0-19395 GCA_964460485.1 uncultured Spirochaetales bacterium
TGCGCTCGTAGCGCGCGTAGTCGCGGTAGTTCGCGACGAGCAGAGACCAGAGCCGCGCGCGCTCCTCGCCCTGCGCGAGGCGCGCGCGCACGGCCAGCTCGCGGGCGCCCACCTGCGCGCGCGCGTCGGGATGCGCCTGCAGGTTGAGCCACCAGGCCGGAGGCTTCGCGTCGCCGGCGTTCGAGCCCACCACCACGAAGCGCGGGCCGTCCGGCACGTAGAGCAGCGGGATCGTGAAGACTCGGCCGCTCTTTCGGCCCCTGTGCGTGAGCAGCAGCGAGCGCCAGTCGAGCAGCGGGATGCGGTGACCGATCACTCCGCGCGTCGCGCGATAGAGCCAGCGATGCAGCGCGGTGATCCAGGCGAGAAGCCACCGAATGTTAGGCACCGGCGCGCTCCCGCTCGCGCGCGGCCGCCTCGCGCTGTGCGATGCGCCGCTCGAGCAGGCGCAGCGAGGCGAAGCCCAGCAGGAACGTTTGCCAGCCCCAGCCGAGCGCGGTCTCGCGCAGGCCCGCGCGCTCGGCGAGCTGCACGGCGCGCAAGCCCTTCCGCACGTGCAGCCAGCACGCCCAGACGAAGGCTGCAGCGATCGCCCAGCGCGGAATCAGCCCGGTCGCGTGCGCTGAGAACCCCGCGTAGGCGCGGTCCGAGATCGCGAGCACGCCGGTCAGCGCCATGCCCGCGAGGATCGCCACCCACCACGCCCAGTGCGGTCGGTCGACGCGCTCGGCACCGAGCCACAGCCGCTGCACGTAGGGGATGCAGGCGGCGCGCGCCGCCTCGGGCGAGACGCGCGGCGTCCAGCCGAAGTCGCGCCGCGCCTTGTCGATTCGGTTGTAGTGCGAGACCGCGACCTTGCGCGCCTCGAGCGAGCGCATCGGCGGAGCCGGCGCGCCGAGCTTCGCGTGCGCGAGCTCCCAGGCGGCTGCCACGCCGCGCACGAGCAACCCCGGCAGGTGGAGGCGCGGCCGGCGCACGCCGACGCTCGCGAGGAACGGATCGAAGAAGTCCCAGTAGTTGATGGGCTGGCCGTCCGTCGCGAAGTAGGCCTGTCCTGCGAGCGGCGAGCCGGGCACGAGGTGCCGCGCCGCCTCGATCTCGGCGTCGACCAGGTTCGCGACGAAGACGTTGTCGGAGCGCGCGTCGCGGGGACCGAAGGTGGCCAGGAAGCGGCCGCGAGCGAGGGTGCGGACCAGCAGCGGGAAGAGAGTCGGGTCGTCGGGACCGTAGATGCCGCCGGGACGGATCGCGCAGGTGAGCAACGTGCCGCCGTTCGCGGCCAGCGCGGCGCGCTCGCCCGCGATCTTCGTCTCGGTGTAGAGGTCGCGAGGCCGCGCCGCGTAGGGGAGCGTCTCGTCGCCGTCGATCACCGGTCCGTCGAGCGTCACGTTGTTGGTGCTGGTGTGCACGAGCCGCGAGACGCCCGCCTCCAGCGCTGCGCGCACGACGTTCTCCACGCCCCGAACGTTCACCGCCTCGCTGCGCGCGCGCTGCGCCGGCGTCGGCCAGCGCGACCAGTCGAGGACGGCCGCGGTGTGGAAGATCGTGTCCACGCCGGCGCATGCCTTCCGCACGTCCTCGAGCGAGGTGACGTCGCCGGCGAGGACCTCCACGCCCGCGACCGGCGGCCTCGGCTCGCGCAGGTCGAGCGCGCGCACCGCGTGACCGCGGCGCACCAGCTCCTCGGCGAGATGTCGCCCGAGATAGCCGGCGCCGCCGGTCACGAGGCAGAAGCCGAGCGGCGTCGTGGGCCGCGTGCCGGGCGCGCCCACGAATTCGAGCGGGAGCTGGGTCGTGTGCGGCGAAGCGGGCCTTTGCTCGGGCTTCGGCTCGTCGGACACCGCCATCGTGCTCACCTTCACGCTCCGCCGGCTGGCTGGCGCGCGTTTTGCCAGCCCGGGCGCGGACAGTCAATCGGCTGCTGCGCTCGCGCGGGCGCGTAGCCGCAGCTTCAAGTCCCCGGAGCGGCGACCGAAACGAGGCCATGGGCAACTCGATGCTCGTCGCATTCGGCTTGGCGGCGCTCGCCGGCTGGCCCTCCGGTGCGCTCGCGAGCGACGTCGTCTCGCGCGCCGGCTGCAGTGTGCGCACGGAGCAGGTCGACGCGGACGGCGTCGCGACGGTGGCGGCCGAGTGCCGCTGGCCGCTCGATCCGAGCGCGGTGCTCGCGACGCTGCGCAGCCCGGAGAAGCTTGGCGCCGCGCTCTCCTCGCTCGGAGAGTGCCGCCGGCTGCCGGACGGCCGCGTGCTCCAGGTGCACGAGATCGGCTGGCCGCTCGAAGATCGTCAGGTGACGCTCGAGTGGCGCGAGACGCCGCTCGACGGTGGCGGCGTGCGGATCGACGTGCTGCCGGCGGAGCGGCAGGAGCCTCTGCCGGCTGGGCGCACCGCGATCCGCGAGAGCGCAGGGCGCTGGGAGATTCGGCCGGACGGCCCGCATGCCACGCGCATCCACTACACGTCGCGCTACGACGCTGGCGGCAGCCTCGAGCCGTGGCTGGTGCGCCGCTTCCAGAGGGCGGGCGTCGCCAGCTCGCTCGCGGAGTTGCGCGCAGCGGTGGCGAGTCGTTAGGGATTC
Source organism: uncultured Spirochaetales bacterium (assembly GCA_964460485.1). Classification (GTDB taxonomy): domain Bacteria; phylum Myxococcota_A; class UBA9160; order UBA9160; family UBA6930; genus VGRF01. Next base: position 2,579 of record CAYWRY010000031.1, read on the forward strand.
GCGCGATGCCCCGCGCACTGGCCGCTCTCGCCCTCGCGCTGCTCGCCGCCCCCGCGCTCGCCGCGGACGAGACGGGCTGCGCGATCGCGCGCACCGCCGCCAGCGCGGACGGCATCGCGACCTTCGTCGCCGAGTGCCACTGGCCGGTCGCTCCGCGCTTCGTGACCGCGATCGTCGGCGTGCCCGAGCGCATCGCCGCCGTGACGACCTCGCTCACCGAGAGCACGCGGCTCCCGGACGGCCGCATCGTCAACGTCGTGTCCACGGGTTGGCCGATCGACGACCGCCAGAGCACGATCGTCACCCGCCGGACGCCACTGCCGGAGGGCGGCATGCTCCTCACCTACTCGCTCGCGCCCGAGCAGGCTCCGCTCGGCGAGGGACGCGTCCAGGTGCTGCGCGACGACGGCCGCTGGGAGATCCGCAGCGACGGAAGCGGCGGGACCCGTCTGTCCTACGAGAGCACCTACGACGCGGGCGGCAACCTGCCGGCCTCGTTGGTCCAGCGGGCGGTTCCACGCGAGATGGCCGCCTCGCTGGCCGAGGTGCGCACGGAGGCGGAGGCGGCCGCCCGGGCGGAGCGAGAGATCTCGGCCCCGCGACGCTGAGGTCTGCGGCGCTGGGGCCCCGCGCGGCTTCGGGCCAAAGACCGGAGCGACTGGCAGTCAGGCCGTGCTCTCCGGGTACCGAGCGGCCAAGCGCTGGCGGCGCGTCGCGAGGGTTCCGTGCTGGCCGCGCGCGTCGCGTGATAGCGTGACCACCCCCCGCGCGCGGCGCGCGTGTATCACCGGCTCGGGCGCCTCCGGCACCCACCTCGCGCGGGGCGTAGCGGAGGCAACGGAAGTGCGGCGCAGGGCGGGACGTTCGGTCGTGGCATCGGTGTTTGCTGGCATCGCGCTCGGCGCGACACCCAGCGCGCAGGCGGAGGAGGCCACCGTCGGCGCCTGCACCGTGAGGCTGGTGAACGTCGACCCGAACAACGTGCCCACGTTCCGTGGCGAGTGCCTCTTCGCCCTCGCGCCCGCGTGGGTGACGGCGGCGCTCACGGACGCAAGGCCGAGCTCCTCGATGCTGAAGTCCAGCGACCGCCTGCCGGACGGGCGCGTGGTCAACGTGCAGAAGACCGGGTGGCCCTTCGAGGACCGCCAGAGCACGATCGTGATCGACGACGAGCCGCTGCCGGACGGCGGGGTTCGGCGTCGCTACCGGCTCGCGGGCCAGCAGGCGCCGCTGGCCGAGGGCACGGTGCAGGTGGCCGTCGACCAAGGCACGTGGGAGGTCACCGCGCACCCGACCGGCACGCGCGTGGTCCTCGAGATGCGCTACGAGCCGGGCGGGAACCTGCCCACCCGCATCGTGCAGACGATGTCGCCGAAGTACATCGCGAAGGGCATGGACGAGCTGCGCATCAGCGCCGAGCGGCTCGCGCGCGAGGCGGCGTCTGTGCCGGGTGTCGCCGCCGGCCCGCCGCGGAGGTGATTCACGCGGGCGAGCCCGGCGGCGCGCCGCCCTCGCCCGCGGCGCCAGCGCTCTGCGGCCGTGCGCCGTCCGCGCGCGCGGCCTCGAAGCGCCGCAACGCCTCTTCTGCTCGAGCCGCGCGGTCCTCGTCCGCGTCGTCGTCGCGCTCCGCATCGAGGATCTCGCGCGCGACGCGCGCGCGGCCCATCGCCAGCTCGCGCTCCTCTTCGAGCCGCTCGTGCACGCGCTCGAGCGTCCCCTCGCTGACGCCGATCGAGCCTTCCAGATCGGCGGCCAGCTCGCACAGCTCGGCCAACGCGCGCTGCGCCTGCACCTCGCCGATGCTGCGCTTCATCGCCTCGATGCGAGCGCGCGCCGTCTCGACGGCGCGATTGCGCGACGCCGTCAGCTCCCGATAGGTCGCTTCGCTGCGCGCGAGCTGCTCGGCGCCGCGCGCGAGCTCGGCGCGCACCTCTTCGAGCCGCAGTGCGGCCTCCGCGGCGCGCGCGCGATCGCCCGCTGCGAGTCGACGTTCGGCCCGCAGCGCGAGAGCGCTCTGCTCCTGCGCGAGCTGCGCGGAGCGCCGGCGCAGGCGCTCGCCGATGGCGGCGTGGGCCGCGAGGCCGCGGTTGTAGCGCGCGACCTGCACACGCAGCCGCGTGCGCTCCGCATCCAGCACGGCGACCGGGTGCGCCGCCTCCAGCTCGGTTACTGCGTTGCCCGCGAGCGCGCCGACGAGCCGGCGCATGCGCTCGAACAGCATCACGCCTCCTCCCCGTACTCGCGCAGCATCTGCACCGCCTTCGCCTCGCCGATGCGGTTCAAGATCTTCTTGCTCTCGTGCTCGTCCCGGACGGTCTTCGCGAGGGTGAAGGCCGAGGACACCGTGAAGTAGAGGCCGAGCATCAGGAAGCCCTTCACCCACGGATCTGCGGGCACGAACCAGATGCCCCAGGTCGTGGTGGCGAGGGAGAGCGCGAACGCGACCCACACCTGGAAGCGCCAGGCGCCGGTGTCGAGCTGCATGGCGTTGCGATCGATCAGCATGTCGATACCTCCGAGCGGATGGCGCGAAGGCGACTGCAGCGCGCGTGCCGGCGGAGAAGTGCGCGCACGCGCGGCCGCACGGCGCGGCGCCCGGCACGCAGTGCGCCGAGTGGTCAAGAGATGTCCGGCGATTTATCGGTTGCCGGGACGCGCGCCCCGGGCGCAGAATCCGTTCGTCGTCTCTGAAGACGCCGTCGCCTCGCCGGCGATCCCCTCGCGCTGCGAGGCTCTCCGTCCAATCGACTCACGAGGGGAAGGAGACCGGCATGATCGCGACCCGACTGCGCTGGTACCTCGATCAGAGCGGGCTGCCCTACGAGGTGCTCCCGCATCCCCACTCGCGCTCGAGCCTCGAGACTGCGCGCGAGGCGCACGTACGCCCCGAGAAGCTGGTGAAGCCGGTGCTGCTGGAGGACGAGCGCGGCTACGTAATGGCCGTGGTGCCGGCCTCGACGCGCGTCGACCTCCGCTCGCTGCGCGCCCAGACGAACCGCGAGCTCGAGCTGGCGAGCGAGTCCGAGATCGACGAGCTGTTCGCCGACTGCGAGCGCGGCGCGATGCCGCCGGTCGGAGCGCCGTATCGCATCCCGACGGTGTACGAAGACTCGCTCGCCGGGCTGAGCGACGTCTACTTCGAGGCGGGCGACCACGAGGACGTGGTCCACATGCGCTCGCGAGATTTCTTGAAGCTGCTCGACGGCGCGCTGCACGGGCACTTCAGCCAGCGCGCGCTCTGACGCCGAGCGCGCGGGCCGCTCGCCGCGACGGAGGTGCGCTCCGTCGCGGCTGCCTGCGGACGCCGTTCAGCCCTTGCCCTCGTACTTGAACGAGATCTTCACCTTCGCGCGGTAGGCCTTCACCTTGCCGTCTTCGATCTGCAGGTCCATCTGGGTCACCTCCGCGATGCGCAGGTCGCGCAGGCTCTTGGCCGCCTGCTTGACCGCGGCTGTTGCCGCCTTCTCCCACGATTCGCTGCTGGTTCCGACGAGCTCGATCACCTTGTAGACGCTGTCGGCCATGGGGGCCTCCTTCCCCTCCACCCTACGCCCGCCCGGAGCGGAGTTGGGAAGGCATCCGCAGGGCCCGCGGCGAGGCGTATGGTTGAGCGGAGCCTCGGGAGGACGCCTCATGGTGACCGTTCGCCAGCTCCTCGCGCGCAAGGGCAACTCCGTCCACCACGTCTCACCGGATGCCAGCGTGCTGGACGCGCTGCGCCTGATGGCGCAGCACGACGTGGGCGCGCTGGTCGTGCTCGAGCGGGGCGAGCTCGCGGGGCTGATCTCCGAGCGCGACTACGCGCGCAAGGTGATCCTGCGCGGCAAGCACTCGGACGAGACGCGCGTGCGCGAGATCATGGACGACAAGCCCGCCTGCGTGCGCTCGCTGCAGACGCTCGAGGACTGCATGCAGCTGATGACCGACCGGCGCACGCGACACCTGCCCGTCGTGGAAAACGGCCAGGTCGCGGGCCTCGTCTCGATCGGCGACGTGGTGAAGGCGATCATCGCCGACCGCGAGACCACGATCGACGAGCTGCAGCAGTACATCCAGAACGCGCGCTGAGCGCCTGGGACTCCGCGGAGTCGAGCGCTTTGCGCGAGGCGGACCGGCCTGCCCGGTGCGCGGTCGCACGTGCGCGAGGACGGTCGTCACCGACATCGCTGCGCGCGGGTGAACCGAAGGTGCCGCGTGCCAATAGGCTCGCGGAACAGTGCTCAGCCTGCGCTCCTCGCCATCGCGTTCCGAGCGCTCCCGCCGGTACCGGTGTCGCCGCCACCGCCCCGCCCCGCACGCCGCGCGTGTTGCGTGAGAACTGCGACGGCTCCGCGCGCTCAATGCACGCCGCAGTTCGACCGATTCGCGCCTGCGAGCTCTCACCAGCGGAGGAGCCGACTTGCGTTTCACGATCGCCGCCGCCGCTGTCGCGCTTCTCGCGCTGCCTGCGGCGGGAGACCCTAAAGCGCCGAGCCTCGACGAGGTGCTGAGCGGGAGGCTCGCACCAGACGCCGAAGTCGAGGCGCCATTCGCCGGGTTGATCTCGCGCCTCCCCAGCGCGAGCGCCTCGGGGCGGCAGATTCGGAGCGTCGCGTTCGTCGGGCTCGAGCCCGCGGAGTCGTGGCGGGAGCTCGCGATCGCTTGGCTCTCGCCGCGTGTGGCCGACGCGCGGGCAGTCGAGCGCGCTCTCTCAGACGCCGCACGCGCACGCTTTCGCGTGAGCGAAGCGCCGTTCTCCGCGGAAGGCGCGCCGCACGCGAGCGCGATCCAGCGCGGCGCCGCGAGCGCGGAGACAATTGCCACCGCCAACCTCGCGCTCGCGGTCGACGCCACGCTGGCCGCGCGCGTCGTGCCGCGCTTCTCCCTGGACGGCGCCGTCGAGGTCGAAGCCGTACTCCACAGTGGCGCCACCGCAGAGTCCGCAACGAGCGCGGCCGCTAGCGTGCGGCTCGACGGCCTCGCCGGCTACAGCAGGTGGAACGCGCGACTCCTCGCGCCGGTCGCCGCGGCGCTGGCGCTCGCGCTGCTGCGGCTGGCGCGCGGCACAGGGCACATCACGGTCAAGGTGAATCGGGGCAAGGCGGCCGATGACGACGCCGCCTATACCGTCTACGTCGCGAAGCGCGCGATGAAGGGCGACACGAATGGCAGCCACGTGGTCGCCGCGGAGCCGCTCGCCGGCGCGTCCTCGCGCTTTCGCGGGCTCGCCGCGGGCGGCTGGCACGTGGCGGTGCGCTGCGTCGTGCGCGACCCGAAGACGTTACAGGTGACTCGCAGCCAGCTCCTCGAGAAACCCGTGCTCGTGAAGCGCGGAGAGAACGCGGACGTTGCGTTCGAGTTCTCTGCGGACAAGACCGTCGTGCGCCTCACGTTGAAGGAAGGCGAGCGCGCGGTGGAGGAGGCGCGCTTGCTGGTCGGCATCGCGGGCGCGAAGGAATCCGTGCGCTACGTGCGCGGCGGACAAACGCAGCTCGCGCTCGCGGCCGGCACTCATCAGTTGCTCGTGGGCCTGCGCGATCGGGCTTTCCGCATCCCACTCGAGGTGCCGGCCAAGGCGCACGAGCTGGAGGTGAGTTTCGACGTCGCGACGTCGCAGCATCTCGTGTTCAGCGCCTGCCTCGACGCCGTGACGCCGTTCGTGCAGGGCGACCTGATGGCGGCGGCGCGCGCGCTCGACTCGAAGGGGCAGACGCAGCTCGCGGCGAAGCTGCGCGGCGAGCAGCTCGAGGCGCGCGGGCGGTCGGGCGAAGCGGCGCGCGAGCTCGAAACGGCCGGCGAGCTGCGCGAGGCCGCGCGCTTGCGCACCACCAGCGGCGACAAGCTCGGTGCGGCCTCGCTGCTGGCGCGCGACGGCGACTACGCCGGAGCCGCCGAGAAGTTGCGCGAGGCCGGGGACCTGTTGGGGGCGACCGAGGCATTCCTGCGCGCGAAGCGTTTCGGCGAGGCGCTCGCGTGCGCGACGCAGGCCGGCGATCTGCGGCTGCGCGTCCGCGCGCTCACCGAGCAAGGCGCGCGGCTCGAGGCGGCGCGGCTGCTGATCGAAGCGAACGATCTCGACGCCGCGATCTCGACGCTGCAGCGAATCTCGCGCCAGGACGCGCAGTTCGCCGAGGGCGCGCTGCTGCTCGCGCAGCTCTTCCTGCAGCGCAAGGAGCCGGAGCTCGCGTGCCGAAAGCTCGACGAGGCTGTCGACGTGTTCGGCGGCGACAGCTTCCTCGAGCTGCGCGAGCAGGCGGCGGCGCAGCTCGAAGCCAAGGGCGAGCTCGCCGCCGCGCTCGAATGTTGGGAGCACATTCGCAAGAGCGACATCCACTTCGCGGGCAGCGCAGAGAAGATCGAGGCGCTGCGCGGCATGATTCGCGCCGCGAACGCACCGCAGCGCGCCGCACCGACCGCACCGCAGGGCGCCACCGCCACCCGTGCGAAGCCGCCGCGCTACGAGCTGCTCGGCGAGGTCGGCAGGGGCGGCATGGGCGTCGTCTACAAGGCCCGCGACACGATGCTCGGCCGCGTGGTCGCGCTGAAGCGCTTGCCCGACAACCTGAAGGATCACCCCACGGCGGTGAGCATGTTCCTGCGCGAGGCGCGCTCGGTCGCGGCGCTGAATCATCCGAACGTGGTGACGTTGTTCGACGTCGGCCAGGAGGCCGGCTCGTACTTCATCACGATGGAGTTCCTCGACGGCCTGCCGCTGAACGATCTGCTCAGGCGCCGCAACAAGCTGGCGCTGCGCGAGTCGCTCTGGCTGGCGGTGCAGACCCTCGACGGGCTCGCCTACGCCCACGGCGAGGGGATCGTGCACCGCGACATCAAGCCCTCGAACCTGTTCCTCAACAAGAAGAAGAGCGTGAAAATCATGGACTTCGGGCTCGCCAAGATGCTCGAAGAAGTACGCAAGAAGTCGTCGATCATCGCGGGCACGCCCTACTACATGTCGCCGGAGCAGGGTCTCGGTCACGAGGTAGACGGCCGCACGGATCTGTATGCGTTCGGCGCGACGCTGTTCGAGTTCCTGACGGGCCGCGTGCCGTTCGTCGACGGCGACGTCGCTTACGCGCATCGCCACACGCCAGCGCCAGATCCGCGCACGCTCGCCGCGATGCCGGACGAGGTCGCGGCGGTGGTGCTGAAGTTGCTCGCGAAGAAACCCGAGGAGCGCATCCAGACCGCGGCCGAGGCGCGCGACCGCTTGCAGCGCGTGCTCGCGAAGCTGCCCGCGTAGCAGCCCGCTGCGGCCGCGCTCTCTCGCGCGCCACTGTGCGCGCGATGGCGCGCGTTCGGTCTGCTCGCGGGGATGGGGAAACGAGGAGCCTTCGGCGGCCGAGAACTGGCGTCGTGACGAACTCCGGCCGTTGACGCGATAGAGCACCTGCGAAGAGCGGAGGAATCACCCAATGGCCCCGCGCGCATCGTCTCTCGCGGGCGCTTCCCTCGGAGGGAATGGTGCGCGCGCCGCGCCCAGGTGGACCCTCGCGTCGTGACCGACGAGAGGAGCTTCCGTGTCCGATCTCCGCGCTCCGACCGAAGTCGTCTCGGCGTTTCTCTCTGCCATGGAGCAGAAAGACTACGACCGCGGCCTGCAATGGGTGGCCGAGAACTGCGAGTACACGAACCTGCCGCTCGCGACCGTCCGGGGTCCCGCCGGCGTGCGTGCGGTGCTCGAGCCCTTCTTCGCCCCGACGATCGAGAACGACTTCGTCGTGCTGCGCCGATCCGCCGACGGGCCGGTCGTCTTCGTCGAACGTCTCGACCGGCATCGCCTCGCCACCGGCTGGGTCGAGCTGCCCGTGACCGGCGTCTTCGAAGTCCACGACGGACTCATCACGGTGTGGCGCGAGTACTTCGATGCGGCGACGATCATCTCGAAGTGGCCCGCTGCGACGAGCTGATCGGACTTCCGCGCAGGATCGCGCGCGCCCCGCTGCGAGCGCAGGAATCGCGCGGCGGCGTGTCCCGCCGCGCTCGTGCTCGCCGCCTCGAGCGACCGACGCCGACACGACCGGAGCGCCGCGCGCGCTCGCGCGTCTACACCGGCAGATCGGCGCGCGAGAAGAGCGGCTCCAGCGCGACGCCGCGCGCGGCGAACGCCTCGGCCGCGCCCTCGCCGCGGTCCACCAGGCAGAGCACGCGCGCGACCTTGCCGCCGGCGGCTTGCACGATGTCCAGCGCCTCCAGCGTCGAGCCGCCGGTGGTGGTCGTGTCCTCGACCAGCGCGACGGTCATGCCGCTGCGGAAGGCGCCCTCGATCTGCTGGCCCTTGCCGTGCTTCTTGGCCTCTTTGCGCACGAAGAAGCCGAGCAGCGGCGTGCGCGCGTCGTGGTGCGCGGCGGCGGAGAGCACCGCCGAGACGAGCGGCACTGCGCCCACGGCCATGCCGCCGACGGCGTCCACCCACGCACCGCCCATCAGCTTCGCGAGCACGAGCTCGCCTGCGAGCTTCTGGCCGAGCGGGCGCATCAGCGTGGTGCGGAGGTCGAGGTAGAAGTCGCTCTTCTTGCCGCTCGAGAGCGTCACTTCGCGGCGCTCGAACGAAACCTCGAGAATCAGCCGCAGTAGCTCCGCTCGTTTCTGCGCCAGCCCCGGAATGCCTCCCGCGCTCATCACTGCTTCCGGATGCCGAGCATGAACTCGGCGATCATCTTGGTGTGCAGCTCACTCGTGCCTTCGCCGAACTCGAGCGACTTCGCCTCCAGTAACAACCGGCCGACCTCGTACTCCTCGCTGAGGCCGTAGCCACCGTGGATCTGGATCGCGTCGAGGGCGTTCGCGACGGCCGCCTGGCTCGCCATCAGCTTCGCCATCGAACTCTCCATCGAGGCGCGCGGCACGCCCGCGTCCTTCATGCGCCCGAGCTGGTAGACGATGCTGCGCGCGGCCTGGGTGCGGCAGGTCATGTCCGAGATCTTCTGCTGGATCATCTGAAACTCGCCGATCTTCTGGCCGAAGGCCTCGCGCTGGAGCGCGTAGGGCAGCGCGAGGTCGATGCAGCGCTGGGCCTGGCCGACGCAGCGCGCGGCCACCGAGAAGCGGCCCGTATCGAGGGCGGAGCCGAGCACGGGGAAGCCCTTGCCGGGCTCGCCGAGCAGCGCGTCGTCGGGCAAGAAGGCGTCCTCGAAGTGCACCTCGGCGAGGTTGTCGCGCTTCAGCGTGCGCATCGGGAACTCGCCGATCGTGAGGCCGGGCGTGTTCCTCGGATCCACCAGAAACGCCGTCACGCCGCCGTGCTTCTTGGCGAGGTCGACGCTCGCGACCAGCAGGAACAGTCCCGCGTGCGCGGCGTGGGAGATGAACACCTTGGTGCCGGTGATCTTCCAGCCGCCGGGCACCTGCTTGGCGACCGTCTTCATGTTGCCGAGGTCGGTGCCGCCGCCCGTCTCGGTGAGGCACGCGGAGCAGATCACTTCGCCCTTCGCGATGCCGGGCAGCCAACGCTGCTTCTGGGCGTCGCTGCCGAAGGCGAGGATCGTGCGCGCGACCAGCGAGTTCGAGACCGAGACGACCGACGCGATCACCCAGTCCACGCGCGCCAACTCTTCGCAGATGATCCCGTACGACGTGTAGTTCGAGTACGAGCCGCCGTACTCCTCGGGAATCATCGGGCCCATCAGGCCCAGCTCGGGCAGCTTCGCGATCAGCTCGAGCGGGTAGCGGCTCTCGCGCTCGTAGCGCTCGACGTGCGGGAGGATCTCCTTCTCCGCGAACTCGCGGACGCTGCGGCGCACCTCGCGCTGCTCCTCCGTGAGGTCGAAGTCCGCCATCCGGTCGAGAGGGGTCTGCATTCTGGGCCTCGCGTTCGCCCGGGGAGTTTGGCCCTTTGGGGAGAGACCCCAAAGGGCCACGCTCGCTTTTTCGCGGTCGCTCCCTTAGGTTGCGCCCCCCTTTCGTTCCGGGCCTGTCGCAGATGGCCCGATGCCGGAGCTGCCATGCGCAAGTCGACGACCCTGCCGCACCGCAACCGCAAGAAGTCCGCCCGGCACCGCGCGAAGCTCAAGAACAAACTGAAGAAGGCGCACCTGCGCCGCAGCAAGGGCGGGCGCGGGTACTACAAGTAGCCCCGACTCGAGTCGGCCTCGCGCGGCGCGGTCAGGCGACGGCGGCTCCGAGCTCCTCGATCGCGCGCGCCAGCGCCGCGTCCACGGCCCGCTCCCACGCGCCCGCACCGTCGCCGCCGGCGGGCGGGGAGCCGATCACCCGCGACGCGTTCACCAGCCCGCCCTCGAGCTTGCCGGTCGGGCCGCGCACGAAGCCGGCGACCGCGTCGGCGGCGCTCGCGCCCTGGGCGCCGTAGCCGGGCACTAGGAACAGCGAGCCGGGCAGCAGCTCCCGCACGCGGCGGCTCTCGTCGGGCCAGGTCGCGCCCACGACCACGCCGAGCCCCGACCACTCCGTGGACGGCCCCCGCAGCTTCAGCGCCAGCGGCTGGAGCAGATCGGCGAGCCACTGGTAGACCGGGCGCTCGCGCACGACCAGGTCCTGGAGGTCCACGGCGCCGGGGTTGCTCGTCCGCAACAACACGAACACGCCCGCGTTCCCGGCGTGGGCCGTCGAGAAAAACGGCTCCAGCGAGTCGAGGCCGAGATAGGGGCTCACCGTGAGCGCGTCGGCGCGCATCGGCGCGTCGGCGGCCAGATAGGCGGAGGCGTAGCTCGCGGCGGTGCTGCCGATGTCGCTGCGCTTCGCGTCGAGCACCACGAGCAGGCCCGCGCGGCGCGCCTCGTCCATCACGCGCGCGAGTACGGCCACACCGTGCGGCCCGAGGCGCTCGAAGCAGGCGGCCTGCGGCTTCACCGCGGCGACTCTGCCCGCCACGCGCTCCAGCAGCGCCAGACAGAACGACTCCACGGCGCGCGCGCTGGCGAGATCGCCGGGCGCCATCGAGCCGCGGCGGAAGACGTGCGGGAGCAGCTCGAGGTGGGGATCGAGACCGACGCACAGCGGATGGCCGAGCGCGCGCAGCCGGCGGACGAGGCGATCTGCGAAGGGATCGGTCACGGTGGGCGGCACGGTAGCGGCAGCATGCAGCGTCGCTCGCAGTTGTTGGGGAGGCGAGCGCGCGGGCTGCCGATGCGGACCGATCGCCGTCCTCACCCGAACGGGCGAGACGGAAACGGGCGGCGGGTCACGCGCCCGCCGCTCGATCCGTCGCCTCGTCCCGGCGGCCGCGCGGCTACGTTGCCGCCCCTGCATGCCGAAGCCCTTCTCCTTCCACCTCCACGCCACCGACGGCGCTGCGCGCGCCGGCGTGTTCGAGACCCCGCACGGGCCGGTGCACACGCCCGCTTTCATGGTGGTCGGCACGCAGGCCGCGGTGCGCGCGATGACGCCGGCGCAGGTGCGCGCCACCGGCGCCGAGGTGCTGCTCGCGAACACCTATCACTGCGCGCTGCGCCCGGGCGAGCAGATCGTCGAGAAGCTCGGCGGTCTGCACGCCTTCATGCGCTGGAACGGGCCCATCCTCACCGATTCGGGCGGCTTCCAGGTGTTCTCCCTCGAGAGCAAGGAGATCAGCGACCACGGCGTGCGCTTCAAGAACGAAGTGACGGGCGACGTGATGGAGCTGACCCCCGAGCGCTCGATCCAGATCCAGAACGCGCTGGGTGCGGACGTGATCATGGCGTTCGACGAGTGCACGCCGTTTCCGGCGAGCGAGGCGCAGGCGGCCGAGGGCGTGCAGCGCACGCTCGACTGGCTCGCGCGCTGCGTGCGCGCCCACGCGCGCGACGACCAGGCGCTGTTCGGGATCGTGCAGGGCAGCACCTTCGAGGCGCTGCGAACGCGCTGCGCCGCGGGCGTGCTGCAGCACGACCTGCCGGGCTACGCGATCGGCGGCGTCTCGGTCGGCGAGGGCCACGAGCTGCTCTGCCGCATCACCGCCCACACGGCGCCGCAGCTCCCCGAGCAGAAGCCGCGCTACCTGATGGGCGTCGGCCTTCCGGAAGATCTGATCGCAGCGATCGGCTACGGCATCGACCTGTTCGACTGCGTGATCCCGACCCGCTACGCGCGCTCCGCCAGCGTCTTCACGTCGCGCGGACGGCTGCGCCTCACGAACCGCAGATACCGGCGCGACGCCTACCCGATCGACACGAGCTGCGACTGCGCGGCCTGCGGAGGCGGCTTCTCGCGTGCCTACCTGCACCACCTGTTCGCTGCCAACGAGGTGCTCAGCGCGATCCTCGCCTCGATCCACAACGTGCACTTCTATCAGGGCCTCGTGCGCCGCGCGCGCGAGGCGATCCAGGCCCGGCGCTACGAGGATTTCCGGGCGGAGTTCCTGGCGGGTTACGCGCGTGGCTGACGGACGCGAGAGGACGCGAGAAGCGCGCGCCGCCGCGCGCACCCGGCTCGCCGACTTGCCACGCCATCGCCTCTCGCGGCCGCCCCGAAGAAGCCCAAGCCCTCGCGTCCCTCGCATGGGCGAGCCGGTATCGCGCCGGGCTAGCGGCCGAACCGTGGGTGGACGACCGCTTCGGGCAGCGGCAAGCCGAGTTCTGCCGGCCCTGAGGTCGGTCGCCCATCGGCGGCGCTCCAGCGCAGGCGCTGGCGGCGCCGGCTCCGTCCGTCACCTTCCGCGCCCCCATGGCGCTCAGATGCGGCATCGTCGGTCTCCCGAACGTCGGCAAGAGCACGCTCTTCAACGCGCTCACCGAGGCCGGCATCGCGGCCGAGAACTACCCGTTCTGCACGATCGAGCCGAACTCGGGCGTGGTGATCGTGCCCGACCCGCGCCTCGCCGCCCTCGACGCGATCGTGCACAGCAAGCAGGTGATCCCGGCGACGGTGGAGTTCACGGACATCGCGGGGCTCGTGCGCGGCGCGAGCCAGGGCGAGGGGCTCGGCAATCAGTTCCTCGCGCACATCCGCGAGACCGCGGCGATCGTGCACGTGGTGCGCTGCTTCGAGGATCCCGACGTGACGCACGTCGAGGGCGGCGTGAACCCGCTGCGCGACGTCGAGACGATCGAGACCGAGCTCGGCCTCGCAGACCTCGACACCGCGGAGAAGCGGCTCGACCGCGTGAAGCGAGCCGCGAAGGCGGGCAAGAAAGAGGAGCAGGCCGAGGCCGCCTTCTTCGAAAGCCTGATGGTCCACCTGTCCGCCGGCCAGCCCGCGCGCTCGTTCCCGGTGCCGAAGGAAGTGGCAGAGGCCTACCGCGCGAGCTTCTTCCTCACCGCGAAGCCCGTGCTGTTCGTGGCGAACGTGGACGAGGCCGGCCTCACGGAAGGCAACGCGCACGTGCGCGCGCTCGAAGACTACGCGGCGAAGACCGGCGCGAGCGTGATCCGCGTGTGCGCGAAGATCGAGGCGGAGCTCGCGGAGCTCGACGCCGAGGGGCGCAGGGAGTTCCTCGCCGCGCTCGGCCTCGAAGAGCCGGGGCTGAACCGCCTGATCCGCGCCGCCTACACGCTGCTCGACCTGATCACCTTCCTCACCGCGGGCGAGAAGGAGGTGCGCGCGTGGACGATCGCGCGCGGCACGAGAGCGCCGCAGGCGGCCGGCACCATCCACACCGACTTCGAGCGCACGTTCATCCGCGCCGAGATCGTGAAGTTCGAGGACTACGTGGCGTGCGGAGGCGAGGCGGGCGCGCGCGCCGCGGGCAAGCTGCGGCTCGAGGGCAAGGACTATGAGATGCAGGACGGCGACGTCGTCCACTTCCGGGTGAGCGCTTAGGGCATGCCGTTCAGCCCGCAGGAAGTGCTCGCGCGCTACACGGCCGGCCCCAAGACGGGCGTGTTCACGGACGGGTCGTGCGAAGGGAACCCTGGGCCCGGCGGCTGGGGCTTCGTCTGGGTGGAGGACGACGTGATCCGCGCCGAGCAGTGCGGCCACGATCCCGCGACCACCAACAACCGCATGGAGCTGGCAGGTCTGATCGCGGCCTACAGGGCGCTGCCGGCCGATCACGCCATCACCGTCTACTCCGACTCGCAGCTCTGCGTGAACACGATCAACGAGTGGGCGCGCGGCTGGGAGGCGCGCGGCTGGCGCCGGAAGACCGGGCCGATCGCGAACCTCGAGCTGGTGAAGGAGCTGTGGGCGCTCGCGAAGGCGCATCCGCGCGTGGAGCTGCGCTGGATCAAGGCGCACGACGGCTCGCGCTGGAACGAGTACGCGGACGCGCTCGCCACCTACTGGATGCTGGACCGCGCCTGAGCGGGCGGGAGCCGGCAGCTCCCGCGCAGCTTCGCGGCTCGAACTCCAGCCCGCGCGCGGGCCGGCCGATGCGGCGCACGGGAGCAACGCCCGTGTACGAGCGCAGCGTCCTCATCTTGGATCAGCCCAACTCGGGCCTCGGCGAGCACGCCCTCGGGCTGATCGCGATGGGTATCAGCCCGTACTACGCGAACAACCTCGACGACGCGATCTTCCTCGCCGGCGAGCACCGCAAGCGCATCGCCGCCTTCGCCGCGCCCACCGCCGTGATGCTCGAGAGCCTCGAGGTCGTGCGCAGGGAGCTGCTCGCGCAGATCGGCCTGCCGCTCGCGTGTGCCGTGCCCGTCGGCGGTCAGCCGACCGACGCCGAGCGCGCGCGACTCGCGGCCGCCGGCGTGCGCTGGAGCGCCTTCGACGCGCTCTCTGCGCGCGAGATGCGCTGCGTGCTGTCCCTCGCGCTCTCCCACGGCGACCGCGACGAGACGCGCAAGGAGCCGCGCGTGCCGGTTCACATTCCGGTCGAGGTCACGACGCGCGAGCGGAGCTTCCGCGCGGAGCTGATGGATCTCTCGGCGAACGGCGCCTACGTCGCCTCGCGCTCGCCCCTGAAGCCGGGCACCCCGCTGACCCTCGCGTTCAGCGCGGGCGAGAGCGCCGTCGCGGTGGAGGCGGAGGTGCGCTGGCGCACCTCGCTCGAGGGTGGCTTCGCCGGCTGGCTCGAGGCCGGCATGGGCGTCTGCTTCGCGCAGGTTCCCTACGAGGCGCGCGCAGCGATCCGCCGCCACGTGGCGACGATCCTGCAGCGCTTCGAGGTCGCCCCCAGCAAGGCGCCTTGACGGCGCGGCCCTCGCAATCGGTGCCATGCTGGGCGCATGGGACCGACCGACCTCGTGCTCCACGCCGCGACGCTGCGCAACGCCTCCTTCCTCCAGTTGTGCGACGCCGCGGTCGCGGGCGGCTTCCAGGCGCTCACCGTCTACCCGACCCACGTGCGCCGCGCGCGCGCGAGCGGCCTGTCGCTGCGCGACATGCGAGCCGCGCTCGAGGAGCGCGGGCTGGCGCTCGCGGACCTCGATCCGTTGCTGAACTGGATGCCGGGCGACGACTTCCCGAACGACTTGAACGCCAGCGAGGCCGAGCACTACGAGGTCGCTGACGCGCTCGGCGCGCGCTCGCTGAACGTGGCGCAGGCGTTTCGGCCGCGCGTCGACGTCGACGCGGCGGCCGAGGCGCTCGCCGGCGTCTGCGATCGCGCGCGCGAGCACAGGCTGCTCGTCACGCTCGAGTACCTGCCGTGGGCGGGCATCCCCGACTTGGCGACCGCGCGCGCGATCGTCGAGCGCTGCGGGCGGCCGAACGCGACGCTGATGATCGACACCTGGCACACCTTCCGCGGGCCCTCGACGGAGGCGCAGCTCGCGGCGCTGCCGGGCCGGCTCGTCGGCAGCGTGCAGATCAACGACGCGCCGGCCGAGCCCACGGGCGACCTGCTCGCGGAGACGACCGGCGCGCGCCTGTTGCCGGGCGAGGGCGCGATCCCGCTCGTCTCGTGGATCCGTACGCTCGACGCGATCGGGAGCCGCGCGCCGATCGGCGTCGAGGTCTTCTCCCACGCGAACGACCGTCTGCCGCCGCTCGAGGTGGGACGCCGCTGCGGCGAGGCGGCGCGGCGCGTGATCGCGCGAGCGCGCGGCGGCTGAGGGTTCGCCTTCCGGCGGCACTCCGCGGCAAGCGCCTTCTCACTGCGCAAGCGCTTGCGCACCTCACGCCTGCGCAAGCGCCGCGGCGAAGTGCGCGCGCTGCCTCGCGCGCGCGCGAAGCGGGGCGCACGCGGCATGCCGCTTGCTCATTCGCATGCTGCTCGGCAAAGGCTCGCGTCGACGCGCGGCGCGCATCGGCACAGCCACTCACCGAGCCGAAGCCTGCGTCCAACCTTTACGAGGAAAACGATGCGTTTTCTCCGAGCTCTCACCGTCGCGGCACTGCTGCTGCTCTCGGCGCCCGCGATTGCGCTGTCCTTCCAGGTCACCGGCTGGGATCTCGGCGAAACGCTGAAGGTCACCTTCGCCGGTCAGTCGCGCAGCTTCCACACGGCGCAGTTCCACGAAATCGTGGACGGCGTGGTCGGCACGAGCTTCTGCGCCGATCTCTCGCAGACCCTCGGTGTCGGCACCTACACGAGCTTCGCCGCCTACGACCCGACCGCCGCGGAGTCGCAGTCGTTCGCGACCGGCGCACCCCCGCGCAAGTTCACGTTCGCGGCGACCATCGTCGACGAGTGGGGCAACAGGCTCTCCTGGCTCGAGAACAAGCTCGGCGTGACCCGCGTGCAGGCGATCTCGGGTGTGCAGGCCGCGGTGTGGGAGGCCATCTACGGCGACGCCTTCACCGCCACCTCGAGCTCGATGAGCGCGGGCGCATATCGCGTGTTCGAGTACGTGCTCGGCTTCCGCGGCTACGACGGCGTCGGCGGCACGCTGCTCTACTACTCGCGCACGCATCAGGATCAGCTCTTCACGCCCCCGGTGCCGGAGCCGAGCGCGCTGATCGTGTTCGGAGCCGGTGCGATCCTGATCGGGCGCTCGCTGCTGCGCCGCCGCGCGAACGCCTGACTCCACGCCGCTTCTCTCGGGACGGGCTCGGCCGACGCGCCGGGCCCG
>CAYWRY010000031.1:19495-34866 GCA_964460485.1 uncultured Spirochaetales bacterium
GCGGGTCGCGTCGCGCTCGTTCGCTTCAGCCGTCGCTCGCCTCGTCGGGGGCGTCGCGCGCCGGGTCGTAGCGCTCCCAGAACAGGCACTCGTCCACGGGCCGGCGTGGCGGCGTCCCGTACTTGCCGCGCGGCCAGCCGATGGGGATGAGCGCGCAGCTCGGACAGCCCTCCGGAAGGCCGAGCCAGCGGTCGCACTCCTCGCCGAAGCTGCGGTGCAGCGTGGTGAGACTCGCGCCGAGGCCGACCGCGCGGCAGGCGAGCAACAGGTTCTGCACGCACGGGAAGAGCGCCTGCGTCTGCGGCTGACCCCGGCGCGTCCAGCCCGCCACGAACAGCAGCACCGGCACCTCCGCCATGTGCTCGGCGAGGTGAATCGCAGACGCCTGGTTGCGTCGCGCGCGCTCCGGGTAGTCGGGCGACTCGGCGGCTCTCAGGGCCGGCGCGATGTAGGCGAGGAAGCTCGCGCGGTAGCGCTCGGCGACCCAGCGCTTGCGCTCGGGCTCCGTCACCGCGACGAACTTCCACGGCTGCCGGTTGCCGCCGCTCGGCGCGTAGGTCGCGGCCTCGCAGACCTTGCGGATCAGCGCGGGCGGCACCGGATCCGGAAGCAGCCGGCGGATCGCGCGCGTGGTGCGCAAGCCCTCGAGGAGCTTCACGTCCTCGCCGATGCGGGCGACGTCGATCTCGCGGGGCGGGGCGGTCGCGGCGTCGAGATCGCTCACGGCTTCGTCTTCCCCATCGCGAGGATCTTCTCGAAGGCCGCCTTCGGCAGCGGCATCACCGAGAGTCGCGACATGCGCACGAGGGGAATCTCCGCGAGCGACTTCTCCGCCTTGATCGCGGCGAGCGCGACCGGCTGCGCGAGCGGCTTCACCGGCGAGAGGTCTACGGCCAGCCACTTCGGGTCGTCGGCGCTGGGGTCGGGGTAAGACTCCCTCGCGACCTTGGCGATGCCGACGACCGCTTTGCCCTCGCCGGAATGGTAGAAGAGCACGGCGTCGCCGCGCTTCATCCCTGCCAGGTAGCTTCGGGCGAGCGGGTTGCGCACGCCGCTCCAGAACGTGCCCTTCTCCGCGACGAACGTGTCCCATGAATAGGTGTTCGGCTCCGACTTCACGAGCCAGAACCCGCGTGCGCTCGGCATCGCGCCCTCCGTATGCTGTGTCTCTCTTCGCCCGCGCTGCGCGCAGCGAGCGACGCGCGAGGGTAGTTCACCGGGAGCGGGCGTTGGGCGACGAAGTGCTCGAGGATCTCGCGATCGGAGCCGTCACCGTGCTGTTCGGCGCGGGGCACGGCAAGTACCCGCACGGCAACTCGCTGCTGGTGCGCGGCGCGCGCGAGAGCCTGATGATCGACCCGTCGCTGGGCGTCGTCGCGCGCAAAGGAGCGCTGCCGCGCGTCGACCGCGTCTGGAACAGCCACTGCCACGAAGATCACATCGCGGGCAACCACCTCTTCCCCGGCGTGCCCTGGGAGCTGCACGAGGCGGACTTGTTGGGGTTGCACTCCTTTGCCGGCTTCCTGCAGATCTACGGATACGACGACGGCGTGATCGGCGCCGGCTGGGAGAAGGCGCTCACGGAGAAGTTCTTCTACACCGCGAATCCGAGCGCGACCGGATTCCGCGACGGCCACGAGCTCGACCTCGGCGGCGGCGTGCGCGTGCGCGCGGTTCACACGCCGGGCCACACGCGCGGCCACTGCGCGTTCCACGTCCTGCCGGACGACGTGCTCTACATCGGCGACATCGACCTCTCGAGCTTCGGGCCCTATTACGGCGACGCCTGGAGCGACCTCGCCGACTTCGAGCGCTCGCTGCGCCTCGTGCGCGCCTTCGAGGCGAAGCACTACGCCACCTTCCACCACATCGGCGTCGTCGACCGCGAGACCTTCCTCGCGCGACTCGACAAGTTCGAGGCGGTGATCGCGACCCGCGAGCAGCGCCTGCTCGCCTATCTCGCCGAGGCGCCGCGCACGCTCGACGAGATCGCGAGGCACCGCTTCATCTACCGGCCGGGCGACCCCGTCTCGTTCGCCGATCCCGTCGAGCGGCGCAGCATGGAGCAGCACCTCGCGCGACTCGTCGCCGCCGGCCGCGCTCGCGAAATTTCGCCCGGCAGGTTCGACGCCCGCGTGGTATAGAGGCGGCCTTTCGTCCCCCCGCGAATCGTTCGGGGCTCTGGAGGATGCGATGAAGGTGAAGGTCGACTGGGATCTGTGCGAAGCCAACGCCGTGTGCATGGACGTCGCGCCCGAGCTCTTCAAGGTCGACGACAACGACGCCTTCCATCACCTCGTGAAGGGCGCCAGCGACGACGTCTCCGGCGACGTGCCGAAGCAGCTGGAGGGCAAGGCGCGCGAGGCGGTTCGCCTCTGCCCGCGCCAGGCGCTCAGCATCGTCGACAAGTGAGCGCGAAGCGCCGCGCCGTGCGCGAGCGCCGCTCCCCTACTCCTTGCGCTCGAGCTTGATCGCCGCGGAGTTGATGCAGTAGCGCAAGCCCGTCGGGCGCGGACCGTCGGGAAAGACGTGGCCGAGGTGGCCGTCGCACGTCGCGCACAGCACCTCGGTGCGCACCATGCCGTGCGAAGTGTCGACGCGCTCCTCGACCGCTTCGCCGCTCTTCGCCGCGGAGAAGGCCGGCCATCCGCAGCCGGAGTCGAACTTCGCGTCGGATTCGAACAGCGCGGCGCCACAGCCCGCGCAGCGGTACGTGCCGGCGTCGTGGCAGAACTCGTACTCGCCGGTGAACGGACGCTCGGTCGCCGCCTCGCGCAGCACCGCGAACTGCATCGGCGTGAGCAGCGCCCGCCACTCGGCGTCGGTCTTCTTCACCTTCTCGGCCATGGCTCTCCTCGCGCGTCGCGCGGCGCCTTCAGCTCTGCTCGAAGCAGGCGCGAGCGATCGCAGTGACGACGACGAGGCCGATCATCGCAAAGCGCACGATGCGCCCGAGCGCCGGCGGAGCGTCGGGTGCGCTCGGCTGCTGCGCGCCCGCCCCGGACGATTCGCCCGCCGCGCCCGCGAGCGCGTCGAAGCCGAGCAGGCGGCGCCCGATCGCGCCTCCGCAGTGGATGCACTGCTTGGTTCCGGGCGCGAACGACGTCTGGCAGTGCTCGCAGCGAACTTCGAGGTAGGCGGGTTCGAACATGCGACCAGCGTAGCCGTGCTCCGGACGCGGCCGCGGCCCGAGGCGCAGCGGATACCCTGCGGCCGGGAGCTCGGCCATGCGCGCGTTCGGCCTCGCGCTCGCGTCCGCCCTCTTGTTCGGCGCCTCCACGCCGGCGAGCAAGTGGCTGCTCGGCGGGCTCGATCCGCTCGAGCTGGCGGGCCTGCTCTACCTCGGCGCCGCCTTGGGCGTGGCGCCGCTCGCGGCGCGCGAGTCCTTCCGCAGCTGGCACCCACCCGACCGGGCGAACGCCCTGCGCCTCGCGGGAGCGGTGGTGCTCGGCGGGATCGCGGGTCCCGTCCTCCTGCTGAGCGGACTCCGCCTCGCCGGCGCGGCGCCCGTCTCGCTGCTGCTGAACCTCGAGCTGGCGGCGACCGCGGCGCTGGGCGCCTGGCTGTTTCGCGAGCACCTCGGCCGCGCGGGCTGGCTCGGCGTCGCCGGCGTGGTCGCCGCGGGTGTCGTCGTCGCATCGGACGGCGGTGTGCCCGGAGCCGTGGCCGCGGCGCTCGTCGCGGGGGCGTGTGCGTGCTGGGCGGTGGACAACCACTTGACGGCGCTGATCGACGGCATCACGCCCGCGCGCAGCACGCTCGCCAAGGGTCTCGCGGCGGGCTCCACGAATCTCGCGCTCGGGCTGGCGCTCGCGCCGTTCGAGGCCTCAGCCGGCGAGATCGCCGCCGCGCTCGGCGTCGGCGCGCTCTGCTACGGCGCGAGCATCGCGCTCTACATCGCCGCCGCGCAGGAGCTGGGGGCGACGCGCGCGCAGGCGGTCTTCGCCAGCGCCCCCTTCCTCGGCGCGCTGCTCGCCTTCCTCGCGCTCGGCGAGCCGCTCACGGCTGCGCAGGTCGGCGCCTGCGCGCTGCTCACCGTCGCGATCGCCGCGTTGCTCCGGAGCCGGCACGCCCATCCCCACGCGCACGAGCCGCTGGAGCACGCCCACGCCCACCGCCACGACGACGGGCACCACGCCCACGCCCACGACCCGCCGGTGCATGGACGCCACAGCCACCCGCACCGCCACGAGCCGCTCGTGCACGCGCACCCGCACTGGCCGGACCTACACCACCGCCACGCCCACGAGCCTCCCCGAGCCCGCTTGGGGGGTTGACGCCTAGCGGGTTCGTCGCGCCCCTTGCGTGCAGTCGCGTGCGCTCGTCAGGCCTTCACGACCACCGACGAGCCGTGGCCGAACAGGCCGAGGTTCGCGGTCACGCCGGCGCGCGCGCCCTCCACCTGGCGGCCCTTCGCCTGGCCGCGGATCTGCCAGGTGAGCTCGCATACCTGCGCGATGGCTTGCGCGGGGATCGCCTCGCCGAACGCGCCGAGGCCGCCACTGGGGTTCACCGGCTGCTTTCCGCCGACGGCGGTGACGCCCTCGCGCAGGAGTCGCCCCGCCTCGCCGGGCTTGCAGAAGCCGATGTGCTCGACCCAGTCGAGCTCCAGCGCCGACGAGAGGTCGTAGACCTCGGCGCAGCTCATGTCCTCCGGGCCGAGGCCCGCCTGTTCATAGGCGAACTTCGCGATCGAGTCCTTGAACGACACGTCGGGCACGCGCACCGCGGCCGCCGAGTCGCTCGCGAAGTTCGGCATCTCGACGACGGTCTGCGGGTAGCGCGGCGTCACGGTCGAGACGCCGGCGATCTTCACCGGCCGGGTCGTGCGCCTGCGCGCGAACTCCATGCTGGACAGCACGAGCGCAGCGCCGCCGTCGCTGGTCGCGCAGATCTGCAGCAGGCGCAGCGGGTCGCTCACCATCTGCGACGCGAGCACCTCCTCGAGCGTGTAGGGCTTGCGGTAGCGCGCGTTCTCGTTGTGCACGGCGCAGCGCGAGTTCTTCACCTTCACCTGCGCGAAATCGCGCTCGGTGTCGCCATAGAGGTCCATGCGCCGGCGCGCGTAGAGGCCGAAGTACACCGGATTCGTCGCGCCGAGCAGGCGGAAGCGCAGCCAGTCCGGATCCTGGCTGCGCTCGCCGCCACCGGTGGGCGCGAAGAAGCCCTTCGGCGTCGTGTCGGCGCCGACTACCAGCGCCACGTCGCAGACGCCCGCGAGGATCTGCGCGCGCGCCATCGAGATCGCCTGCGAGCCGGTCGCGCAGGCGCCGTAGGTGCTCGCCACCTGCGCCCCGTTGAAGCCGAGCGCCTGCATGATCGAGGAGCCCGCGACGAAGCCCGGGTAGCCGTTGCGGATGTTCTCGCCGCCGGCCACGAACTGGATGTCCTGCCACTCGACGCCGGCGTCGGCCATCGCCGCGCGCGCCGCGGCCACGCCGTACTCGACGAAGTTGCGCCCCCACTTCCCCCACGGATGCATGCCGACCCCGAGGATCGCGACCTCACCCACCATCCTTTTGCGCTCCGCTCGGCTTCGCCTCGCTGCGCGCCCGCTGAGGCGCTCGGCGCCTCGGCGGGCTTGCGGCTTCTCGAGCCGCGTTCGCTCGCTGCTTTGCCTCGTTGTGGCGCTCGTGCGCCACGGGTTTCCTCGGCTCGCGGCGCGCTCTACACGCTCGCGGGCCTCCACTTCCACACCACGTACTCGTTCTGCTCGTCCTCGAAGAGCGTGCCGAGCGTCAGCTCCATGGGCATGCCCACCTCGAGCTGGTCGACCCCGATGCCCGGCACGACCTGGCCGAGCACGACCATCTTCTCGCGCTCCAGCTCGACGGCCGCGATCGCGTAGGGCTCGAAGGGGTCCTTCGGCAAGACGAACGGCGCCGGCGGGGCGTAACAGTTGTTCGTGTAAGACCAGAGCCGGCCGCGCGTCGAGAGCTCGACTTCCTCGAACGTCGTACCCGCGCACGCCGGATTGCGGCAGAAGGTCGTCTCGCGCGGAAAGAACACGCTGCCGCAGCCGGCGCAGCGCGTGCCGAGCAGCGCGGGCTGCGCGCCGTCGAGCTTGAACCAGCCTGCGACGGCCGGGGTGCGGGTCTTGCTCATCGGGGCTCCAGCTCCGGAAAGAGTGTGGATGTACCACGCCCTCGCGGGCGGCGCAGGGCGCTGCCAACCTGCGCGGCCGCCCGGAGGGCCGCGCGTGGTCGCCTACGACCCCTGCTCGCCCGACGTCATCCACGACCCGTTGCCGGTCTACCGCCGGCCGCGCGACGAGGCGCCCGTCTACTAACTCGCCGAGTGCGACTGCTGGGCGCTCTCGCGCTTCGGAGCGTGTGGGCCGTCTCGAGCGACACGCAGCACTTCACGGTCTCGCGCGGCACGGCGCCGGCGCAGGTGGTGACGAAGGAGCAGATCGGCACGCCCATGCTGAACTCGACGGACCCGCCTGCGCACTCGGAGCTGCGCGCCGCGCTGCGACCGCGCTTCCTGCCGCGCAACCTGCGCGAGATCGAGCCCGACGTGCGCGCGATCGTGCGCGACCTGCTCGCGCCGCTCTTGGCGCGCGGCGGCGGCGACGTCGTCGCCGAGTTCGGCTCGCGCCTCTCGACGCGCGTGGCGTGCCTGCTGATCGGGCTCCCGCTCGCCGACGGCGACACCCTGCATCGCCTCGTCACGCGCTTCTTCCATCACAACCCGGAGCCGCGCCGACGACCGGAGCCGACTCCAGCGAGCGCGAGCACCCACCACCACACGCCGCGCGGGCGGCCCGCGCGGCGCCCTCCCCAACAACAGGGGAACGACGACCCGACCGCGAGCGCCTGGCGGCGGGCGCCGCGCAGAGACTCGTCTTTCAGCTAGGCGAACTTCTGAATCGGCAGATGCCTCGCCATCACCGACCCCGCCGGCCCGAGCAGCATCTGTGCGCGCAGATTCCGCTTGTGGAACAGCTTCAACAGCACCTCGTCGTGCGCTCCGCTCGCAGCATCGGCGAGCACGAAGCGCTCGAGCTCCAGCTCGTCCTCCCGCCACGAAGCGGGCCGACGACCCAGCAGCGCGTGCAGGTCGTCGAGGTCGGCGCGCGCCGTCTCGTCGCCGATCTCCGCGAGGCGCGCCGCGTGGCGCGCGAGCCGGAACAGCGTGCGCAGCTTGTACTTCGTGAAGTCGTCCTCGCCCGGCAGCGACCCGAGGTTCCGAACGAGCTGCGCCATCGCCACGGCGCCGCGCGAGTCGCGCGGCGCCGGCGTCTCCACCGCCGGCAGCTCCACATCGAGGATCTCCGCCAGCGCCTCGGTCGCGAACAGATTCGTCTCGCAGCACCACTGGAGGTTCGTCATCAGATCCGAGTCGGGCGGCGGGTTGCGCAGGGCGGCGCCGAACACGAGCTGGTTGGTGAGCGTGAACGCGAAGTGATGCCGCATCAGCGCCGGCAGGTCGATCGCGCGGCCCGACAGCTCCTGGTAGCGCGCGTAGAGCGCGCGAGCGGATCGCCGACGTGACCGATCTCGAGGTCGAGCACGGCGACGACGCGCCCGTTCGCGTGATGGAACTGGCCCGAGTCCCACACGATCACCGACTCGCGGCCGCGCGAATCCGGCGGATTGCGGCGCAGCCAGCCGAGGCAGAACTCCATGAACGGCTCCAGCGGCATGTCGACGCGATCGCCGCGCACGCACAGCGCGAGCCGCTCGCCGCCGCGCTCGACGTCCGCGAACCACACCGGGCGCCAGCGGCCTTGGCGCGCGATCGCGAGCACGCAGCCGAGCTTCGCCTCGAGCCACGCCCGAACGCGCTCGCCGCTCTCGTCGGCCGTCGATCCCGCGCCGCCCGCCATGCGCCTCCTCGCCGGGGCGACCGTCACCCGGGCCGCGAACGGGGTCAACGCGGGGCACGCCGCGCGCCGATACGAAGCCTAGGATGGACGGCATGAAGGAGCAGCGGTCCTGGCACGCCGAGGCGCTCGCGGCCGTGCGCGCGGAGCTCGCCGCGGCGGGCAGCGCGCGCAGCGGAGAGATCGAGGCGTTCGTCGAGGCGCTGATGCGCGACGTCGACCGCCGGCTGTGGCGCACCCGCGGTGGGCGTGGCCTCGCGGCGCTGGCGTGGCGCATGTTCGAGTTCGCCCACGACCGCAAAGCCGGCATCTCGCTGCGCGTCTGGAATCCGCCGGACACGCCGGGGCGCACCGCGATCGAGGCCGTGCAGCCCGACCGTCCGTTCCTGGTGGACACGACCCGCCTCCTGCTGCGCGAGGAGGGGCTGCGCGAGGAGTGCTTCGTGCATCCGGTGCTCCAGGTCGACCGCAGCGGCGGCGGCTTCGCACTGGGCAGCGGTGCGCGCGAGTCGGTGATGTACGTCGAGGTGGCGCCGCGCGTGGCCGAGCCCGAGAAGCTCGAAGCGGAGCTGCGCCGGCGCTTCGCGCGCCTCGAGGCGATCACCGACGACCACCGGCGCATGGTGCGCCTCGTGCGCGAGGCGGAGGCCAACGTCGAGTACGCGGGCCAGTTCATTCCCGGCGCGGCCGGCCGCGCGGACAAGATCCGGCGCTTCCTCGGCTGGCTGGCCGCCGACAACTTCGTGTTCATGGGCGTGCGCCGCTACTCGGTGGAGCAGTCTTCGCGCGGCGTGCTGCGCGTGGCGCTGCAGCCGGGCACGGGCCTCGGGCTGTTCCGCGACGACGCGAGCTCGCGCTTCCGGACGCCGATCGAGGGCGCCGCGGTCCCCGAGGAGATCCGCGAGCAGCTCGCCGACCCGCGCATCATCTTGATCGGGAAGTCGCGCATCCCCTCGACCGTGCACCGCGCCGGCAGCCTCGACCGCGTGCTCGTGAAGGAGCACGACGAGCGCGGGCAGCTCGCGGGCTTCGTGGTGGTGTGCGGCCTCTTCACCTTCCGCGCGCTGCGCACGCCCGGCTCCCAGATCCCGCTGCTCTACGAGCGGCTCGAGGCGATCCTGGCGGAGAAGCAGGCGGCGCCGCAGTCGCACCGCCAGAAGGCGATCGTCACCACCTTCGACCAGACGCCGGCGGAGTTCCTGCTCGCGGGCCACCCCGACGCCTGCGCGCGCGTGATCGAGGAGATCATCGCCGCCGAGGGCAGCGACGAGCCGCAGCTCGTGCTCTCGGTGGATCCGAACCGCCGCTCGCTCTACGCGGTCGTGGTGATGCCCCGCTACCGCTACCGCGACGAGCTGCGGGGCACGATCGAGGGCGTGCTGGTCGCGCAGTTCGGCGCGCTGCACGCGGACTCGCGCACCTCGTTCATCGAGGAAGACACCGCGCTGATCCACTTCTTCTGCACGCCCGTCGGCCCGCGCCTCGCCGAGGCGTCCTTCGAGCAGCTCGAGCGCGCGGTGCGCGAGAAGGTGTCCGCCTGGGTCGACCGGCTCGCCGACGCGCTCGCAGAGCAGCTCGGCCACGAGGCCGGCCTCGAACTCGCGGCCTTCTACGAGGACGCCTTCTCCGAGCCCTACCGCGCCGACACGCACCCGCGCGACGCGGCGCGCAACGTACTCGCACTCGAGCGCCTGCACGCGGAGGCCAGCGCGCCGCAGTTCGCCTTCTACAACGAGGTCGACGCGCCTCACGACACCATGCTCACGATCGCGCTCGCACAGCCGCGGCTGCTCTCCGAGCTGCTGCCCGTCGTCGACCGCTTCGGCCTGCAGGTGGTGGACGCGCGCCGCGAGTCGGTGCGCGCCGCCAACCGCCCGCCGGCGACGCTCGTGGCGTTGCGCGTCGTCACGCTCGGCGAGCAGGCCGACCTCGACGCGCTAGTGCCGCGTCTGGGCGAGGCGCTGCGCAGCGTGCTCGAGGGCCGCGTCGCCGACGACGCGCTCTCGGCGCTCGTGCTGGTCGCCGGCCTCGACGTGCGCGAGGTGGACTGCCTGCGCGCGTACGTCGCCTACTACGAGCAGATCCAGGGCACGCTCACGGCCGTCTACATGCGCGAGACGCTGCTCGGCAACCCTCTCGCCGCGCGCCTCTTGCTCGCCTACTTCCGCGCGCGCCTCGATCCGCTGCTCCCCGGCGAACGCGCCGCTCGCGAGAGCAGCGTGCGCGAGGAGTTCGAGCGCTATCGCGCGCGCATCCCGTCGCTGAACGAGGACCGCGCGCTCGCCGGCATCTTCGGCCTGATCGACGCGACGGTGCGCACCAGCTTCTTCGCCGAGGGCCGCCGCGAGCGGCTCGCGCTGAAGCTCGACGCCACGCGCATCGCCGAGCTGGAGACGCCGCGGCCCTACCGCGAGATCGTCGTCACCGGCGCGGGCTTCTTCGGCGTGCACATCCGCGGCGGCCCGATCGCGCGCGGCGGCATCCGCTACAGCGACCGGCCCGGCGACCTGCGCACCGAGATCCTCGGCCTGATGCGCACGCAGATGCTGAAGAACGGAATCATCGTGCCGGTCGGCGCGAAGGGCGGCTTCGTGGTGTTCCCGGCCCCCACGTCGCCCGCGGAGGCTCGCGCCCGCGGCGACGCCAAGTACCGCGAGTTCATCGCCGGGCTGCTCGACGTGACGGACGACGTGGGCGCGCGCGGAGAGATCGTCCCGCCGCCGGGGGTGTTCCGCCGCGACGGCGACGACCCCTACCTCGTGGTGGCGGCAGACAAGGGCACGGCGCACCTCTCCGACACCGCGAACGCCGTCGCCGCAGAGCGCGGCTTCTGGCTCGGCGACGCCTTCGCCTCGGGCGGCTCCGCGGGCTACGACCACAAGAAGTACGCGATCACCGCGCGCGGCGCGTGGGAGTGCGCGAGGCACCACTTCGCGGAGCTCGGGCTCGACCCGGAGACCTCCGCCTACACGGCCGTCGGCATCGGCGATATGTCCGGCGACGTGTTCGGCAACGGCTTCCTGGTGATGCGCCGCGTGAAGCTGCTCGCCGCCTTCGACCACCGGCACGTCTTCCTGGATCCCGATCCGGAGCCAGAGCGCGCGTGGGCCGAGCGCAAGCGGCTGTTCGACAAGCCCGGCAGCTCCTGGGCCGACTACGACCCGGCGGCCATTTCGCCGGGCGGCGGCGTCTACCGCCGCGACGCGAGCCGCATCGCGCTTTCGCCCGCGGCGCGCGCGATGCTCGGCATCGAAGCCGGTGAGGCGTCGGGCGAGGAGGTGATCCGCGCCGCGCTGCGCATGCGCGTCGACCTGCTCTGGAACGGCGGCATCGGCACCTACGTGAAGAGCAGCGAGGAGTCCAACGCCGAGGTGCGCGACCGCGCCAACGACGCGGTGCGCGTGGATGGCCGCGAGCTGCGCTGCCGCGTCGTCGCCGAGGGCGGCAACCTCGGCTTCACCCAGCAGGGCCGCAGCGAGGCGGCGGCGGCCGGCGTGCGGATCGAGATGGATTCGATCGACAACTCCGCGGGCGTCGACCTCTCCGACCACGAGGTGAACCTGAAGATCGCGCTCGCGCCGCTGCTCGCGAGCGGGGCGATCACCCGCGCCGAGCGCGACGCACTGCTGCACGCGATCGCGGACGAGACCTGCGAGCGCGTGCTCGACCACAACCGCGCGCAGGCGCTGGTGCTCTCCCTCGACGAGCGGCGCGCGAAGCTCGACCGCGAGGGCTTCGCCTGGGCGACCGAGTTCCTGTGCAAGGCCGAGGGCATGAGCCCGGCCCAGGGCAGCCTGCCGGACGCGGCGACCCTCGAGGCGCGCGGCGGCGGCCTCCTGCGCCCCGAGCTCGCCTGGTTGCTCGGCCTCGCGAAGCTGCACCTCCAGCGCGCGCTGCTCGCGGCGCCGCAGTGGGAGCTGCCCGCGTTCGCCGAGGAGCTCTACGTCGCCTACTTCCCGGAGCGGCTCGCGAACAAGTATCCCCAGGCGCTCGCCGGCCACCGCCTGCGCCGCGAGATCGGCGCGATGGTGGCGACGAATCGCCTGGTCGACACCGGCGGCGTCGCGCTGATCCCGCTGCTGTGCCGCGAGCTCGAGGCGGACGCGCACCTGGTCGCGAACGCGCTGCTGCTCGCCCACGACATCCTCGCCGACTTCGACTATCGCGAGCGCGTGCTCGCGAGCGCCGCGGAGCGCGAGGCGGTGTACGACGCGCTGCTCGTGCAGGACCGCGCGCTGCGCGGCGTCGCGCGCCTGCTCGTGCGGCGCGGGATCGCGAGCCCGCCGCGCGAACGCGTCGCGCGCTGGCGCGCGGGCCTGGCAGAGCTGCGCGCGCTGCGCGCGGATCTGCCGGCGCGCAGCGCCCTCACGCGCGGCGACGACGTGCGCGCGCGCTTCGCCGCGCGCGGGGCGAGCGACGAGCTGGCGCGCGAGATCGCGAGCGCTTCGGTCGCCGACCACGGCGTCTCGATGCTGCTGGTGAGCGAGAGCGCGAGCGCCCCGCTCGCCGCGACCGCCGTCGCCTACACCGCGCTCGGCGAGCGCACGGGACTGCACTGGGCCTACGACCGCATCGCGCGCGCCTGGCCCGGCGACTCGTGGGATCGCGTCGAGATGGAGCTGCTGCGCGGCGAGTTGCTCGACCTGCACGCGGAGCTGTGCGCGGACGTGCTGCGCGCGGGAACGGGCGATGCCGCGGAAGCGGTGGCGCGCTTCCTCGCGGAGCGCGCGCCGCTCTTGGCGCGGATCGACGATCTGCAGAAGCGGGCGCTCGCGTCGGATCGGCCGTCGGCGCTGGCGGCGGTGACGAAGGCGATGCAAAGGCTGCGA
Organism: uncultured Spirochaetales bacterium; assembly: GCA_964460485.1. Lineage (GTDB taxonomy): Bacteria > Myxococcota_A > UBA9160 > UBA9160 > UBA6930 > VGRF01. Next base: position 32,153 of record CAYWRY010000031.1, read on the forward strand.
TCGCGCTGAGCGCGCGCGAGACCGGCACGAATTGTCGCAGCGGCCGGGAACTCACCGCTCGATCGCAGTCTCGGGTGAGGGGGCGAAGCGAGCCGCGCCTTCGAGGCGCGGCCCGCTTCGTTGGGCTGGCGCCCATCGCAGCGTCGTCGGCGGCGCGCTAACGCTGGCGGGCTCGCGAGGTGGGCGTGAAGCACCTGCTCGACATCGACGTGCTGTCGTCCTCCGGGCCGCCGCACGAGGTGTATGCGGAGGTGAGGCGGCGCGAGCCGGTGTCCTGGCAGGAGATGCCGGGCGTCGGCGGGTACTGGGCGGTGATGAAGCACGCCGACGTGCTCGCGGTGTCGCGACAGCCAGAGCTGTTCTCGGCGCAGGCGAAGGGCATGCAGCTCGCCGACTTCACCGACCAGCTCCCGACGCTGCTCTCGCTCGACCCGCCGCGGCACACGGAGATCCGCAAGCGCGTGCTCTACTCGTTCGCGCCGCGCCTGGTGCGCGGCATGGAGGAGCGCATGCGCGCGGTGGTGCGCGCGACGCTGGCGCGCGCCGCCGAGCTGCGCGACTGCGACTTCGTGACGGATCTCGCGCGGCCGCTGCCGCTCGCCATGGTGTGCGATCTGCTCGGGATTCCGGAGCGAGACCGCGAGCGCGTGGGCGAGTGGGCGGACCTGCTCGCCGGCGCCGCCGACGAAGAGCTGGCGCGCGGCCGCGACACCGGAACGCAGAGCGCGTTCGCGTTCGGCGCGTACGCCTTCCAGCTCGCGCAGCAGACGCCGGCCGGCGCGGGCTCGGAGAACGCGTCGCTGCTCCACGTGCTGCGCGACGCGCGTCTCGACGGCGAGCAGGTCGACCTGCCCACCTTCGCCGGGCTGTTCGTGCAAATCGCGATCGCAGGAAACGAGACCACGCGCTCGACGCTCGCCGGCGGCATGCTCGAGCTGCTGCAGCGGCCGGCGGAGTACGCGCGGCTCGCCGCGGATCCTCGGCTGATCGAGAGCGCCGTCGAGGAATTCTTGCGCTGGCTCGCGCCCGTGCACTACTTCCGCCGCACCGCCACGCGCGACACCGAGCTGCGCGGCGTGCGCATCCGCGCCGGCGATCGCGTGGTGATGATGTACGCATCGGCGAACCGCGACGAGGAGGTGTTCCGCGATCCGCAGCGCTTCGACCTCGCGCGCGCCCCGAACCCGCACGTCTCGTTCGGCTTCGGCGAGCACTTCTGCCTGGGCGCTGCGCTCGGCCGCCTCGAGGCGCGCGTCTTCCTCGAGGAGTTCTTCGCGCGCTTCGCGAAGTGCGAGCTGACTGGCGAGCCCGCGCGCATGCGCTCGAACGAGCTGAACGCCTGGAAGCGGATCCCCGTGCGCCTGACGCCGCGCTAGGTCGTCGGGGACGTTCCTCGGGTAAGTCCCCGAACAGGAGGGGCGAATGAGCGAGATGGAACGGCTGCTCGCGATCGTCGAGATCCAGCAGCTCGCGCATCGCTACGCCGTCCACCTCGACGCGCGCGACCTCGACGCGCTGGTCGCCCTGTACGTGCCCGACGTGCGCGTCGGCCCGCAGGCGCAAGGCCGCGAGGCGCTGCGCGCGGAGTTCGACCGCTCGCTGCGCGCGGTGGGCGCGACCTTCCTCCAGGTCGGCAACCACGTGGTCGACTTCGCGGACGACACGCACGCGAGCGGCGTCGTCTACACGCGCGGCGAGATCCAGGACGGCGGGCCGGAAAGCTCGCGCTGGATCATCCACGCGATTCAGTACCACGACCGCTACGAGAAGCGCGACGGGCGCTGGCTGTTCGCGCGGCGCAAGCACCTGCTCGTGTACGGCGCCGAGCTGGGCGTGAATCCGCTCACGCTCGCGCCGGCCGAGTGGCCGAAGCGCCAGACCGGCCGAGGCAGCGTGCCGTGGTCGCTCCCGAGCTGGCAGCGCTTCTGGAAGCGCTGACGCGGCCGGCTCAGGAGGTCGCGGTGCGCGCGCGCCGCGGCCGCAGCGTCCGCACCAAATCCGCCTGCGAGCGCACGCGCAGCTTGCGGAAGATCGACTTCAGGTGGTTGCGCACCGTGTTGATGGAGATGCCGAGCTCCTCCGAGATCAGCGCGGTGCGGCTGCCCGCGAGGAGCTGCGACGCAATCTGACGCTCGCGCGCCGTGAGCGCGCGGAGCTGCGCCGGCTCCTCCGTCGCGCCGCGCAGCGGCGAATCCGCGCCGGCGGTGCCGAACGCGGGCGGAAGCATCAGGATCGCGAGCTCCGCGCCGCTCGCAGGCGAGAGCGCGAGCGGCACCGCGACGAACTTCTGGGACTCGCCAGCGGCGGAGGGCCACTCGAAGTCGGTCGCGCGCGCGTCGCCGCTCAGCCACTTGCGCAGCGTGGCGCCCTTGTGCGGTAGGCGCGCTTCGAACTGGGGGGCGAGCAGCGACTCACCCGCGCAGCTCAATCCGTGGCGCTTGAGCAGCCGCGCGGCCGACGGAGTCGCCCAACGCACGACCGCCTCGCGATCGAGGCCGACGACCGGGTAGTGCAGCAGGCCGACGACCTGATCGAGGTCGACCGAGCGCGCTTGCCGCCACTCCGCCGGCCTCCGCCGAGGCCGCCCGCTCGCGCTCCCATCCCGCATCTCTCAGGCAGCCTAATCGCTGCCAAGCGCGGTTGCATGGTCCACGGTGGACTAGCCCGGATTTCTCACCAGCCGGAGGACACCGCGCCCTCATCTGCTGCTAAGT
>CAYWRY010000032.1:0-33722 GCA_964460485.1 uncultured Spirochaetales bacterium
GATCGCGTAGGGCGCCTCGGGCACCTCGCCCATCAGCGGCAGCGACACCTTGTTCATGATCACGAACACGGGGTTCTCGTCGCGCACCGCGGCGATGATCGCGCCCTTCATGTCGTAGGGCGTCGCCGGCATCATCACCTTGATCCCGGGCAGGTGGACGAGCCAGGCTTCGAGGCTCTGGCTGTGCTGCGCGGCGAAGCTCATGCCGGCGCCCGCGAAGGTCAGCACCGTCACCGGCAGCTTGGCCTTCCCGCCGAACATGAAGCGCATCTTCGCCATCTGGTTGGCGATCTCGTCCATGCACTCACCGATGAAGTCCATGAACATGATGTCGCAGATGGGCCGCAGGCCCGTCGCCGCCGCGCCGACGCCGAGGCCGATGATCCCGCTCTCGCTGATCGGCGTGTCGATCACGCGCTTCGGCCCGAACTCGGCGAGCAGGCCGCGATAACAACCGAACACCGAGCCCGCGCCCGCGACGTCCTCGCCCGCGAGAAACGCCTCGGGGAATTCCTGGAGCGACTGACGCACGCCCTCGGTGATGGCGAGGACATAGGGAATCTTGCGGGGACCGGCGGGTGCGGTTTGCGTTGCGGCGGCCATGGGAACCTCGTTCGCGAGTTGCGTGGCCCGTGAGCTCCGGGCGTCAGCGAGCCGTGAAGTAAACGTCTTCCGTCAGCTGATCCGGCGTCGGGAACGGGCTCGACTCCGCGTAGGCGATCGCCTCGGCGGCGTCCGCGCGCACGCGCGCGTGCACGGCTCTCGCCTCGTCGGCGGACAGCACGCCGAGCTCGGCGAGGCGCCCCTCGAGCAGCGGGATCGGGTCGCGCTTCTTCCAGGCGATCACCTCGTCGTCGCTGCGGTAGGCCATGCCCATGCCGCGCACGCCGACGTGGTCGTAGAAGCGGTAGGTCTTGAACTCGAGCAGCGTCGGGCCGCCGCCGCTGCGCGCGCGCTGCACCGCCTCGGCAGCGGCCTCGTACACCGCCACCGCGTCCATCCCGTCTGCGATCACGCCCGGCATGCCGTAGCCGGCCGCGCGGTCCGCCACGTCCTTGATCGCCTGGTGGTTCGCCTGCGAGGTGTACTCGCCGTAGCCGTTGTTCTCGCACACGAACACGACGGGCAGCTTGTAGAGCGCCGCCATGTTGGCGGCCTCGTGGAACGCGCCCTCGTTCGAGGCGCCGTCGCCGAAGAACGTCGCCGCGACCTGCTGCGTGCCGCGGTACTTGTTGCTGAAGCCGGCGCCCACCGCGATCGGCGGTCCCGCGCCCACGATGCCGTTGGCGCCGAGCATGCCGACGTCGAGGTTCGAGATGTGCATGCTGCCGCCCTTGCCCTTGCAGTAGCCCGTCGAGCGGCCGAACAGCTCCGCGTACATCGGCTTGAACTCGCCGCCCTTCGCGACCAGGTGGCCATGGCCGCGGTGGGTGCTGGTGATCTGGTCGTCGTCGGTCAGGTTCACCATCACGCCGGCGGCGACGGCTTCCTGGCCTACGTAGAGATGGAGCGCGCCAGGAATCTTGCCGTTCTCCATCAGCTTGCCGGCCTCTTCCTCGAAGACGCGGATGCGCACCATGCGCAGGTGCAAGTCCTTCAGCACTTCGTTCGTGGGCATCTGGGCCACGGGCGTCCTCCTCGGTGGTCGCGGGTTGAACACGTTACACCTAGAGCCGCGCCGGCCGAAAGCTGTCGCAGCAGCTGCCCGCGGACGCCCGTCCCGCCCTGCCGCTCAGAAGTCGTAGAGCAGCGCAGCCCGGTACAGGAGGTCGTTCTTCTCGATGCCGGGCGCGACGTCGCTCTCGTACTCGTTCTGCACACCGAGGTTGAGCGAGAGGCCGAGGCCGTCGGAGATCAGCAGCGACCAGTCGACGCCCGTCAGATTGCGGAACTCGCCGCCGTCGCTGAGAGACGGGTGGAACGTCGTGTAGGCGGTGACCTTCTGGCGCTCCGCGGGCAGCCACTCGGTCTCGAGCCGGAGCACCGCCTCGGGCACCCACTCGTCGTCGCCGGGCGAACCGAATGTCTTCGTGCCGCCGATGCCCGCTCGGCCGCGGAGGTCGAACTTCTCCCGGTCGATGAACGCGTACCCCATGCCGGCGGCAAGGCTCAGGCGGTGATCCCACTCCTGGAACTGGTCGTAGTCGTACCGCGTCGACGCGAACGCGAAGTACCTCTTGCCCGTGAACAGGAAGTCGCGCAGCAGCATCGCGAAGGCCTGGTTCTTGGTCTCGGCGCCGTCGGTAGAGGCGCGGAAGTAGCCGGAGTCGAACTGCCAGCGCTGGGTCTCGTCGGCGTAGTTGCCGCGTACGCCGGCGAGCACGTCCATGTTGTCGGAGTTGCCCGACGAGCCGGTGAGGCCGAGCTGGACCTGCTTGTTCCAACCGGCGAGGAGCCCCGAGCCGAACAGGCCGGGTCGCGGCGGCGGTGGCGGCGCGGGCGGCCCCGGCAGCGCGGCGTCTCCCTGCACCTGCGCGTCGATCTGATCGGCTGCGATGGAGAGCTCTCCGAGCACCGCATGCGCGAGCACGACACCGGTGGCGCTCGCCTCCACGATCTCGCCCGTGACGACGTCACCGTTCTTCAGGCGCAGCTTGTCGGCGTGCGCGGCGCCCGCGAGCGCGAAGCCGGCGACGAGCGCCGGAAGCCACCGGAGTTGGGTCACGGCAATCTCCTCCTCGGCGCGAGGCGCCGGAGCGTGAGTGTCCCTGAATCGCCCGCGGGTTGCGGCTCCGGGCGAGGCTCGCCCGCGCGCTGGGTTCGCTCAGGGCAGTCCACCCGGCGGAAGCGGCGTCTCGTGCTCCTCGACGCGAACCAGCACGACGCGGCTGCCGTCGCGCTCGCGCTTCTCGCTCCACGCCACGAGCGCGGCGTCCGCGGCGGCGTGGACCTGCACGGCGGCGTCGTAGGCCTCGGTCGCGGCGCCGGGAATCGCCTCGTGATGCAGCAGCCAGCGCAGGCCACGCACCGCGTCACGAAGCTCGGGGAGCGCGTGCGCCGCGAACGCGGCGGCGAACTCGGCGGCGCTCTCGCGCTCGCCGCGGCGCACCAAGGCGACGAGCTGGAGCGCGGCGCTGCGGTCGGGCGCGCCCTGCTCCGCCAGCTCGCGCATTGGGAAGAAGCGGTTGCGCGACTTGTCCATGAAGCGCAGCTCGTCCCGCAGGATCGGATCGCCGGCGGGCGACGCGAGGCGCGCCACCACGGCCTGCATCGCCGCGACGTCGCGGTACTGGAAGGTGCTCACCACGTCGAAGCCCGGCACGCCGTACAGCTCCTCGACCACGTGGTGGCGCACGTAGCGCTGCAGGCCGCTCATCACCGAGAGCGCGAGCGGCGCGTGCACGGTCTCGTAGTGCGCGAGGAAGGCGGGGCGCGACATGCCCGGCCTCCGCACCAGCAGCGCGATCGTCTTCATCGGCCCGCCTCCCACCAGGCGCGCACGAAGTCGACGATCTCCTCCGTCCTCGCCCCCATGGTGAAGAGCCGCGCGAAGCCCGCGGCCTCGAGCGCCGGCATGTCCTCCGGCGGAATCACGCCGCCCGCGATCAGCAGCTTGTCGCCCGCGCCCGCTTCGCGCAGCAGCTGCGCGACGCGCGGCAGGTGCTGCATGTGGGCGGCCGAGAGGCTCGAGAGGCCCACGACGTCGGCGTCCTCCTGGATGGCGGCGTTCACCACCATCTCGGGAGTTTGCTTGAGGCCGGTGTAGATCACCTCCATCCCCGCGTCGCGCAGCGCTTTGGCGATGACGGTGACGCCGATCGTGTGCGAGTCGAGTCCGAGCTTCGCCAGCAGGACGCGGATCGGGCGGCTCGGTCGAGACATCGAGGTGTGCTGAACTCCGGGTGAGATCGGCGGGCGAAGCTCGTCAGCCCTGTTTACTTCGCTTCGGCGCTCGGGGACTCGCGCCTTCGCTGCGCGCTTCGCTTGCGTGGGCGTCGTCGGGCATCGAGGCGAGGTAGATCGAGGCCGGTCATGCGCTTCCGTCGTGCGGCAGGCGCGGTGCTCGGGCGGTCGTCGAGGGGATCGCGATGCCAGTTTCCGCGTGGGATTCCACGGGCTTGCTCACACCCCGCTCGTCAGCGTGTCCGGCGTATAGGTGCCGAAGACTTCGCGCAGCACGTCGCAGATCTCGCCTTGCGTGGCGTAGACCTTCACCGCCTCGAGGATCGGCGGAACCAAGTTCTCGCCGCGCTGCGCAGCCTCGCGCACGGCGTCGAGCGTCTCGGCGACTTTGCCGGCGTCGCGCCTGGCCTTCACCTCGGCGAGACGGGCGATCTGGCGGCGCTCGGTTTCCTCGTCGAGGCGGAAGATGTCGATCGCCCGCTTCTTCTCCTCGCGCACCGCGAAGTTCTGGCCGACCAGCTTGCGCTCGCCGGTCTCGAGCGCGCGGTTGCGCTCGACCTGTTCGCGGGCGAGCTCCTTCTGGAAGTAGCCGCGCTGGATCGCCGCGAGTGCGCCGCCCATGGCGTCGATCTTCGCGATCTCGGCCATCACGGCGTCCTCGATCTTGCGCGTCATCAGCTCCACCGCGTAGCTGCCGCCGAGCAGGTCGACGGCATCGGCGACGCCCGTCTCGTGCGCGACGATGTGCTGGATCGCAGCGCCGACCGCGATCGCCTCCTCGCTGGGCAGCGCGTGCGCCTCGTCGTATAGCGGGCTCGTGATCGTGGTCGCGCCGCCCCCGAGCGCGCAGGCCAGCATCTGGATCGCGAGCCGCGCGATGTTGTTGAGCGGCTGCTGCAGCGTCATCGACATCGTGCCCGGCGAGCTCATCAGCTCGAGGCGCAGCGACTCGGGCCTCTGCGCCCCGTAGCGCTCCTTCATCAAGCGCGCCCAGATCTTGCGGTAGGCGCGCAGCTTCCCGATCGCCTCGAGGAAGTCCATGTCGATGCCGGTGATGAAGCTGAAGTAGGGAGCGACCTCGTCCACCGTGAAGCCCCGCTTCAGCACGGAGCTCAGGTACTCCATCGCGATCGAGAAGCCGAAGGCGAGCTCCTGCACCGGGTTCGCGCGCGCGGCGTAGAGCTGCGCCGAGACGACCGAGATCGGGATCCAGTTCGGGTGATTGCGGATCGTGTACTCGATCACGTCGGTCGAGAGCTTGAGGCCGTGCTCGGGCGGAAAGATGTAGCGGCCCACGCACGTGTACTCGATCAGGATCATGTTCGGCATCTGCAGCGTGAAGCCGCGCGGGTCGACGCTGCGGCGCTCGAGCGCCGCAATGATCATCGCGAGGTTCACGGGCTGCGGGCCGTTACAGACGCTCGTCAGGTGCTTCAGCTTGTCGAACGGGAGGTCGAGCGCGGCCTCCATGTCGGCGAGCGTGTCGATCGCGGTGCCCGCGCGGCCCACCTCGCCCGCCGCGAGCGCGTGATCACTGTCGTATCCGTTCGTGGTCGGAAGGTCGTACTCGATGATCAGGCCCGAGAGGCCGCGCTCGAGCATGTAGCGGCCGCGCTTCGCCCAATCGCCGCCCGTCCCGAAGCCGGTGACTTGCGCCATGGTCCAGAGCTGGCTGCGATAGCCGTTCGCCGCGGTGCCGCGCGTGTATGGGTACTCGCCGGGAAAGCCGAGGTCGCGCAGGTAGTCGAAGCCGATCGCGTCGAGGTCGGCGGGCGTCGCGAGCCGCTCCACCGGCCAATGCATGGCCTGCGTGCGGAAGGCGGGCTCGCGCTCGCCCTTCGCGGCGAGCTCCGCCGCGAGCGGGCCCGCCTCCCACGCGGCGCGCTTCGCGCGGATCTCGTCGTTCGCGTCGCCCATGCGCTCTCCTCCGCGGCCGATGGCCAAGATGCATCACGCGCGCGGCGCTCGCGAGGCGCGTGGACGTGCGCGCAGCGGGCGTGCACCATGCGCCGGCCGAGCGAAACGCCAGAACAGGACGCGGCGGCGCGCGGCGCGGCGAAGCCGGGAGAGAGCGAAGCGTGAGCCCGTCCTCCTCCGAGCCGCGCACGCTCGCTCAGCTCCCCGCGTATGCGAAGCGCCTGCTCGCGCTGCTCACGCTGGCGACGGGCATCGAGGGCTTCGACGCCGCGCTCACCATGGTCGCCCTGCCCGGTCTCGGCCGGGAGTTCGCCGCGTCGGAGGTCGCGCTCTACGACGCGATCTCGCTGCTGAGCTGGGGCGCGATGGCGTCGGGCCTCGCGCTCTGGCTCGCGGACCGCATCGGCCGCAAGCCAGCGCTCGTGATCTCCCTCGCGGCCTACGGGGCCTTCTCGCTCGCCACCGCCGGCGCGCGCAGCCTCGACGCGTTCGCGTGGCTCCAGCTCGGCGGCCGGCTGTTCATGGTCGCGCAGCTCTCGCTCGCCTACGTGATGCTGTCGGAAGAGGTTCCCGCTGCGCTGCGCGGCCGCGCGAACGGCGTGCTCGGCACCTTCGCCGGCGTCGGCGCCGCGCTGCCGCCGCTGCTCTTGCCCGTGCTCGAGCGCGCGGGCCTCGGCTGGCGCGCGTACTTCGCGCTCGGGGCGCTGCCCCTCGCGCTCGCTCCCCTCTACTCGTTCGCGTTGCGCGAGACGCCGCTGTTCGCCGCCCACGCCGCGGGCTCCGCCGCCGCTGCAGGCGCCGCCCTGCGCGGCGCGCTGCGCGACCTGCGCGAGTTCGCCGCGAGCGGCCTGCTCGGTCGGCTCGGCGCGGTCACCGCGCTGTGGTTCACGCTCAGCTTCTGGTCCGGCGGCGTCCTGGTCGGGTTCTTCCGCTTCCTCGCCACCGAGAGGGCGTGGACGAGCGAGATGATCGGCCGCCTGCCGTGGGGCACGGTGCCGGCGGGCGTCGCCGGCTATCTCGCCGCAGGCTGGCTGATGGACCGCGCCGGGCGGCGCCCGACCGCGACGGCCTACTTCGCGCTCTCCGCGCTCGCCACCGCGGCGATCTATCAGGCGGAGGAGGCGCTGCCGATCGCGGCAGCCTACTGTGCGGTCGCGGCGCTCGGCGGCGCGTGGACCGTCACCAACACGCTGACCGCCGAGCTGTTTCCCACGCACCTGCGCGCCACCGCCGCCGGCATCGCCGGCAGCGTGCTGGGACGGCTGGGCTTCGTCGTGGGCCCGCTGGTCGCGGGCCGGCTGATCGCGCAACTCGGCGACGCCGTGCACGCGATGACGCTGCTCGCGCTCGCGAACCTCGCCTGCGCGGGCGTCGCGTGGTGGGGGATCGCCGAGACGCGCGGCGCGGACCTCGCGAGAGCGCGCTGAGCGGGCGCTTCGCGACGTCCGGCCCCGCTAGTTGATGCGCGGAGCCTCGTCGCTCGACGCCGCCGGCGCCGTCGCAGCGCCCGCGAAGATCGCCTCGACCACGTGCTCGCCCGTGCGCAGGAAGCCGCGCACGTCGGCGTGGGCGAGCGCGGCGACGAGCACCTCGTCCATGTGCTCGACGGGGATCAGCTCGAGCCCGCGCGTGATCAGCGCCGGGATCTCCTTGAGGTCCTTCTCGTTCTCCTTGGGGATCACGACGGTCTTGATGCCGCCGCGCAGCGCCGCGATCAGCTTCTCCTTGAGGCCGCCGATCGGAAGCACGCGCCCGCGCAGCGTGATCTCGCCGGTCATCGCGACGCTGGCCCTGATCGGCACGCGTGTCAGCGCCGACGCGATCGCCGTCGCGATGGTGATGCCCGCGCTCGGGCCGTCCTTGGGCGTCGCGCCCTCCGGCACGTGGATGTGGATGTCGACCTTCGAGTAGAAGTCCGGCACGAGTCCGAGCTGCTTGCCCCGCGAGCGCACGTAGGACATCGCGGCGTTCGCGGATTCCTGCATCACCTCGCCCAGCCGGCCCGTCACGACGAGTTTGCCCGAGCCCGGCGTCACCGAGACCTCGGTCTGGAGCAGCTCGCCGCCCACCTCGGTGTAGGCGAGGCCCGTGCACAAGCCCACGCGGTCCTCGCTCTCCGCCTCGCCGTGGCGGTGCTTGCGCACGCCCAGCAGCTTGCGCACCTGGGCCGGCGTGATCTTCTGCTGCTTCACCGAGTCCTTGCCGGCCTTCGCCACCGCCAGCGCGACCTTGCGGCACAGCGACGCCAGCTCGCGCTCGAGGCTGCGCACGCCCGACTCGCGCGTGAAGTAGCGGATGATCTCGAGGATCGCGGCGTCGCCCACGTCGATGTGGCGCGGCTCGAGACCGTTCTGCTCGCGCACCTTCGGCACCAGGTAGTCGCGTGCGATCGCCAGCTTCTCGGACTCGATGTAGCCCGGCAGCTGGATGATCTCCATGCGGTCCTGGAGCGGCCGCGGAATCTGGTGCAGCACGTTCGCGGTGCAGATGAACATCACGCGCGACAGGTCGTAGTCGATGTCCAGGTAGTGGTCGTTGAAGGTGTGATTCTGCTCGGGGTCGAGCACCTCGAGCAACGCCGACGACGGGTCGCCGCGGAAGTCCATCGACATCTTGTCGACTTCGTCGAGCAGCACGACCGGATTCCCGGAGCCTGCCTTCTTGAGCGCCTGGATGATCTTGCCCGGCAGTGCGCCGATGTAGGTGCGCCGGTGTCCGCGAATCTCCGCCTCGTCGCGCACGCCGCCCAGGCTGATGCGCACGAAGTCGCGGCCCGTGGCACGCGCGATCGACTTGCCGAGGGAGGTCTTGCCCACGCCGGGCGGGCCCACCAGGCAAAGGATGGGGCCCTTCATCTTCTCCACGAGCGCGCGCACCGCGAGGTACTCGACGATGCGCTCCTTGGGCTTCTCGAGCCCGAAGTGGTCTTCGTCGAGCACACGCTCCGCCTCGGCGACGTCGTGGTTCTCTTCCTTGTAGTCGTTCCAGGGCAGCGAGAGCATCCAGTCGACGTAGTTGCGCACGACGGTCGCCTCGGCGGCCATGGGCGACATCATCTTCAGCTTCCGGATCTCCTTCTCGGTCCGGTCGCGCGCCTCGTCGGGCATCTTCTTCGCCTTGAGCTGCTCCTCCAGCTCCTGGATCTCGTTCTTCAGGTCGTCCTTCTCGCCGAGCTCCTTCTGGATCGCTCGCATCTGCTCGTTGAGGTAGTACTCCTTCTGCGAGCGCTCCATCTGCTTCTTCACGCGCCCGCGGATGCGCTTCTCGACCTCGAGCACCTCGATCTCCGCCTGCATCAGCGCGAAGACTTCCTCGACGCGCTTGGCGGGATCCGCGAGCTCGAGCAGGCGCTGGCGATCTTCGAGCTTGAGGTTCAGGTGCGTCGCGATCGTGTCTGCGAGCTTCCCGGCTGCCTGGATCTGGCTGACGCTCTGGAGCACCTCGGCGGGAACCTTCTTGTTCAGCTTCACGTAGTTGTCGAAGGTTTGGTGGACGCTGCGCACCATCGCCTCGGTCTCGGCACCGCGGCCGTCGCCCTCCTCGAGCACCTCGATGTCGGCCGTGAAGTACGGCTCGCTCTGCACGACGCGCTTCACGCGCGCGCGCGCGCGTCCCTCGACCAGCACCTTCACCGTCTGGTCGGGCAGCCGCAGCAGCTGGATGATCGAGCCCAGTGTGCCGACGCGGTAGATGTCTTCCTCGCCGGGTTCGTCCTTGCCCGCGAGACGCTGCGCCGCGAGGAACAGCTCGCGCCCGCTGGCGGCTGCGTCCTCGAGCGCCTTGATCGACTTGGGCCGCCCGACGAACAGCGGCACGACCATCGTCGGGAACACCACGATGTCCCGCAGCGGCAAGAGCGGCACGACCCGCTCGCCTCGCCCGGACGCCGGGGAAGCGCCCTTCGGATCGTCGCTTTTGAAGAACGACATGCGCTCGCTTCTCCTGGCGGCCCCCGGGAGACCGCGCTCAGGCCGACTCGGCCTCCCGCTTGTAGACCAACAGCGGCTCAGCACCCTGCTCGATCACTTCCTCGTTGACCACGCACTCGACTACGTCCTCGCGCGACGGGATGTCGTACATCACTTCGAGCATCGCGGACTCGAGAATCGCGCGCAGACCGCGCGCTCCCGATTTGCGCGCCAGCGCCTGGCGCGCAACCGCGCGCAGCGCGCCGTCCGTGAAGCGCAGCCGCACGTCCTCGAGCTCGAACAGCTTCTGGTACTGCTTCGAGAGCGCGTTCTTCGGGCCGGTCAGGATGTTCACGAGCGCCGATTCGTCGAGCTCGTCGAGCGTCGCGATCACCGGCAGGCGGCCGACGAACTCCGGGATCATCCCGAACTTCAGCAAGTCTTCCGGCTGGATCTCTCGCAGCAGTTCGCCGATCTTGCGGTCGCTGCGCGTCTGCACGTCGGCGCCGAAGCCGATCCCCTTCACGCCGGTGCGGCGCTGGATGATGCCGTCGAGCCCGACGAATGCGCCGCCGCAGATGAAGAGGATGTTCGAGGTGTCGACCTGCAGGAACTCTTGCTGCGGGTGCTTGCGGCCGCCCTTGGGCGGCACGCTCGCCATCGTGCCTTCGATGATCTTCAGCAGCGCCTGCTGCACGCCCTCGCCGGACACGTCGCGCGTGATCGAGGGGTTCTCGCTCTTGCGCGCGATCTTGTCGATCTCGTCGATGTAGATGATGCCGCGCTGCGCGCGCTCGACGTCGTAATTCGCGGCCTGCAACAGGTTCAGGATGATGTTCTCGACGTCCTCACCGACGTAGCCCGCTTCGGTGAGCGTGGTCGCGTCTGCGATCGTGAACGGCACGTCGAGCATCTTCGCGAGCGTCTGGGCGAGCAGCGTCTTGCCGGAGCCGGTGGGGCCGAGCAGCAGGATGTTCGACTTCTGGAGCTCCACGTCGCCGAGCCGGCCCTGGTTCTCGATGCGGCGATAATGGTTGTGCACCGCGACCGCGAGCACCTTCTTCGCGAAATCCTGACCGACGACGTAGTCGTCGAGGAAGGCGCGGATCTCGTGGGGCTTTGGGACCTTGGAAGCCTCGCGCCGCGAGTCCTCTTGGCCGTACTCCTCGGCAATGATGTCGTTGCAGAGCTCGATGCACTCGTCGCAGATGTAGACGGTCGGACCGGCGATCAGCTTGCGAACTTCGCGCTGGCTCTTTCCGCAGAACGAGCACGACAGGTTCGCGTTGTCGTCCCGCTTCTTCACGTCTTCGCCGCCCCCCGGATTCCGCGCTGAGCACTCGCTGCGGCGACGGGCCGCGGCCGGTGCGCCGCCACTTGATCGACGATCCCGTAGGCCCGGGCCTCGTCTCCACTCATATAGTAGTCGCGCTCGGTATCGCGGGCGATTTGCTCCACCGACTGTCCCGTGTGGCTCGCGAGCACTTCGTTCAGGCGATCGCGCAGCTTGAGAATCTCTTTGGCCTGAATGTGGATGTCGGTCGCCTGCCCGCGGGCGCCGCCCCAGGGCTGGTGGATCATCACCCGCGAGTTAGGCAGCGCGCTGCGCTTGCCCTTCGCGCCCGCGGCGAGCAGCACCGCCGCCATCGAAGCCGCCTGCCCCACGCAGAACGTGGTCACGTCGGGGCGGATGTACTGCATGGTGTCGTAGATCGCGAGGCCGGCCGTGATCGCGCCGCCGGGCGAGCTCACGTAGAGGTGGATGTCGGCGTCCGGGTCCTCGGCCTCGAGGAACAGCATCTGCGCGATGATCAGGTTCGCGTACTCGTCGTGCAGGGTGCCGGAGAGGAAGATGATGCGGTCGCGCAGCAGGCGCGAATAGATGTCGTAGATGCGCTCGCCGCGGTGATCCTGCTCGATGACGTTCGGGATGAGAGGCATCGCGTTCGCCGGCTCCGCTCGTTGCAGCGCCGCGCCACGAGCTCGCGACGGGTTATCAGGAACGGCCTCCGAGCCCAGCGAGCCCACCCCCCAGCGCGCTCGCCTGCGCACGCGTCGCGCGCATTTTGCGCGCTACGCGCCCGTCGGCTCGGCCACCTTAGCCAGAGCGAGCACTCGGTCAAGCGCGGCGTCGATGCGCATGCGCCCGCGCAGGTTCTCCAGCTGCCCGCGCTCCTCGTACTGCTTGCGCAGGCGGTCGGCAGCCAACCCCTGGTCGCGCGCCATCTGCCCGATGCGCTCGTCGAGCTGCGCGTCGCCGACCTCGAGCTTCTCCGCGTCGGCGATCGCCTCGAGCAGCAGGCTCTCGCGCACCTCCCGTTCCGCGTCCGGCCGCCACTCCTCCTGCCACTGCTCCATGCGCTGGTGCAGCTCTTCGTGCGGCATGAACTGCCCGAGTTGCTGGTGCGCCAGCTCGAGCCGCTGTGAGACGCGCCGCGACACGAGGCCCGGCGGCACGTCGAACTGCGCGCGCGCGACGAGCGACTCCATCACGCTGCGGCGCAGCTCTTCGCGCGCCGCACGCTCGCGGCGCGCGGTGAGATCGGCGCGCACGCGTTCGCGCAGCGCCTCGACCGTCGCTACTCCCGCGTCGCCGAGGGACCTCGCGAACTCGTCGGAGAGCGCTGGCGTCTCGCGCTTCTGCACCGCCTTCACGGTCACCGAGAAGACCGCCGCCTTGCCCTGGAGCTCGGCCGCGCCGTAGTCCGCGGGGAAGGTGACGTGCAGCTCGCGCGTCTCGCCGGGCCGCGCGCCCGAGAGCTGGTCCTCGAAGCCGGGAATGTACCCACCCGAGCCGATCTCCAGCGACGCGCCCTCGGCGCTCCCGCCCTCGAACGGCTTGCCGTCGATCCGGCCCTGGTAGTCGATCGTCAGCGTGTGGCCCGCGCCCGCCGGCTCGCCCGCGTCCACCAGCGGCGCGCGCCGCGTGCGCAGCGCCTCGAGCTCCTGCTCGACCTCCTCGTCCTTCACGGCGACCGGAGGCTTCGTCCCGGGCAGGCCCCGCCACTCGGGCAGCTCGATCTTGGGCAGCACCTCGATCGTGACCTTGTACTTGAACGCGCGGTCCTTTGCGGGCGCCTCGGCCTCGATCTGCGGCTCGGCGATCGGCGCGATGCCGGTCTGCTGCACCGCCTCGGGCAGGGTCTCGTTGACCAGGCTGCGCTCGATCTCCTCCCGCAGCGAGGCGCCATAGAGGCTCTCGAGCACGCTGCGCGGCGCCTTGCCCGGGCGAAAGCCCCTCACGTTCACGCTGCGCCCCAGGTCGCGATAGGCGCGCTCGAAGGCCTGCCGCACGCGGGCGGCGTCGACTTCGACGGTCAGCGTGCGGATCACCGGGCTGGTTTCGACGGCGGACACGGAGACGCTCATGGATCCTCGCTGCGATGGGCCTTCGGGCTCGTCTACCCCGCGCGGCGCGCTCTTCTGCGCGACGCGAGCGGGTGGTGCCGGGGACAGGACTCGAACCTGCACGTCCAAGGGACAGAGGCTTCTAAGACCTCTGCGTCTGCCAGTTCCGCCACCCCGGCGCGAAAGGGCGGCATGCTAGGAAACCGACTGAGGATGCGCGATCACCGCTCTGTCGGTCCCTCCTGTGTCCGTCCTATTCCTGTGTCCGTCCTATGTATGGGAGACCGCCCTGCGGCAGACTGCGGGCCATGAAGGTCGGACTGCTCCAGTTCTTCTCGTGGCCCGATCGCAAGGTGCCGCTGCCGGCCGTGTACGCGCGCGCGCTGCGGCGCATCGAGGTGATGGAGGACGCCGCCTACGACGCGGTCTGGCTCGCCGAGCACCACTTCACCGGGTACAGCGTGTGCCCGTCGGTGCACCTCATGGCGACGCACATCGCCGCGAGGACCCGGCGCCTGCGCATCGGCACGGCGGTCACGCTCGCGGCGTTCCAGCACCCGCTGCGCATCGCCGAGGACGTCGCTCTGCTCGACGTGCTGTCGGGTGGCCGCGTGAACTGGGGCGCGGGGCGCGGCTTCGATCCCACCGAGTTCGCGAACTTCGGCGTCGCGCCGAGCGAGAGCGCGGAGCGCTTCCGGGAGGCGGTCGAGATCGTGCTGGCCGCGTGGCGGAGCGAACGGCTCCACTTCACCGGCAAGTTCCACCGCTTCGACGGCGTCGAGGTGCTGCCGAAGCCGGTGCAGCAGCCGCACCCGCCCACCTGGGTCGCCGCGACTTCGCCCGACGCCGTCGCCTGGGCCGCGAGCCGTGGCCACTCGATCTTGATGGACCCGCACTCGACGCACGCGGAGATCGCGCGCAAGCGCGAGAGCTACCGCGCGCAGCTCGCCCAGCACGGCCATGCGTTCGCGGGCCGCGAGCTCCCGATGGCGCGCCTCCTGGCGATCGCGCCCACCGACGCGGAGGCCGAGGCGGTCGCCCGGCGCGGCGCGGCCTGGACGACCGGCTCGTACGTGAAGGCGAAGACGATGGACGCCTTCCGGAGCGACGGCGCGCAGCTCGACCCGACCGAGCACTATCTGAACGACGTCATCATCCACGGCAGCCCGAGCCGGGTCGTCGACCAGCTCCAGCGCCTACGCAGCGAGATGTTCCTCGACTACCTGATGATCGCACCGCTCAGCGAGAAGAGCTTCGAGCTCTTCACGAGAGACGTGCTCCCGAAGCTCGCTTGAAGAGTGCGATCGACTGGGGCGCTGCCGCGCAGCCCAGGGCCGGGCCGTGCTCGACGGCGCGACGCCTCGCTCGCGCGCACCCACCCACGCAAGCAAAGCGCGCAGCGCAGGCGCCGTCCTCGGCGCCGGACCGAAGTGAGACAGGAAGGACTGATTCGGCGGAAGCCGAAGTGAGCCGCAGGCTCACGGAGGCGTCGGCCGGATCGGGGCAAAGCCGATCAGCGCGTCGAGCTGCGCGCCGCTGCCGAGGCCCTGCATCGGCAGCGCGCTCGAGAAGCGGCCCACGTCGTCGTGCAGCGCCATGAAGTTCAGCACGATCGCCTCGGCCAGCAGGTTCACGTTGTTGCTGACGCGCGAGGCGTTCGTCTCCACGTCGCCGCTCGCCCGGTAGTAGCCGATCTGACGGCCGGGCTTCGTGAGCGGGGGGCGGCCCGCCGGGTCGTAGACCAGCATGAACACGGCCGCCGTGCTCTGGTTGTCGCCGCGCCAGTTGCCCTTGCCGCGCCCGTCCACGGAGTTGTCCAGCGTGTTGTCGCTGTCGAGCGCACCGTCGCTGAATACGTAGATCACGAGCTGCTGGCCGCGCCGCGCCGCGTACTCGAGCGCCGCGCCGATCTGCTCGCCCGCCTCGAAGTCGCGGATCTCGCCGGTGGCGCGCGTGCCGTCGTGGTAGTCGTAGCCGCCGCCCTCGACGGTGCCTGCGCCGGCGAAGCCGTTCACCACCATCTTCATGGCGGAGGCGACCTTGCGCAGCTTGCTCGAGTTCTGGATCTCCTGGGCCGAGATGATCGAGAGGATGTCCGGGTCCTGGAGCGGGTCGAGCAGCGCCGGGTTGCCGAAGGTGCTCACCAGATAGCTGCTCTCCGCGTAACCGCAGCGCACGAGCTGCTCGACGATCAGGTCCTCGTTCATCTTCTGCAGCTTCGCCTCGCTGATCATCTCGACCGCGGTCATCACGCTCGCGGCATCTTGCGGGGAGAGCAGCTGCACGAGGCGCCCGGTGTCCACGAGGCCGGTCACGTCGGCCGGGCTGTCCACCTTCACCGGGCGCTCGGCCGGGTCGATCATGGTCGTGGGCGCGACCGAGTTGCCGCCCGACTCGGACGGCTCGCTGCCGATCAGCGTGACGAGTGCGCCGTCCGCGCCCGCCTTGTTGATGCCGTACATCGGGTTGTGCGGGTTGTTGCTCGTGTCGTTCTCGGAGCGCGCACAGAAGACGATGCCGTTGGTGTTGGCGCGCGTGGCCGGGGTCGTGCGCCTCACCATGCCGGCGAACATCGCGCTGTCGTGATGGAAGAAGAGGCCAAACGCGTCGGGCGCGACGCCCGGTGTGCGCACGGTCGCGGGCAGCGGCAGCGACGGCGCCATCGTCGTGGGGATGCCCAGCTTCGTGTATCCGTCAGGCGGCAGGAAGTCGAGCTGCCCGCCGGGGCCGCCCACCATCACGTTCGAGCCGGCGATGTTCGCACCGCCCGCCAGGTCGAAGCACAGGAACGGGATGCGGTTGGCGGTGGCGCCGACGCCGCATAGAGCGGCCTGCGCCTGCGCGCGGGTCGCCCTCAGCATCGAGGCCATGGTCGGCACCATGACCATCGCCGCGCCGGTCATGAAGCCCTGCGCGAGGAACTCGCGCCGGGTCTTCGGGCGCTTGTGGCCGTGGTGCCGCAGCGGGCGTTCGCCCGGCAACGACTCTCGGAAGCGTCGGGAGTAGCCCATCGTTTCGCTCCTAGTGCACCGACGCCGCGGCGCTCGCGATGCCGGCCGTACACATCGCCTTCACCACCGTCTGCGTGCGGGTCGCGTTGCACGGTGTCGTCTGGCACGTGGCGGTGAGGTCCGTGATCAGCTGATCGAGGATCGGCTGCACCTCCACCATCGACGGCTGGTCGGTCAGGTTCGCGCCGAGGATGCGGTCGGTGATCGACTGCGAGATGCCGTCGCGCGCCGCCTGGGTCGCGAACGCCGTCGCCGGCGCCGCGTTGAAGTCGAAGGTCGGCCCGAAGAAGGCGGTGCGCAGGCTCGGCGTCTCCACGAGCGCCTCGCAGTACTCGAGCGACAGCTTCGTGATCGCCACCTGCTGCGCCGACGCGAAGGTGCGCAGGTCGTAGGTCGGCGGCATCTGCTGCGTCAGCGAGAGGTACGTGGAGTTCACCGCCGGCGTGAGCGGGTCGACGCCCGTCACGGCCGCCATCGCCGCGTTGATGCGCGCGAAGTCGCGCAGGCCGAGGCCCGGCAGCGCGGCGCCGAACTGGCGAGGCGGAAGCGGCGGCGTCGGTGGGATCGGCTCCGGGTCCTGATAACCGCCCAGATACTCGAAGTCGATGGTGAACACGTCGTTCGCCGGCCCGAGATCCTTGGGGATGATCGAGCAGAGCGGCGAGAGCGGCTCGCGCGACTGGCTCACCACGCGGTTCACGTTCGTGAAGGCCTGGCCGGAGACCGGCGTTTGGCCGTTCACGACGATGCGGATGCCGCCCACGGTCGTGTTCAAGTTGCTCGACACGAGCGCCGGCTGGCAGAACAGATACGAGAAGTTGTCGAGCTCCATCACCAGGAACTCGAGGTAGGCGCCCGGGCCCGCCCACTGGCTCACGTCGAAGCGCAGCAGCAGGCGCTTGCCCACGCCGGCGTCGTAGTTCTCCTGGATCTGCGTCTGTGGGATCACGCGGTCGTAGATCGCGAGCAGGCGGATCTGGCCTTCCCACTGGCGGTCGCCGGCGATCGAGTTGCCGAGCGCGAGGTTGAAGCCCGGGTCCCAGTTCCAGAGCGTCTCCGGCGCGATTTCGTCGACGTCGTCCGTGAACCGCGCGTCCACGTAGATGCGGCGCCCGCGGTAGCGGTCGTAGGTGACGACCACGTGCTGGAGGCGCGCCTGGAGGTCCTGGTCGCCGGCCGCCGTCTCGAGCACGCCGCCGCCCTGCGGGTTCACGGTGCGGTGCTGCGCCTGATAGCTGTAGAGGCGCTGGCGCAGGCGCGCGTTGCCTCCGTAGCTCACGATGTGCGCGGGGTTCGGGTCGCCCTGCGTCGTGTTCGCGGGCGTCAGCCACGCCTCGATCGTGTACTGCTGCGAGCCGGTCTGCGCGTCCGCGATGCGGTCGTAGAGCTTGCGGCTGGTGGTCGCGGGCGCCGTGGCGATGCCCGTCTCGAAGTCGAGGCCGTAGCTCGACAACCAGGTGGGGCCGTTGAGCGTGAGGTCGATGGCGGGCGCCACGCCGCTCGTGTCTGCTGCGGTGAGACCCGTGCCTTCCTTGAAGTCCCAGTAGGCGATCGCGTCGGTCATGTTGCGGTCTTGGCCCTGGTCCTCGAAGCCGTCGGCGAGGGTGAGATTCCCGCTCACCAGGCCGCTGACCTGCTGGCCACCGCCGCCGCCACCCCCGCCGCCGCTGCTGCCGCCCCAGTTCACGAGCGCGGCCCACTGCTGGACGGCGGTCTCCATCACGACTGCGTCCGCGGCGCAGTTGTTGCTCCAGCAATGGTGCTGGTCCGGCGAGAGGCGCCGCACGATGCGCGAGTTCGCCGGTGTGGTGAGGTTGACCTTGCCGTTGTCCCACACCGCTCGGAAGGCACGCGTCACGTCCGGATCGGCGATCGCCGGCGCCGCTCTGCCGCCCGCGACGTGACAGTCGACGCACGAGTAGCTCGGGTTGTTGAGAATGGGCCAGACGGTGGTCTGGAACGCGGCCTCGAGCTGCGCGTCGGTGGGTCCGCCGCTGCCGCCCGTGGGCGGCGCCGCCGGGGGCACCGCCCCGGCCTGCTCGTCGCCGTCGTAGCTGCCGCAGGCGCTGGCGAGCAGCGCGGCGGCGCACAAGAGGCCGAGCGGGCGTACACGTTTCGCGAGTTTCGAGAGCGCGAGTTTCATCGCTCAGCTCCCCATGCACCAGACGGCGACTTCGGCGAATACGCGCTTCAGCGCGTATCCGTTGGCCTCGAACACATCCGCGATGCGCTCGATTTCGTCGGAGTCGTTCTGGTCGTTCGGCGGCCGGAAGCAGACCTGCTGGAACACCTTCTCGACCTGGCAGACCGAGAAGGCGCGGCTCGTCGCCACCTCTTCGCCCATCGTCTTCGGGCCGAAGCCGCCGGAGTTGGGACCGCGCCAGACGAGGTTCGCGTGCGCGCCCTCGCGCCAGTAGTTGTCCCAGCGGTTGTCGATCGTCACGTAGCCGTAGGGGAAGACGTTGGCGTTGATGCGGTACTTGGGCTGTACCTGACCGGGCGTGTGCACGACCCGCATCTGCGTCTCGTCCCAGTTGAAGTAGGCGAAGGCGCCCGCCATCGGGTCCATGCCGGTGTGACAGCCCGCGCAGGTGTTGTGGAAGATCTGGCTGTCGCCGCCGGGGCTGCGCGTCACGTCCTGCCGAATGCGGTCGACGGGCAGCGTGATGTCGTGGAGCTGCTCCATGTCGCGGCACAGGAAGTTCATGCCGGTGAAGCGCCAGGCGCGCCGGTTCGTGCCGGCGCTCAGGTAGGCCTCGCCGAACGCGCGCGTGGTGAGCACGCCCGCGGCGTCGTTCGCCGCGACCTGTGCGCCGGGCAACGCGGACTGGGCGACGGGCACGAGCTGCGTCGGGTCGCCCAGGTCGACGTTCTGCGCCTCGAGCGCCTGGTAGTGCTGGTTGTCGGTGTGCGAGTAGCCGGGCGCGACGTTCGCGCCGACGTACACCACGTCCGCCGTGAGCACCTCGGTGAAGGGCCGGTCGTCGCGGATCAGGCCGATCACCGTCGCCGTGTAGTCGTTCAGCGGCGCGTGGACGGTGCGGTCGACGTTCGTCCACGGCGTGATCCAGTTCTTCAACACCACGCGATAGAACTCGGGGTTCTGCATCGCCGTGTAGGCCGCGCCGATCGCGTCGTTGTTCTGGATCTGCGTCGCCATCGCGGTGAGGACGGCCTCTGACGGGGGCACGCCCGCCAAGCGGTCGTGCATCCGGCGCGCTTGCTCCCGCGGCCCCGCAAACGCGGGCGCGGCGAGTCCGAGCGCGAGCGCTGCGAGAAGGCCGATGCGCTGGGGGAAAGCTCGCATGTGGAAGCTCCAGCCGAGGCGAGGTGGTGCCTTGGCTGCGCCTATCGGCGTCGCCCTGGTGTCCGGTTGTGACGTTTCTCACCCACCTCGCAGCCGCTTGCGCAGCTGCTGCCGCCCGCCTTCCGCGACGGGGGTCACAAGTCCGGCGCCGTGTGCAGCCGACCAGAAGCCGGGGCGCGCTGCACCGGAATCCCGCATCGGGAACCTGCGAGCGCGCCACGGAGCGAGCGCGCATGCGACGAGCGTTGCGAGGTGCGGTGATCGCGGGGTGGGCTGCGTGCGCGAGCGGCGCGCTCGCCTCGGGAAGCTGGGTGGCGGGCGCGGACGACGCGGGCGACGCGCGCGTCGAGGGCCGCATCGTCGTGCACCCGAGCGCGCAGCAGGACGGACGCCTGCGCGCGGGCGTCCAGCTCCGCCTCGATCCGGGCTGGCACCTCTACTGGCAGAACCCGGGCGACTCCGGCATCGCGACGGAGATCGCCTGGCGCGACGCCGACGCGAGCGCGCTCTCCTGGCCGGCGCCCCACGCGTTCGAGGAAGCGGACGGCGAGCTCGTGACCTTCGGCTACGCGGACGAGGTGCTGCTCGCGAGCTGGCTGCGGCCGGCGCTCGGCGCGCAGCGGCTCGGCGCCGACGTCTCGCTGCTGGTGTGCCGCGCCTCGTGCATCCCCGCCGAGCTCGCGTTGACGGCGCCCCTCGCCGTCGAGCCGCGCGAGCATGCGGAGCTCGAGGCGCTCTTCGGGCGCCACGAGGCCGCGTTGCCGCTGGCTGCCGCGGCGTTCGGCGCGAGCGTGCGCGCGCTGCCTGGTGCGAACGCCGGCGAGACGACGCTCGCGCTCTCGCCCTGTGCAGGCGACGCGCCGTGCAGCGAGCTCTCCGCGCCTGCGTCGGGCCCCGCGTTCTTCGGCATCGGCGACGACGCGACGCCGCCGCTGCGCGAGATCTCGACGCGCCGCGACGGCGGGGCGCTCGTGCTCACGCTGCGCAGCGACGGCGGCGAAGCCGCGCCGCGCGTGCGGGGGGTGGTGCGCATGCGAGGCGCCGGCGGCGCGCCGGTGGCGATTGGCGTCGACGCGCCCGTCGACGGCGTGGCCGCGACGGCGTCGCTCGCCGCGGCGGCCGAGCCCGAGCTCGCCGCGTCCGCCGCGCCGGACGGCGCCTCGCTGCTCGCGATGCTCGGCCTCGCGCTGCTCGGCGGCCTGGTGCTGAACCTGATGCCGTGCGTGCTGCCCGTTCTCGCCATGAAGGTCTTCGCCGTCGGCGAGCTCGCGGGACACAGCCGGCGCGAGGCGCTCCAGCACGGCGTCGCCTACGCCGTAGGCGTGCTGGGCTCGATGCTCGCGCTCGCCGCCGCGGCGCTCGCCCTTCGAAGTGCCGGACACGCGGTGGGCTGGGGCTTCCAGTTCCAGGAGCCCGCCTACGTGGCCGCGATCTCCGCGGTGCTCACCGGCTTCGCGCTGAATCTGTTCGGGGTGTTCGAGATCGGCTTCCAGCCGAGCGGGCTCGCCCAGGTGGGCACCGACGCCCCGGGGCCCCGCCGCTCGTTCTTCGAGGGCCTGCTCGCCGTCGCGCTCGCGACGCCTTGCTCCGCGCCCTTCCTCGGCACCGCGCTCGGCTTCGCCTTCGCGAGCCCGGCCTGGGTGATCTCCGCCGTATTCCTCGCGATCGGCGCGGGCCTCGCCCTGCCCTTCGTCGCGATCAGCGCCTTCCCGCGCCTCGGCCGCTTCCTGCCGCGCTCCGGCAGCTGGATGGGGACCCTGCGCGGCGTGCTCGGCTTCGCGCTGCTCGGCACGGTGGTGTGGTTGCTGTGGATCGTCGGCCGCAGCGCCGGCCCGGACGCCGTGGCCGGGCTGCTCGCCTTGCTGCTGATGGGCTCCGTCGTCGCGTGGATCTACGGGCGACTCCAGCATGCCGGCGCGCGCTTCGCGGGCGCTGGCGCCCTGCTCGCCGTCGCGCTGCTGGTCGTGGGCGGCGCGAACCTGGTGCGCGTCTCCGCGCAGCGCGGCGTCCCGCGCGCCGCCCCGTCGGCCGCTCACGGCGAGGCCTGGAGCCTGGCTGCGCTCGAGCAGGCGCTCGCCGCGGGCCGGCCCGCCTTCGTCTATTTCACCGCCGACTGGTGCCTCACCTGCAAGCTCAACGAGCGCCTGGCGATCGACACGGAGGAGACCCGCGGGCTGCTGCGCGAGGGCAACTTCGCCGTGCTGCGCGGCGACTGGACGCAGCGCGACGAGGCGATCCGCCGGGAGCTGGCGCGCCACGGCAAGGCGGGCGTGCCGCTCTACCTCGTCTACGCGCCGAGTGCGCCGTCCGAGCCCCGCGCGCTGCCGGAGCTGATCACGCAGTCCAGCCTCAGTGCCGCCCTGCGCAACGCGGCTCGGTGAAGACCCTCACAAAAGTTCGGCGGCGCGCGGCCGATGCGATGGGGAACCCGCGGAGAATCCTCATGCGACGACGCGCGCTGACGCTGCTCTTGCCCCTCGCGTTCCTGTTCGCCGCGGGCGCGGGCCTCGCCCTCGACGAGGGCGACCGCGCCCCCGACTTCCAGGCGCGCTCGGTATCGGGCGAGGCGCAGGTCGTGCTGCACCAGCTGCGCGGCAAGGTCGTGCTGCTCGACTTCTGGGCCTCGTGGTGCGCGCCCTGCAACGCGGCGATGCCCCAGCTCGAGAAGCTCTCGAAGGAGTTCCCCGCCGACCGGTTCGTCGTGGTGGGCGTCAACGTCGACAAGAAGCTCGACGACGCGCGCCGCGCCCTCGCGAAGCGCTCGGTGAGCTATCCGAACGCGAGCGACCCGACCGGCACGCTGCCCAAGCGCTTCGGCCTGCAGACGATGCCGACCACCTACCTGATCGATCAGACCGGCGTCGTGCGATACGTGCACCGCGGCTACCGCAACGGCGACGCCGACGAACTGCGCGAGCAGATCGAGAAACTGCTCGCGAAGAAGGGGCGCTGATGACCGCGCTGCGCGCCGCTCTGCTGCTCGCGCTCGCCGCGGGCGCGACCGCCTGCCAGCACGTCGACCCCTGGGAGCGCAACCTGCTCGCGCGACCGGACATGGCGTGGGAGAGCGACGACCTCGCCGCGACGCAGGAGAGCCACACCTATTTCAGCAAGGAAGCCGCCATGCCGGGCGGCAGCGCGGGCGGCGGCGGCTGCGGCTGCAACTAGGCGCGAAGCGGAGGGGATCATGCGCGAGAATCGACACCGGCGGACGCGTGCGCGCGCGCTGCGCCGCGCGGCTGCGCGCGCCGCAGCGCGCGAGGCGAGCCGCGGGCGCACGCTGGCGCTGCTCACGACGAGCGCGCTCGCGCTGATCCCGGGCCTCGCCCAGCGCGCGGCGGCGCAGTCGGCCGAGAACTCCTGGTCGCTCCAGTACGGCTACTCGATGTACTCCGAAGCCAGCCTGCCCGCGAGCAAGGTCGCGGCGGGCAGCCGCGATCGCTACGACATCGACACGCACCAGTTCAAGCTCGACGCGCCGCTCGGCAGTCAGATCTCGCTCGGCCTCGACGTCGCCTACGAGAAGATGACCGGCGCGTCGCCGTGGCTGATCGAGCCGAACCTGGCCGGGGACCCGGTCGTGGTGATGACCGGCGCGAGCATCGAGGACGCGCGCACGGACGCGCTGCTCTCGATCACCTACATCGGCGAGAAGTCGCGCACGTCGCTGACCGGCGGCACGTCGCTCGAGGACGACTACACCTCGATCAACTTTGGCTTCGCCCGCGAGAAAGACTTCAACCAGAAGGCGACCACGCTCTCGTGGGGCATCGGGTTCGCGAGCGACGAGAGCGACCCGACTCCCACCTCGTTCACGCCGAATCCGACCGAGAATTCGAAGAAGACCGGCACCTTCTCGGTGGGCCTGGGCCAAGTGATCGACCGCGCTTCGGTCGTCCAGAGCTCGCTCACGCTCCAGTACGCGGACGGCTACCTCTCCGATCCGTACAAGCTCGTGTCGGCCGGCGGTGTGAACCTGCCCGACCATCGGCCCGGCACGCGCACGCAGCTCGCCTGGTTGACGCGCTACCGGCACCACTTCGAGAGAGTGCGCGGCTCGCTCCATGCGAACTACCAGCTCAACTGGGATACCTGGGGCGTGGTCGCGAACACGCTCGAGCTCGCCTGGTACCAGGAGCTGTTCCGTTACGTCACGCTCGCGCCGACGCTCCGGTACTACACGCAGAGCGAGGCGGACTTCTACGCGCCCTACTTCGCCGCGGGTCTCGGCGCGAGCGAGGACGCGAGCAGCGACTACCGCCTCTCGCCCTACGGCGCGCTCTCCTTCAAGCTGCGCGCCGAGCTCAGCCTCGCCGAGCTGGTCGGCCTCGCGCACGCGCGCATCGGCGTCCAGTACGAGAACTACATGAGCGGCGGCGAGTTCGCGCTGAGTGGCGTCAGCACCGAGAACCCCGCGCTCGTCGACTTCAGCGTGCTGATGGTGACGTTGCGGACGGGCTTCTAGTGCCGCGGATCGCGCGCGGGTGAGCGTGACGATGCGCTCGGCGGCCCCCGAGCTGCTCGTGCATCGCTTCAAGGCGATGGGTAGCCCGTGTGAGCTGCACCTGTACGGCGCGCGGGCCGCTGGGGCGGCACATGCTGCCGAATCCGAGGTGCGGCGCCTCGAGGCGAAGTACTCGCGCTACCGCGCCGACTCGCTCGCGTCGCGCATCAATGCCTCGGCGGGCGACACGGCGGGCGTCGAGGTCGACGCGGAGACCGCGCGCTTGCTCGACTACGCCGCCGCGGCCTTTCGCGAGAGCGACGGACGCTTCGACGTCACGTCGGGGATCCTGCGCCGCGCATGGGACTTCAAGCGCCAGCGCGTGCCCACGCCGGAGCAGATCGCGGCGCTGCTGCCGCTCGTGGGCTGGGACAAGCTCGCTTGGCGTGCGCCGAGGCTCGCGCTCCCGCTCGCCGGCATGGAGATCGACTTCGGCGGCTACGTGAAGGAGTACGCCGCCGACCTGGCGGCCGCGAGGTGCCGGGAGGCCGGGGCGCAGCACGGGCTCGTCGATCTCGGCGGCGACCTCGCGGTGGTCGGTCCGCATCCGGACGGGCGACCCTGGCGCGTCGGCGTGCGCGACCCGCGAGCCCCCGAGCGCGCACTCCTCCAGCTCGCGCTCGCAGGCGGCGGCATCGCGACCAGCGGCGACTACGAGCGCTGCATGGTCGTGGACGGCGTGCGCTACGGGCACATCCTCGACCCGCGCACGGGCTGGCCGGTGCGGGGCCTCGCCTCCGCGACCGTGGCCGCAGACGCCTGCCTCATCGCCGGCACGCTCACCACGTGCGCGATGCTGCGCGGCGAGAGCGGCGGCGCATGGCTCGACGGACTCGGCGCCGCGAGCGTGTGGGTCGACGAGAGCGGCCGCGTGGGCGGACGGCTCGCGCGGGCGCCGCAGCGCTTCGGGCGTGAGCCGGCGCCCGCCGCCGCGAGCGCGTCGCTTCGCTCCTGAGGAGCACGGCGCGCGGCGCGATCGAGTCCGCGGAGCGGCACGCGCTCGCGCAGGCCGAGTCGAGCCCTAGTCGCGAGTCGCGCCGGGCAGCGCCACGAGCTCCGCAGACTCGCCGCGCGCCTCGAGCTCGCGGAGCGCGACGGCTGCGGCGCGCACATCGGGGAAGCCCGCGAAGACCACGTCGAAGCGCTCCGCATCGTCCCAGCGCCAGGCCACTACGCGCGCCCGCCGCCCCGCCACTTCGCCGAGGGACTCCGCCAGCGCCTCCGCGTCCGCGCGCTTCGTGCGCAGCGCCACGCGCAGCGCCCAGGCACCGGCGCGCCTGCCGAGGCCACTGCTGCGCGCGAGCGCGCGCTCGCTCGCGGTGCGCACGCGGAGCGTGTCCGCGAGGCGCTCGTCCGCGCTGCGCAGGATGTGCGCTTGCAGCGTGAGCACGAGCGTGCGCTCGCCCGGTTCGTCGAAGGTCTGCTTCAGCAGGTTGCCCAGCACGGGCACGTCCTTCAGGACGGGCGGGCCGGCCTCGGAGCGCTGCTCCACGCGCTCGAGCAGCATGCCGAGCACGGCGACCCCGCCGTCCTCGACGGTCGTGCGCGCCTTCAGCCTGCGCTGCGTCAGCTCGGGCCCGATGTCCTCGCGCGAGCCGGCCGGGCTCGGCTGGACTCCCGTCACCTCGAGGTCGACGTCGATCGTGACGCCTCCCTCGGCGCCCGCGACCGGCTTGACGCGCAAGCGCACGCCGACCTCCTGCCGCTCGATGTTCACGCGCGTCTGGACCGGATCCTCGGCGCCGGTCTGTCCCTCGGCGGACGGGGATGCCGCCGTCGGGATCGGCACGTTGAGTCCCGCACTCAGCTCGTGCTCCCCGCCGCTCGTCGTCACGAGCTGCGGCTGCATCAGCGCACGCATGCGCACGGCGCCCTCGGCCGCCTTGATCTGCACGATGTCGCGGGGCAGCGCGACGTTCACCGGGATCCCGCCCGGACCGATCACCGGGATCAGGACGGGCGCCCGCGCGTAGCGCGCGAGGAAGTCAGGGCTCAGCGGATCGGGCGCCTGGTCGAAAGGGTCGCCAACCCCGACGCCGAAGATCGTGCGCCCGGGGTTCGAGGGGTCGGTCGACGGGATGAACGCGTCGATGCCGAGCGCGAGCTGCCCCGCCGTGGCCACCTCGACCACCTGCGCCTCGATCGCGATCGAGGGAGGCTCGACGTCGAGGGCCTCGGCGAGCGCGCGCAGCTCGCGCTGCGTGGCCGGGTCGGCGGTGACGAGCAGCGTGCGCGTGCTCGCGTGCCGCGCGATCTGGAGCTGGGCGCCGCCGAGCGCCGCCGCGCCGGCTCCGGCCGGCGGCGCGCGGCGCCCCGCGGCCAGCGCCTCGAGCTGGGTCGCGAGCTGTTCCGGGTCGGCGAAGCGCGGGCGCAGCACGAGCACCTCGCCCGTGAGCTCGGGCGGCGCATCCAGCTCCTCGACCTGGGCGCGCAGCTCGCGCAACCGCTCCGGCTCGGCCCGCGCGAGCAGCGCGTTGGTGCGCTCGTCGAGGAACAGCTCGACGCGCGCGCGCCCGCTGAGCGGGTCCAGCACCGCCTCCGAGAGCAGCGCGAACAGGTCGCTCGCCGTGCGATGGCGCGGGCGGATCACGATCAGCTCGCGGCGCGAGGTCTCGTCGAGGTCGCGCGCGAGGCCGAGCCAGCGGTGGATCGCGCTCTCCGGGCCGACCAGGATCGCGCCGTTCGTGGGCGCGTAGGCGACCACGTGGAGCGTCGCGCCCGCAAAGGGCGAGAGCAGGTTCACCAACTGCTCGGCGTTGGCGGTGCGAAAGCGAGTCAGCATCGTGATCAGGCCCGCGCGCTCCTCCGCCAGCGCGCGCTCGGCCTTGGGCGCTCGCGTGCGCGCCTCGTCGATCGGCAGCACCACCAGCGCGCCGCCCGGCGAGGGCATCGCCGCGAAGCCCTTCGCGAACAGCGTCGCGTGCAGGATCTCGAGCGCCTCGCCCGGGGTGACGGGGTCCTGCACGATCACGGTCGCCGTGCCCTGGAGCCGGTCGTCCCACACGAAGGCGCGCCCGGTGATCCGCTGCACCTCGCGCACCAGCTCGGCGATCGGCCGATCGCGCAGGTCGATGCGGATGCTGGCGGCGGCCGGCCGCTCGGGCTCGGGCGGACGCGCGATCTCGAGCGCCACGATCGCGCCGCGCTGGGAGAGCTGCGCGCGCATCCCGGCGACGCGGCGCACGCGGATCTCGACCCCCGGCGGCAGCCCGCCGCTCTCGGCGATGCTCACGTCGCGAATCGCCACGCGGCTGCCGGGCACGACGCGCCGCGACGCCCGCGCGTCGAGCGCCGCGTTGGCGAGGCGCAGCACCACCTCTTCCGCCGATGTCTCCTCGAGGGTCGCCTCCGCCTCGCCGGAGGCGAGCACGAGCACGCGGTCGACGGCACCCGCGCGCTCGATCTCGACGCCGTAGACGCGCGCCGGCGCCTGCGCGCGCGCTGCGGGGCTCGCCCATGCGAGCGCGATCCCGAGCGCGACCCTCACCGCTCCCGTTCGCCGCCGGCGGGAAGACATGGCCGCGCAACGTAGCGGCGCAAGGGGCGACTCCGGCGATCGGATCGCGTCGCGCGCGCGGCGAGGACGCCGCCCGCCCCGCAGCCGGCGGAATCCTCCGCTCAGGGACCCCGGCGACCCCCGAGCCAGCGCGGCCACCAGCGCCGCTTCTTCTTCGGCTTCTCCGGCTTCGCCTTCGCCGGGCCGCCGCCGTCGCCGCCCAGCCAGCGCGGCATCGGGATGTCCATGTCCGCGAGCGGTTTCCGGTCGAAGGCCCAGCGCGCCGCGAGCACGAACTCGTGGGCCTTCAAGTCGAGGTTGACCGTACCAATCTGGATGTTGGTGTTGTTGAACTCGAGGTCCGCGTCGGTCGCGCCGAGGTCGAGGTAGCGGTAGCCGAACTGGATCTTGGTCCGCTCGTTGAGCTCGTAGGAGAGCGCGGCGTTCGCCTGGAAGGTGAACTTGTAGACCGAGTCCCGCGCGTTGCCGGTGTTGTCGAAGGCGTTGATGTGGACGTGCGAGACGCCGGCGCCGAAACCGAAGGAGAAGTCGAACGGCTCGAGCCGCGGCACCCGGCCGAAGATCTTCGACATCGGGCGGCGCAGCGGCACGTCGATGAAGAGGTTGACCGGCATGACGCTCCAGACCTTCACCTCGTCGAAGAACTTGCGCGGGAGCGGATCGCCCGTGGTCGGATCCACGGTGTTGCTGACGAACTCGTATTCGCGGCCGTAGACGAACTCGCCCTCGATGCGGAAGGCCGTGCCCCACGCGTCCCACTTGCGCGGGAGCACCTCCTCGAAGTCGAAGCCGAAGCCGACGCCGAGCCCGTAGCCGACCGAGGAGTCGCCGTCGCTCCCGAGCACTCGCGCCACGTTGTCTTGAATGACGCCGGACGAGTTGTCGCGCCCGAGCGACTGCATGAAGGTGCCGTTCAGATACAGCTCCGCTGCCTGCGCGGAAGGCGCGAGCAGCGCGAGCGCAAGCAGCGCCACGGCAAAGCAGCGGATTCGGCGGAGCATTCGGGCCCTCCTGTCGCCTGCTCATCGCTTCGACCGACCGGCCGCTTTGTGAGAGCCGTCACTCATGCTCGGGCGCGTTTTTCCGCTGTAGTGCGCCATGTCTGCCACCGATCAATCCGCTCACGGCGCCCCGGTGTGGTTGTTCTCCTTCGTCGATCTCGCGTTCCTGCTGCTCATCGCGCTGACCCAGATGCAATCGGGCAAGCAGATGGCGGTGGAGCTGGGCGAGATCGTCGTGCCCAAGATCACCACCGAGAGCGAGGGCATGCCCTCCTCGGCGCCGATCGCGTGGCAGCTCCGCGTCCACCCGAAGCACGACGCGCAGACGAGCCCCTTCGAGCTGATCGACCCTAACAACCCTGGCAGCAGCGTGCGGATCGCGGAGCGCGAGCTGCGCGCGAGGCTCGCCGAGCTGGCGCGGCGCGGTGGCGGGCGCCCGGTGCTCGCGCCCGACGCGGATTCGCGCAGCCAGGATCTGCTCACCGCGGTGAGCCTCGTCGAGGAGTCCTGGCCACAGCGGCGCCGCGCGACGGTGACGCCGCTCGCCGGCGGCCCGGCGCAATAGCCAGCGCGTCGCCCGGCCGGGCGGTGCGAGCGGAGTCGACGAGATGACGAAGGGACGCGGGAAGCAGCGGATGATGGCGTCGCGCCGCGGGCGGCCGAGCTGATGGCGCACTGGCGGCTCCGGCACACCTACGGCCACGGCGCGGCGAAAGTCGCGCTGGCTCCGGCCTTCACGCCGAGCCCGTACGGCGCGCGCGACTCGCTGCGCGTGAACGCGCGCCTGGCTCTGCGCGGCGAGCATCCCGCGCGCCTTGTCGCGCGCGTGCTCGGCGGCGGTGCGGGCGCGCTCGCGGGCGCGGTCGCGCTGACGCTGGTGCTGGCCCCGCTGTTCACGCAGCCGCCGGACGATCAGGGGCCGCAAATCGTGATGTTCACGCCGCCGCCGCTAGAGGAGGAGGAGCTGCCGCCGCCCGAGCCGGAGCCGGTGCTGCCCGAGCCGGAGCCCGAGCCCGTGGTCGCCGAGCAGCCGCCCTCCGAGCCGGAGCCCGTCGCCCCCGAGCCGCCGCCGGAGCCGGTGAAGGTCGCGAAGAAGCCGCCGCCTCCGCCCCCGCTTCCCGCGATGCCGGCCCCCGTGGAGCCGCCGGAGGAGTTCGTGCCGACGCCCGCCCCCGTGCGCGTCGCGCGCGAGCCGGTACAGAAGCCGCCGGCGGTCGTGAGCATCGACTCGCTGTCGCCCGTTCCCGCGATTCCGTCGACGAACCCCGCGCCGCCGCCGCTGCCCGCGCGCACGGCCGCGCGCGCGCCGGCGAAGACGCAGCGCGCCCTGCCCGCCCTCGCGGACTTCTCGCCGATCGGCGACCCGGCGCCCGCCGGCGCACCGGCCGCGCTGCCTTCGCGCGCCGTGCGCACGAACGTCGTGGCGAAGGCCGGCAGCCCGAGCCGCCCGCCTGCGTTCGCCGCCGCCGCGCCCGCCGCGCCGCCCGCCGCCTTCGACGAGAACGCTTCGGGACACAACCTTGCCACTCGCGCAGCGTTGAACCCAAAGGGGGTCAGACCCCAAACGCTGTCGGCGACCCGCCCGCAGAGCCTCGGCTTCACGGGGGCGTCCGCTCGGGCCACCGGGGTCGAGGAGAACACGGCCTCGGTGGGCCGCACCGAGCGCAGCGCGCCGCAGCGCGCCTCGGGCAACGGTCAGAACGAGAACCTCGCCGCCGTGCCGCTCGGCTCCCTCGCCGCGTGCGCCACCGATCGCGAAGAGGACGAGCGAAAGATGGCGCTGCTCCGCGTGGTGCGCGGCCGGACTGAATGTTCCAGCGCCGCGGGCCGATACCGCTTCGTGGAGACCAAGAACCTGAATGCGTTCTTGATGTGGATCGAGCGCGCGCCGGGCCGGCCCGCGGTCGACCGCTGTGTCGAGCTTCGTTTGGCACTCGAGTGCTTGGGGGGTTGAGCATGGGTCTGCGTGCTGCACGCCAGATCGCTTGGGGCGCCGCCGTGGTGGCGCTCGCGCTGTTCTCGGGAGCGAGCGCCCGCGCGGAAGGCAACGCGTGGGACGGCTACCTCGACTACGCGTACGTCTATTCCTCGGCCGACGCGAGCGCCCTGAAGGCGCGCCTCGAACAGTACGGCAAGGAGGCCGGCGTCCCGCTCGAGCGGTACATCACCGAGCAGTTCGAGACCGTCGTCGACGACGGCGAGGCCGGACCCGACGACGAGCAGCGCATCCGCCGCCAGGCGATCGGCTACCTGCTGCTCTATCTAGCGAGCGCCGATCCCGACCAGCTCGAGAAGAGCGTCGACGCGATCGACGAGCTCTCCGATCAGCTCGGCCGCAGCGAGAACCACTACTGGTACCACTACGTCCACGCGCACGAGGCGCTCGAGCTCGGCCGCGAGCACGACTTCGTCGGCTATGTGCTCGACCTCTGGCAGAAGGTCGTTGTGCCGCTCGAAGAGCCGTACCAGACGATGCAGGCGCTCTCGCTGAACGATTCGCCGGCCGCCGGCTTCGCGGCGTCGCTGCCCTACCTGTACGAGAACGTCGCGCGGCTGATCCTGCTGCGCAGCCAGGAGCTCGGCGTCGACGCGGGCCTCGATCCGCTCGGCTCGGTGATCCGCAGCCTCGCGGACGGCCGCGTGGGCGGTCACCCGGACGTGATCCCGGTGAGCGCGTCGTCGAAGGAGTACCTGACGCGCATCATCGAGCGGCTCGACGGCTCGGAGTCCGACGCCGGCAGCCTCACCTTCACGCTCGCGCTGTTCGAGGCGGCGAAGCTCCACGACAGCGCGCGCGGCAAGCTCGCGAGCGAGGGCCTCAGCGAATCGACGGTGAAGGCGCTCCAGGTGGCGAGCGCCGCCTACCAGACCGCCCTCGACCGCGCGGACACCGTGCAGGGCGAGGCGGCGGTGCACACGCGCACGCTGCGCCTGCTCGGCGAGATCTACGCGGCGAAGCAGCGCCTCGGCGTCGATCCCGAGATCCAGACCACCTTCACGCTCGAGGACGCGATCGACGTCTACAACCGCATGGCCGAGGCCGGCGACGATCGCTGGGGCGAGCTCGGCTACCTGCAGAAGGCCGACTACGTGCTGAAGATGCGAGGCCTCTGGGAGGAGATCCAGGAGTCCTCGCTCAACATCGCCGACTACTACCTGGCGCAGGCTCAGGCGCTGCCGCACAAGGCCGACCAGCACGCGCGCAACGCCGCGCGCCTGTACACGCGCTACCTGCAGCTGTTCCTCTACTACGCCACGAACGAGGGCAAGGAGGGCGTTCCGGACTCCGCGTACTTCGCGGCGCACGAGGCCGCGCGCGGCATCGGCGACGCGTACCTGGTGTACGCGAAGCATCCGACTGCGGAAGAGCTGGACGTCGCGATCCGCCAGTACCGCGCGGCGCTGAAGATCTTCCCCTTCGACCGCCAGATCTGGCCGGGCATCACGGCCGCGCTGCAGCGCCAGGGCCGCGAGAGCGAGTACCTCGAGCTGGTGCGTCCCGCTGCCGAGGGGGCCACGCGCTCGCGCGCGCTGTCGCGCTGGATCTCGGGCGGTGAGCCCGAGGCGGAGCGGCTGAAGACGCTGGTCAGCGCGTTCTCCGACAGCCTCGTGCTGGTGTACCTCGGCTACGCCGAGGGCAAGGGCATCGACGAGCTCGAGGCCGGGCTCGCGAAGCTGAGCGTGCAGCGCGACGAGGCGAAGGCGCGGCTCAAGTCGCTCCAGGCGCAGCTCGCGGGCGGCTCGCGCACGGCCCCGCCGGCGGCGATGTCCGAGGACGGCGAGCTCGTGGCGCCGGTGGGCACGGGCGAGAAGCTCGACGCCGCGCAGCTCTCGCAGCTCAACCGCGAGATCGACGAGGTCAGCGCGCTGGTCGAACGGCTCGGCACGCAGATCGAGGCCCGCCGCCGCACGCTGCCGCTCTACAAGGCGACGCTCGACACGGACGGTCTGTCCGGCGAGCTGCGCGCCCGGCGCGACCACCCGCTCCACGCGCTGCTGCGGCGCATGTACCACGAGCACGCCGACGTCGACGTGACGGGCGGCGGCTGGGACGAGTGAGCCGGGGAGGAGCTCCGATGACCAAGCGAATCGCGATCTCGCTGGCGCTCGCTCTCGCCGGCGCGCTCTCCGGCTGTGCGAGCTACGAGCCCGTGCCGCTCGAGGACGTCGAGCTGGCGCGCGCGAGCAAGCCGCTCGGCGGCGAGACGCTCGCGGAGATCCACCGCTCGATGGAGCGCACGCGCGACGACCTGGCGCGCCACCTGAAGACGCTCGACTCGATGCGGCTGCGCAAAGACAAGAACGGCGTCGTCCTCTTCCGCACGTTTTTCCTCGACTACATGGACGATCACGTCGAGCCGCTGCTCGAGAGGGACTGGACGAGCCATCACCCCGAGATCGGCGGGCTCGACGCGAGCATCCGCTTCCTGGCAATCGAGGTGCTGGCGAAGCTCGACGCGCCGCACCGCGCCGAGGCCATGATCGACGACCTGAAGCTGCGCTTCGAGGGCCGCGGGAACCTGATGGTCGACTACCCGGTCGGCCGCCGCACCAACGTGAACAAGGCGCTCGAGCTCGTCGAGGAGCAGTACTGGCGCGACCGCGATCCAGACGCGCGCCTCAACGCGGACATGCCCGAGGAGTGAGCCGCGCGCGGCGCGCGGCGAGCCTTTCACCGATTCGACAGGAGAACCCCCATGGCCCCCGAAGCAAGTTGGAACGCTGGCTCGATCGCGGCGCTGGTGGTCACGATCTGCGCCCTGATCGCCGTCTGGTTTCCGTTCTGGTGGGGCCTGCGCGCCTGCATGCGCGGCTTCGCGGTGACGCGCAAAGTGAGCGCCGCCGAGATCAAGGCCGCGCTCGACAAGGAGACGCCGGCCGTGCACGAGCCGATCGCCGTACAGGTGTTGCGCGTGCTGCGCGCGTCGCAGAAGGACAATCCGGAGCGCATGCCGCTGGCGTTCCTGATCGACGCGTCGCGCCAGTACGTCACGAACGAGTACGAGGCCAACTACGCCAAGCCGATCACGATGTTCTCGAACATCCTCCCGCCGATCGGTTTCATCGGCACGCTGTTCGGCCTAGTCGTGCTCGTGCTCGCGAAGGGCGGCGAAGGCGACGCGATGCTCGAGATGGTCGGCCTCGCCGGCGCGGTCTCGAAGTCGATCTGCGCGCTGTTCGGCTTCATCGTGCTCGAGTCGCTGAAGATCCGGCTCTACGGCCGGATGCTGGCCGGGCTCGACGAGGCGACCGGCATCGTGAGCCGCAGCGCGGCCACGAGCTCGGCCCGCAAAGCGGAGCCAGCGCTGGCTTAGAGGCCTTTTCCGGCTGCGTTCGGCTTCGCCTCACAGCGCGCAGCCTGCAGC
>CAYWRY010000033.1:0-33225 GCA_964460485.1 uncultured Spirochaetales bacterium
ACTAGCGACTGACCGCGCTCGTTCAGCAGGATGCCCTTGCCCATCTGGTTCATCGAGTAGCCGAACGAGAGCTCTTCGCGCGGATCCGCGAAGCCGATCGAGCCGCCGGCGCCCACGTGGCCGAACGCCGCGGACGAGAGGATCGCGCTGTCGCGGTCGCCGCGCGCGCGCCGGCGGTTGTCCATCGACTTCATGAAGCCGAGCGCGAAGCGCGTCGGGATCAAGAGCGTCGCGTCCTCCTGCGTGGCCGCCGATATCTCGCCCATGCGCGCGAGCGTCGCCCCGTCCACGAAAGTCTTGCCGCGGAGCTTTCCGCCGCAGGCGAAGGGCGCGTAGAGCCCCGCGAGCCCGCGCGCGTTCGAGATGCCGCCGGCGCCGCCGATCTCCGCCGCGTGGCACTCGCGCGAGTTCGCGTCGAAGCCGAGGTTCAGCATCGAGAGGCCTTGGATCGAGTCCTTCTCGCTCATCACCTTCGCCATGAACTCGCCGGGCACCTCGCCGGGCGCCGGCTTGTAGAAGCTCATGGGCGCCACGCGCGGCTCGATCGCCTCCGGCGTACCGATCCAGAAGTCGATGCCGAGCGGCCGCGCGAGCTCGTCGCGGAAGAAGGCGCCGAGCGACTTGCCGCTGACGCGGCGCACGAGCTCGCCGACCGTCCAGCCGAAGTTGATCATGTGGTAGCCGTTGCGCGTGCCCGGCTTCCAGAACGGCTCCTGCGCTTCGAGCAGCCCGATCATGTAGTCCCAGTCGGCAGCGCCGAGCGGCTTCACCGGCGCCGACATCACGGGCACGCCTACCGTGTGGTCGAGCATCATGCGCACGGTCGCGCCTTCCTTGCCGCGCGCCGCGAACTCGGGCCAGTACTGCTGCACCGGCGCGTCGAGGTCGAGCAGGCCGCGCGAGACGAGCAGGTGCGCGCACAGCGCCGTCGCGCCCTTCGTGCAGGAGAAGACGATGCTGACCGTGTCGCGCTCCCAGGCGCGCCCGCTGGCGGGGTCCGCGACGCCGCCCCACAGGTCGACGAGCGGCTCGCCGTGGAGCGTGAGGCTGACGCTCGCGCCCACCTCGCCGCGCTCCGTGAAGTTGCGCGCGAACTCGCGCGCCACCTCGGCAAAGCGCTCGTCGCAGCTTCCCTCGATCCGACCGTTCGGCACGTCCTGCTTGATCGCGAGCATGCGCAGCCTCCTCGGGGCGGCGCAGTGTGCCCCAGCGCGCGGGCCGGGGCAGGACGCCGCCCGCGGGGCCCGGCGTGACACGGCGGCCCGAGCGCGGCTATCCCCTGTCCTCCTCCGACCCTCGTTGCCTGGAGAATCCGATGCGCCCGCTTCTCTTCCTCGCGCTGGCCGTCTTGCTCGCCGTCCCCGCCTCCGCGCAGACGCCGCCTCCCGAGACCATCACCTTCGAGGGCCTCGGCACGCCGATCCCCTACGCGGTGGGGGCGACGGTCCCCGACACCGCGCGGCTCAAGCAGGTGACGCTGGCCGGCGGTGGCATCGTGCGCTTCCGCACGCGAGGCGGCGCGAGCTACGCCGCGCTCGTCTCACACTTCGGCACGACGGGCATCGTGGGCGTGTCGAAAAAGGGAAAGATCGAGCCGGAGCGGCGGCTGCTCGAGATCCGCATCCGCAAGGTCAAGCGCGCCGCCTTCGACTCGTTCGCCGCGATCCAGGCGGGCGCGCGGGTCGACACCAAGGGCACCGCCGACACCAGCGACGACGAAACCTTCTACGACGCGGCCGGGGCCGCGAGCCTGTTCTTCTACGACCTCCGCGGCGACCGCTATCCGATCGACGGCTCCTCGCTCGTGCTCGTCCGCTCGGGTGCGGACCCGCAGAATCTCGTCAAGGAATCCTACGACATGACGACCACGAGCCTCGACTTCCCGCGCATCTTGATCGCGGGCACCGTCGTGTACGACGACTTCGTCGTCAGCTACGGACACTGAGCCGCGAGGCGCCCGGGAGCACCCGTCGATGGCCGAACGCGCCGAGATCCCGTACGCGGGCGCCACGGTCATCGGCCTCGACCCGGCGCACTTCTCCGCGATCCAGCGCTGCGTGCGCCTCTTGTTCGGGCTCGCCCACTCGCCCGCCTATCAGGCCGCGCTCGCCCCGCTCGCCGACCCGGTGACGCGCCACGCGCCGGGCAACTTCGGCGTGTTCATGGGCTACGACTTCCACGTCACGCCGGCGGGCCCGCGGCTGATCGAGGTGAACACGAACGCGGGCGGCGCGCTGCTGAACGGCCTCCACACCGCGGCGCTGTGCGATCCCGAGAAGCTCGCCTGCGTGTGCACGGACCTGCTCTCGGTCGACGACCTCGAGCGCGACCTGGTCGAGACGTTTCGTGCCGAGCTCTCCGCAACCCGCCGCTCGGGAGCTTCCGCGGATGAAGGGCTCGCGCGTGTCGCGATCGTGGACGATGCGCCCGCGCAGCAGTTCCTCGCCCCCGAGTTCGAGATGTTCCGCCAGCTCTTCGCACGCGCGGGCATCGAGGCCCGCATAGCCGACACCCGCGAGCTCGCGCCGAGAGCGGACGGTGGCGTCGCGCTCGGCGGCTGGCCGGTGCAGCTCGTCTACCTGCGCGACACGGACTTCTCGCTCGCGACCGAGCGCACGCGCGCGCTGCGCGACGCCTACCTCGCGAACCAGGTCGTGGTGACGCCCTCGCCGCGCGAGCACTTCCTGCTGGCGGACAAGCGGCGCCTCGCGCTGTTCTCGTCGCCCGAGCGGCTCGCGGAGCTCGGCGTCGGCGCCGAGGACGCGCGCTTCCTCGCCGAGGTCGTCCCCGAGACGCGCCTGCTCGCGGAGCTCGACCTCGCGCGGGTCTGGGCCGAGCGCGCGAGCTGGGTCTTCAAGCCGGCGGCGGCGTTCGGCAGCCGCGCCGTCTACCGCGGCGACAAGATCTCGCGCAAGAAGTTCGCGGAGATCGCCGCCGAGCCCGGCTACGTCGCTCAGCGGCACGCGCCTCCGGGCCTCGTGCACGTCGACACCAGCGACGGACCGCGCGAGATGAAGTTCGACGTGCGCGCCTACGCGTACCGCGACCGGGTGCTGCTGCTCGGCGCCCGCGTGTACGAGGGGCAGGTGACGAACCTGCGCAGCCCGGGCGGCGGCTTCTCCGGCATCTGCGTCTCGCGCAGCCGCGCGACCTGCTGAGCGCGCGCGGCCGGCCGCTTCGCCGGCGCGTCGCGCGCGGGGCGAACGGGCGCTGAAGTCGCCGCCGCGGCGGCGCAGGCCGCGGCGTTGCCCGCGGCGCGCCCCGGCATCGCAGCGGGGG
Organism: uncultured Spirochaetales bacterium; assembly: GCA_964460485.1. Taxonomy (GTDB): domain Bacteria; phylum Myxococcota_A; class UBA9160; order UBA9160; family UBA6930; genus VGRF01. The sequence goes on from CAYWRY010000033.1 coordinate 3,280, forward strand.
GCACCCGCGCATGACGCTCCGCCCGAGATCTCCGCTCGCGATCTGCACGGCGCTTTGGCTCGCGCTCGGCTGCGCCGCGCGGCCGGCGCCCGACTTCTCGCTGCTCTACACGCCGGCCGCGCGCCACCACGGCCCCGATCGCAACCCGATCATCGCGATCCCGGGCATCCTCGGCTCGAAGCTGCGCGATCCCAGCACCGGCGCGCTCGCGTGGGGCGCGTTCGAAGGAGGCGCCGCCGATCCCGCGCGGCCCGCCGGCGCCCGCCTGATCGCGCTGCCCATCGACGCGCTGCGCAGCCTCGCGGAGCTGCACGACGAGCTCACGCCGAGCGGCGTGCTCGACAAGCTGCGCATCCAGTTGGCCGGCATTCCGTTCGACATCCAGGCCTACGCCGGAATCCTCGCCACGCTCGGCGCCGGCGGCTATCGCGACGAGGCGCTCGGGCTCGCCGGCGAGGTGGACTACGGCGGCGACCACTTCACCTGCTTCCAGTTCGACTACGACTGGCGGCGCGACAACGTGGAGAACGCGAGGCGCCTGCACGCGTTCATCGAGGAGAAGCGGGCCACCCTGCAGCGCGAGTACGCGCGGCGCTTCGGCATCCAGAACGCCGACGTGAAGTTCGACATCGCCGCGCACTCGATGGGCGGCCTGCTCGCGCGGTACTACCTGATGTACGGCGCGCAGGACCTGCCCGCGGACGGCTCTCTGCCCGCCCTCACCTGGCAGGGCGCGCAGCGCGTCGAGCGCGTGATCCTGATCGGCACGCCGAACGCGGGCTCCGTCGATGCGCTCGTCCAGCTCGTGAACGGGCGCAAGATCGGCCCGACCCTGCCGTACTACTCGCCCGCCGTGCTCGGCACGTTTCCTTCGATCTACCAGCTCTTGCCGCGCTCGCGCCACGCACCGGCCCTCTGGAACGGCGACGCCGAGCGACCCGTCGGCGATCTGCTCGACCCGACGCTCTGGGTTCTCAACAACTGGGGTCTCGCCGACCCCGCGCAGGCCTCCGAGCTCGCGGCGTTGCTGCCGGAGGTGAGCGACGCCGCTCGCCGCCGCGAGATCGCCCTCGCCTTCCAGCGCCGCGCCCTCGAACGCGCGCGCGCCTTCCAGGCGGCGCTGGACCGCTCAGACGCGCGGCCGCCCGCGGGCCTCGACCTGCTGCTGGTCGCGGGCGACGCCGCGCCGACGCCGGCACAGGTCTCGATGGAGCGTGCGACCGGGCGCGTCGCCGTCGCGCGCCTCGGGCCGGGCGACGAGACGGTGTTGCGCACGAGCGCGCTGCTCGATGAGCGCGCGGGCGCGCCGTATCGGCCCGGCGTCGACTCGCCGCTCGGCCTCCGGCAGGTGCTGTTCCTGCCCGAGTCGCACCTCGGGCTCACGCGCAGCGACGTGTTCCGCGACAACGTGCTGTTCTGGCTGCTGGAGCAGCCGAGACGCTGAAGCCGCGGCGATTTCAGCCGCCGAGGCCGCCGCCCGTCACGATCGGCGTGTTCGTCCATCCGCCCTTCGGCGTGCGATACCAGCCGGCTGCCGCGAGCGCGCCGCCGTTCACCTGGATCGTCGTGCCCGTCACCCAGGCCGAGAGATCGGAGGCGAGGAAGAGCGCCGCGCCTGCGAGGTCGTCGGGCGTGCCGAAGCGGCCGAGCGGGATCCAGTAGGGAATGCGCGCCTTCAACTCCTCGGGCAGCCAACGCATCACGGGAACCTGCGGCGTGTCGGTGGTCTCGGGCGCGATGCAGTTCACGCGCACGCGCTCCGGCGCCAGCTCGAGGGCGAGGCTGCGCGCGAAGCCCTCGGTCGCGGCCTTGAAGGCGGAGTAGACGACGTTGCCCGGGATCCCGCGGTGCGCCTCGATGCTGGTGACGCAGATGATGCTGCCGCCCTCGCCGCGCTCGATCATCGGCGGCGCGAGCGCGCGCGTGCAGCGCAGCGCAGCGCCGAGGTTCGCGTCGAAGAGCGCGTGCCACTGCTCGTCGGTGCTCTCGACGAACGAGCTCCCGTAGCCGAGCCAGTCGCCCACGTTGTTGACGAGCACGTCCACGCGCCCGAACGCGGCGAGCGTCTCGCGCGCGAGCGCGTCCACGGCCGGCTGCTGCGAGACGTCGCCCACGCACGCCAGCCCGCGCCCGCCGCGCGACGAGATCGCGGCCGTGACGTCGCGCGCGCGCTGGGGGTCGCGCTCTGCCACCACCACCGCGGCGCCGCACGCGGCAAACGTCTCGGCGATGGCGCGGCCGATCCCCGCGCCGCCGCCGGTCACCACCGCGACCTTGCCGGCCAGCGAGATCGCCTTCGCATCGAGCATCGGGGCCGTCCTTCCTTTCCGATCTTCGCTCGGCTTCGCCTCGCTGCGCGCGCCCTGCGTCAGCTTCGCTGGCGCTCGGGCGCTCGCGGCTTTCCGAGCCGCGTCCGAGCGTGCCCGGATTCCCGGTTGCCCGCGCCCGAGCGCACCTCCGTCAGCCCTCGCTGCGCACGCAGTCGAGGCCCAGGACGAGGTCGGCTCCGAACGCGGTGGCCGGCGTCTGGTAGCCGGGCTTTGCGCCGCCCTCGAGCGTGCGCCGCGCGATCTCGACGCCGGCCAGCATCGTGAGCTGGTATCCGCTCGGCGTGTCGAGGCGCGCGCGCGCCTTCTCGCCGCGCGCGCCGATCGCCTCCGCGACGATGTGCCCGCGCCGCTCCCGGCGCTCCTCCTCGCTCGGGCCCTCGGGCATCGCGTCGATCATGCGCTGGAGTCCGCGCTTTAGCGAACGCGTGCGCAGGAGGGGCGCGAGCCATCCGCTCGCGCGCAGCATCGTGCGCATGCCGGGCGTCGCGCGCAGGTAGACCTCGATGTTCTCTGCGCGCGTCGAGTGCCAGGCGCTGACGACGTCGGCGAGCGGCGCGCCCGCGCAGCGCGCCGGGCCGAAGCCGAAGTCGAAGTCGCGCTGCAGGCTGCCGGCGGGCAGCGCGACGATGCGCCCGGCGCGGCGCACGAGGCAGCCGGCGCCCAGCATCTCGATGCTCGTCTTCGCGGTGCCGCGGGTGGGCGTTCCCAGCGCATCGATGGCGATGCGCAGCGTGTGCGGCTCGGGTATGCGCGCGGCGACGTGGGCGGCGAGGCAGTCGCTCGGCACCACGTCGAAGCCGACGCCCGGCATCAGCATCACGCCCGCCTCGCGGGCGCGCGCACCGAGCGACTCGGCCAGCTCGAAGACGGGGATCTCGCCGGTGATGTCGAGGTAGTGGACGCGCGCCGCGAGACACGCCTCGAACATCTGGCGCGCGGTGGCCGAGAAGGGGCCGGCGGCGTGCAGCACGCAACCGACGCCTTCCAGCATCGCGCGCAGCGCGGGCCCGTCGTCGATCGCGGCGACGCGCGCCTCCACGCGCAGGCGTTCGGCGAGCGCCTTCACTTTGTCGGCATTGCGGCCCGCCACGATCGGCGCGAGCCCGCGCTCGGTGGCGTGCGTTGCGAGCAGCCGGCCCGAGTACCCGGTGGCGCCGTAAACGAGCAGCGACTTCATCGCCCTCCCCGGCGCGGGGATCGCCGCAGCGCGCGACGCGCGCGTCCTGCGCTCACGCGATCTTGCGCCGCAGCCAGTCGAGCACGACGCGCGCGAGCGCGGCGGGCTGCTCCTGCTGGGTCCAGTGACCGCAGGCGAGCTCGTGGATCTCGAGGTCGCTGCACAGCGCGCGCATGGGCAGCGCGGCCTGCGGCGGGAGCGCGGCGTCCCACGACGCCGTCACCATCAGGCACGGCAGCGAGAGCGGCGCGACCCCCAGCTCGGGCATCACGCGCTTGTCCTCGTCGGCGTTCCGGTACCAGCTCACCGGCCCGAAGAAGCCCGAGTGGTCGAAGGCCTTGGTGTAGACCTCGAGCTCCTCGCGCGTGAGGAGCGGCGCGCCCATCGGCTCCATCGACTCGAGGCGCTTGAAGGGGTTCGCGTCTTGCGGCCCGTCGCCGCGAAACAAGAGAGCCGGCGCGGGCCCCGTCGCACGGCGCATCAGCTTCTCGAACACGAGCCGCGGATTCCTGTCGAGCACGCCCTCCGCCACGCCCGGCTTCTGGAACCAGAGGATGTAGAGCTTCTCGTCGTCCTTGAAGACGGCGCGCAGCTGTTCGGTGGTGGGGAATGCCATGTAGGGCGTGTTCACGCCGATCGCGCCGAGGCAGCGGTCGGGATGCCGCACGGTCATCCCCCACGACACGAAGCCGCCCCAATCGTGGCCGGCGAACACGGCGCGGTCGATGCCGAGCGCGTCGAGCAGGCTCGCCATGTCGTCGCACAGGTGATCGAGCGAGTAGTCCTCGACGCGCGTCGGGCGGTCGCTCCAGCCGTAGCCACGCTGGTTCGGCGCGATGGCGCGGAAGCCGGCGGCCGCGAGCGCGTTCACCTGATAACGCCAGGAGTACGCGAGCTCGGGGAAGCCGTGACACATCACGACGGCGGGTCCGCTCCCGGCCTCGTGAACCTCGAGCGTGACCTCGGGAAGACGCACGCGCTGCGCAGCGGGGAACGTGATCGGCATGGCGGCGCACGATACCCGCAGTGGCCCTTTGAGGTCAGACCCCAAAGGGCTACTTCGCGTAGCATGGCCCCATGCTGCGCCCCTACCGCGTGCTCGATCTCGCGAACGAAGACGGCATCCTGTGCGGGCAGCTGCTCGCCGACCTCGGCTGCGACGTGATCGCCGTCGAGCCGCCGAGCGGATCGAGCGCGCGGCGACGCGGCCCCTTCGCGGGCGACGTCGCGGACGCGGAGCACTCGCTCACCTGGTGGGCGTGGGCGCGCGGCAAGCGCAGCGCGGTGCTCGATCTGGAGAGCGAGGCGGACCGCGCCGCCCTGCGACAACTCGCCCGCGGCGCCGACTTCCTGATCGAGAGCTTCGCGCCCGGCCACCTCGCTGCGCGCGGCCTCGGCTACGCCGACCTCGCCGCGCTGAATCCCGCGCTGATCTACGTCTCGATCAGCGCATTCGGCCAGGACGGCCCCAAGGCGCACTACGCGGCCACCGATCTGATCGGCCTCGCGGCGGGCGCCACGCACTTCCTCTCCGGCGAGTCCGACGGCCGGCCCGTGCGCGCGGCGATCCCCCAGGCTGGCCTGCACGCCGCCGCCGATGGCGCCGTCGGCGCACTGATCGCGCACTTCGCGCGCGAACAGACCGGGCGCGGCCAACACGTCGACGTCTCGATGCAGCACTCCACAACGCTCGCCACGCAGTTCCGCGCGCTCGACGCCGCGATCGGCGAGACGCCCGCGCGCCGCGTCTCCGGCGGCTCCTATGTGAAGGGCGCGTTCCTGCGCACGCGCTATCGGACCGCCGACGGCTGGGTCACGCTCGGCCCCGCGTTCCTCCCGTCCACGGGCCACTTCATGAAGCGCCTGCTCGGCTGGCTGGTCGAGGAGGGACGCTGCGACCCGGCGCTGGTGGACGAGGACTGGAACAGCTTCGCGCTGCGCATGATCGGCGGCGCGCTGCCCGAAACCGCCTACGAGCCGGTGGACGCGGCGCTCGGCGCGTTCTTCGCGACGAAGACGAGCGCGGAGCTGATGGAGCAGTCGGTGAAGCGGCGGCTGCTCGTCGCGCCGGTCTTCGATCTCGCGCAGATCGTCGACAGCCCGCAGCTCGCGGCGCGCGAGTTCGCCGTGGAGCTGCCGAGCCCCGTCGACGGCGCGCCCGTGAAGCACCCCGGCGCGTGGGCGAAGTTCTCCGACACACCGCTGCGTTTCACGCGCCGCGCACCGCGCCTCGGCGAGCACACGCAGGAGGTGCTCGCCGAGACGCGCGAGAAACCGCTGTCGGTCGCCGAGCGCTCCGGCCCTTCGAAGCCGAGCGGCGCGAGCGCTGCGCAGCTGCCGTTCGCCGGGCTCAAGGTGCTCGATCTCTTCTGGGTGCTGGCGGGCCCGGGCGCGACGCGCGTGCTCGCCGACTACGGCGCCACCGTCGTGCACGTCGAGTCGAGCAAGCGCATCGACACGCTGCGCGTGATTCCGCCGTATCAGTTCGCGAACCCGCATCCCGAGGGCGCCGGCGGCTTCCAGAGCGCGAACGCCAACAAGCTCGGCGTGACCGTCGACATGCACACGCCCGAGGGCCGCGACGTGATCATGGACCTGGTGCGCTGGGCCGACGTCGTCACCTCGTCCTTCGCGCCCGGCGTGCTCGACGGACTCGGCCTCGGCTGGGAGACGATCCACGCCGAGAACCCGCGCGCGATCCTGATCGAGTCGTGCCTGATGGGTCAGACCGGCCCGTGGCGCGGCTTCACCGGCTTCGGGAATCTCGCCGCCTCCGTCACCGGCTACATGACGCTCGCGTCGGAGCGCGACGGCCTCCCGTCGGGCCCGTGGGCCGCCTACACCGACTTCATCGCGGTCCGGTACAACACGCTCGCGCTGCTCGGCGCGATCGCCGTGCAGCGGCGCACCGGGCGCGGCCAGCGCATCGACCAAGCGCAGGCGGAGAGCGCGCTCCACTTCGCCGCGCCGGGCGTGCTCGACTGGACCGTGAATGGCCGCGTGATCCGCGGCTGCGGCAACGAGGATCCGCACTATTTCCCGCACGACGTCTACGCGTGCGCGGGCGAGGATCGCTGGGTGGCGATCTCCGTGCGCCACGACGAGGACTGGCGGGAGCTGTGCCGCGAGCTGCGGCGCCCCGAGCTGCTCGCGCGCCGCGGCGACCGCGAAGCCGTGACGGCCGCCGTCACCGCGTGGTGCGCCGAGCGCGAGGCGGACGAGATCGAGCGCGCGCTCCAGGCGCGGGGCGTGCCCGCCCACGAAGTGCTCGACACCGCCCGGCTGCGCGAATGCCCGCAGATGCAGCACCGCGGCCACTGGATCGAGTGCGCGCACTCGATCTACCAGACCACCTTCGTCGAGAGCGGCCGCCTAAAGCTCAGCGCGCTCGAGCCGCTCCGGCCGAAGGCGGCGATCCACTTCGGGCGCGACAACGAGCGCGTGCTGAAGGAGATGCTTGGCTATTCGGCGGAGAAGATCGCTGCGCTGGGCGAGAAGGGCGTGTTGACGTGAGCCGCCCTCAATCGAGCGGCCCTTTGGGGTCAGACCCCAAAGGGCCACTCCCGCCACATGCTGCGCCGATGACGACGCGCCTCCGCGTGATCCAGTGGACGACCGGCGACGTCGGGCGGCGCGCGCTGCGCGCGATCCTCGCGCGGCCCGATCTCGAGCTGGTGGGCGTGTACGCGCACGGCGCAAACGAGCTGGGCCGCGATGCCGCCGAGCAGTGCGGGCTCGAGCAGCCCACCGGCGTGCGCGCGACGCGCTCGCTCAGTCTCCGGCCGGCCCTGAGAACTTGGGCGCGCGCTTCTCGCGGTGTGAAGCGACGCCCTCGCGCGCGTCGGGGCCGCCGAAGCCGATGAACTCGAGCGCGAGCGAGGCGTCGAAGGCGGGGCCGAACTGGCGGTACCAGAGATTCAGCGTCTGCTTCGTGTAGCGGATCGCGGCCTGCGCGCCATTCGCGAGCTGCTCCGCCACCGCGAGCGCGCGCGCCTGCACCTGATCGTCGTCGACACACAGCGAGACGAGCCCGATGCGCTCCGCCTCCTCGCCCGTCAGCGCGTCGCAAGTCAGCAGGTAGTACTTCGCCTTCGCCATGCCGCACAGCAGCGGCCAACAAATCGCGGCGTGGTCGCCGGCGGCGACACCGAGGCGTGTGTGGCCGTCGATGATGCGCGCGGTACGGCCTACGACCGAGACGTCCGCGAGCACGCCTGCGACCAGACCGGCGCCGACCGCAGGCCCGTGGATCGCGGACACGATCGGCTTGCTGCAGTCGAGCACGTTGTAGACGAGGTCGCGCGCCTCGCGCAGGATGCGCAGCCGCGTCGCGTAGTCGCCGATGATGCCCTCGATCAGGTCGAAGCTGCCGCCGGCGGAGAAGCCCCTGCCCGCGCCGCGCAGCAGGGCGACGCGCGTCTCGGGGTCGCGATCGATCGTGCGCCAGACGTCGGCGAGCTCGCGGTGCATGCGCGGGTTCACGCTGTTGAGGCCCGGTGCGTCGAGCACCACGGCGAGCACGCCCGGCTTCGGGCGCTCGAACTTCAGCTCGGTGTAGTCGGCGTACGCTTCGGACATCGCGTTCCTCCGCTCCGGAGCCCGCAGGATGGCGCGCGGCCTGCGCGCGACGCTACGCAGCGAGCGCCTCGGGCTCCCGCGCCGTGATAGGGTGGCGCGATGTCGCAGATGCGCGTCGGAATCGGAACCGAGACCACTGGGCCCCTGCGCGGCATCCGCGTGCTCGATCTCTCCACCATCATCTCGGGCCCGTTCTGCGCCCAAATCCTCGGCGACCTCGGCGCCGACGTGGTCAAGATCGAGACGCCCGCAGGCGACTCGACGCGCGTGATGGGAGAGCGCAAGGGCAGCGTGACCGGCCTGTTCGCGCAAGTGAACCGCAACAAACGCAGCGTCGTGCTCGATCTGAAGAGTGACGGGGGTCAACGCGCGCTGTTGCGTCTCGCCGCGCGCGCCGACGTCGTGCTCGAGAACTTCCGCCCGGGCGTGATGGATCGCCTCGGCCTCGGCTACGAGCGCATCGCGCAGGACAATCCGCGCGTCGTCTACGTCGCGATCAGCGGCTTCGGCCCCGACGGCCCCGACGCAGAGCAGCCCGCCTACGACATGATCATCCAGGCGCGCAGCGGCTTCGCGCGCGTGCTCGGCGGCGCCGGCCCGCCGAAGCTGATCCCGAACCTGCTCGCGGACAAGACCAGCGGCATGACCGCCGCCTGGTCGACGCTCGCCGCGCTGTTCGCGCGCGAGCGCACGGGCAAAGGCCAGCGCGTGGACGTCCCGATGCTCGACGCCTTCGCGAGCTTCCTCTTGCCCGACGTGCTCGGCCCGCGCTTGTTCGGCGAGCCGCCCCCTCCGCCGCCCGCGGTCGGCGACGGCCTCTACACCGCGTGGCCCACGAAGGACGGGCACGTGGCGATCGTGATCATCGAGAACCGCCAGTTCGAGGCGGTGATGCGCGTGCTCGGCCGCGACGACGTGATCGCCGACCAGCGCTTCGAGAGCCTGGTCGCGCGCATCGTGAACGCGGCCCCGCTCTACGACATCATCCGCGGCGAGATCGGCAAGCATTCGAACGCCGAGCTGAAGGAACGCGCGCGCCAATTCTGCGCGCCGATCGCCGTGATCAACGACCTGCCCGGCTTCCTCGCCGACGACCAGGCGCTCTCCAGCAACGTGCTGGTGGAAGTGCCCGACGCCCACGCCGGCGCGCTGCACGTGCTGCGCTCGCCGCCCCGCTACTCCGCGACGCCCACCGACGTGCGCCACGGCGTACCGCAGCTCGGCGAGCACACGCGGGAGGTGCTGCGCGAGGCGGGCTTCACGGCGGAGGAGATCGCGGCGCTGACCGGCGGCAGCGCGGGCGGCTGAAGCGCGGGATGCGCGCGAGGAGCGACCGATGAGCGCACTCGAGCTCTGGACCCTCGGCGCCGCCGACGCCCGCACGGCCGGCGCGCAGGCACAGCGCGCGGAACACGCGGGCTTCGACGGCTTCGCGGTGGTGGATTCGCAGAATCTCTCGGGCGACGCTTACGTCGCGCTCGCCCTCGCAGGCCGCGAGACCGAGCGCGTGAAGCTGATGACGGGCGTGACGAATCCCGCGACGCGCCACGCAGCGGCCACGGCGTCGGCGATCGCGAGCGTGCACGCGATCTCGGGCGGGCGCGCCGTGCTCGGCATCGGGCGCGGCGACTCGGCGCTCGCGCACCTCGGGCGCGCGCCCGCGCGCGTCGCGGTGCTGGAGCGCTACCTCGCGGAGCTGCAGACGTACCTGCGCGGCGAGGCGCTGCCCTTCGAGCGCGTTTCCTTCGACGAGCGCGCCGCGCCGCCTGTCGCCTCGCTCCGGCTCGCCGACGCGCCGAAGGCGAGCCAGCTCCACTCGCTGCCCCGCGATCTCCCGAAGGTGCCCGTGGAGGTGGCGTGCACTGGGCCGCGCGCGATCGAGGCGGCGGCGCGCCACGCCGACGGTGTGCTGCTCGCGGTGGGCGCCGACCCGGAGCGCGTCGCCTGGGGCGTGGCGCAGGCGCGCGCCGCGGCGCGCGTGGCGGGCCGCGATCCCGCCTCTCTGCGAATTGGCGCGTTCGTCAACGTCGCCACGCATCCCGACGTCGCGGTCGCGCGCGCGCTCGTGCGCGGCGGGCTCAGCACCTTCGCGCGCTTCAGCGTGATGCACGGCCGCGTGGCGGGTCCCGCGAGCGAGGAGCAGCGCGCGGTGCTCGCCGACGTGCACCGCGGCTACCACATGACGCAGCACACGCGCGGCGACTCCGCGCAGGCGGGGCTGCTCTCGCCCGCGTTCGTGGACCGCTTCGCGGTGGTGGGCCCGCCGAGCGCCTGCATCGCACGGCTGCGCGAGCTCGTGGGCCTCGGCCTCTCGAAGCTCGTGCTCATCGGCCCCACCGCGGGAGTCGACCCCAAGGAGGCCGGCACCGCCATGCAGCGCCTCGCGGCGGAGGTGATGCCGGCCTTGCGCTGAAGAGTGGGAGCGGCCCGGCGACGCAGCCGCTCCCCGACCGCTCGGCCCGTGCGGTCATGCCTGCAGGTGCGACAGCTCTCGCGCGAGCTCGACCACGCGGCGCTCGACGCGCTCGACCGCCGCGGTGCCGGTGCGGAAGAAGTGGCTCCCCTCCGCGGTGCCGAAGGCCTGCGTGAGCAGGTCCGACGCCTGCGTCACGCGCTCGAGCTCCGCGAGGCCCGCGAGCGGCCGCACCAGCCGATACTCGTGCAGGTCGCCGATCACGATCTGCCGGGTCATCAGGGCGCCCGGCGCCTCGAGCTTCTGGATCGCCTCGGCGAGCTTCCGCACGAACTCCTCGAACGCCTCGCGTCCGCCCGCGCTGATCTTGCACGCGGTGACCACCGCGAACGGCGCGGGCGGCTGAGCGGTGCGCGCGAAGGACAGCTCCGGTCGATCGATCGAGACGCTTTGGCTCTCGTGGAGCAGGCAAGATCGCACCTCGTGCAGCCACTTCGCGGCGTCCTTCTGCCCGAGCACGCGCAGCACCATGTCCGCCGCGCTGCCCATCGTCGCGAGCTCGCCGAAGTTCGCGGCCTGCGACGCGTAGTAGAAGCGGCCTGCCTCGCCGATCGCGGTGCGGTAGGCGCTCCAGCCGAGAGCATCCTCGGCCGCCGTAGCCCGGTCCGCCAGCTGCTGCACCTTCTCCTCGTAGACGGCTGCGCATTCGGGCTTCACCCAATCCTCGTAGATCCTCCAAATCGACATGGCTGATTCTCCTGTCGATGTGCGGTTGCGGAATCCGACCCGGGACAGACGAACCGCGGACCGGGGAGGAGCGCGCGGCGGCGGCCGGCCGCGTCGCGGCGAGGCACGCGGGGCGTGGAAGGCGGCACGCATGGCGCGTCCTTCCGGCGAGTGCGCAGGCGCTCGTTCTACTCCCGGCGCGCGCCGGCGAGCAAGCGGAATCGCACGGCTCCGTCGGAGCAAGGGCGCGCGCGTTCGCAAGGGCGGAGCGCGCGCCGCGATATGCTGCGCGCCCCCGAGGAGGCGCGCATGCAGGATCGACCCACAGCGAGCGAGCTGCTGGCGACGATCGCCGACCTGCTGGAAGGCGAGGTGCTCGCCGCCACGAAGGGCGGGCTCCAGCATCAGGTGCGCGTCGCTGGGAACTTGTGCCGCATCCTCGAGCGCGAGGCGCGGCTCGGCGCGGCCCACGAGGCGCGCGAGGTCGAGCTGCTCGCGGGCGTGCTGGGCGAGCCCGCGAGCGGGCGCGACGCACGTGCGCTCAGCGCCGCACTGGTCCTCCGGCTCGGCGCCGGTCACGACCCGGCGCTGGAAAGGCTCGCGTTCCCCGCGCTGCTCGAGATCGTGCGCGGGAAGCTGGCGATCGCGAAGCCCGGCCACGACGACTACGACTTCGCGGGCGAGCAGCTCGGATGAGCGTCCTCGACGAGACCGCCAAGGGGCTCGCGGCCTTCCTCGCCCAGCACTGGGGAAAGCCCGTCGCCATCGAGAACGTGGACCTCGCCTCCGCGGGCGCGCGCCGGCGCAACGTGCTGTTCGACGCGGTCGCCGGCGGCGAGCGCACGCCGCTGGTCGCGACGATCGTGCCCTTCGCGGCGATGCAGCTCGTGCCTATCGAGGTGGAGGTTTCGAACCTCCAGCTCGCCGAGGCAGCGGGCATGCCGGTGCCGCACGTGCATGCGGTGTGCTCAGACAACGCGTTCGTCGGCGGCCCGTTCTTCCTGACCTCGCGCATCCCCGGCGAGACGATCCCACGCCAAGTGCTTCGCCTGGTCGAGAAGACGCCAGGGCTCGGGAGGACGATGGCGCGCCAGTGCGGCGCGGCGCTCGCGAAGCTGCACGCGGCCGACGCGTCGAAGGCGCATCCCCTCGTCGCGCGGCCGAGCGGGAACCCGCTCGAGGCGGCGCTCGCCGTCTCGAAGCGCGCGATCGACGAGCTGCTGCAGCCCTCGCCCGCCTTCTCGCTGTGCTTCCACTGGCTAGAGCGCAATCTGCCGCCGGCGCCGGAGCGCATCGCCGTCGTCCACGGCGACTTCCGCAACGGCAACATCATCGTCGGTCCGGACGGCCTGCGCGCCTCCCTCGACTGGGAGGGCTGTCACCTCGGCGATCCGATGGAGGACGTCGGCTGGCTCGTGCAGCGCATGTGGCGCTTCCGGAACGACACGCTCGAAGTGGGCGGCTTCGGCACGCGCGACGACCTGCGCGCCGGCTATCAGGAGGCCGGCGGCGAGTGGGACGAGGCGCGCTTCCAGTGGTGGAAGGCGCAGGGCACGCTGCGCTGGGGGCTCGGGCTCGCCGGTCAGGCGAAACAGCACCTCGACGGCTCGGTGCCGTCGATCGTGCTCGCGGCCTCGGGCCGGCGCGTGGCGGAGCTGGAGTACGACACGCTGATGCTGCTGAAGCGCGGGTTCGAGTAGGGGGCTCCCGGTCGACGGCTCGCCGAACAGCCCCTGATCCGGGCCCCGCCTGCGCCGGTCGGCTGCGCGCCCCGCCCCGAGCAGGGCACGTCGACCGCTGGATCGGCGCGCGTCGATCAAAACGGGTTCGCGGTCGCCTTTGGCGTGAACTTCAGGTAGCCGAGGCTCACGCCCGCCCTCCAGCCGACGCCGACCCGGATCACGGCGAGCACGGTGTCGTCGATCTGGTTGTAGTTGAGGCCGGCGCCGCCGATGAAGTAGAGGCTCCCGTCGACGGCCGGGTAACGCTGGAAGAGGTCCTGCGTGCTGCGCAGCTTGTAGACCATGATGAAGGTCTTCGAGGCGTTGCCGCCCACGTCGAAGCCGATCGACGGGCTCTGCCAGTAGATGCGGCGCGCGCCGCCGCCGGCGTAGAACAGCTGGCCGCGTCCGTAGCGCAGGCCGCCGATCACTGCGCCGCCGCTCTCCTCTCCGCGGATCACGGCGTTTGGACGGCCGTAGCGCTGGAAGACGCGCTCGATCAGCTCGCCGATGCCCTCCGCGCCCTTGCCGAAGACCCCTTCAGCCTGGCGCAGGACGGAGTCCTCGGAGTAGGTCGCCTCGCTGCTGCGGTCGCGACGGCTGCTCGCGCTGTCACCGCCCGAGCCAGACGAGGCGCAGCCCGCCAGCGCGAGCTGACCGATCAGAAGCCCGATGCCGAAGCTCAGGGCCAGACGTGAGGTCTTCATGACTCCCCCCTCGCCGCTGCGAGGGCGTGAGCTTCACGTTGCGCCGTTGCCGCGCAAGGCCTCGACCTCTTCCCAGCTGAAGCCCGCGTCCAGCAAAACCTCTTCGGTGTGCTGTCCGAGCTCGGGCGGCGGCGTCGTGGCTGTGACGGGCGTCTCAGAAAGCCCGATCGGCGAGCCGACCACGCGGATCTTGCCCAGCTCGGGGTGGTCCATCTCCGCGAGGTAGCCGTTCACCGCCGCCTGCTCGCTCTGCAGAATCTCCTGATAGCTGGCGACCGGCGCGGCGAGCACGTCGATCGCGGTGAGGCGCTCCATCCAGTCGGCGGTGGTGCGCGTCGGGAAGATGCGGTCGAGCACGTCGGAAGTCGCCTGGCCGTGATAGTTCCGCGTCACGTTCTCGTGGGCGGGGTCGTCGCGCAGGTGCTCGATGCCGAGCACGCGGCAGAAGTCGGGCCAGCGCTTGTCGTCGACGCCGGCCAGACAGATGTGCCCGTCCTTCGTCGCGAACGCGCCCCACACGCCGTGCAGGAACTGATGGCCGCGCCCGGCGCGCGGCGTCTCGACCCCCGACAGCGACGTGAAGTTCAGCTCCATGGGCTGCAGCGCGAGCACGGTGCCGTAGATGGAGACGTCGACGCGCTGGCCCCTGCCCGTGCGCTCGCGCGCGAACAGCGCGGCGAGGATTCCCGAGAGCAGCGCGAGCGCGCCGGAATGGTCGGCGACGAGCGCACCGGCCGCGTGCGGCTCGCCGTGCTCGGGCCCCGTCTTCGCCATGAGGCCACCGACGGCCTGCGCGAGCGTGTCGCGGCTGGGCCGCGTCTTCCAGGGCCCGCGCGGCCCCCAGGACGAGCCCTGCGCGAACACGAGGCGCGGATTGCGCGCGTGCAGTGCCTCCCAGCCGAAGCCGAGGCGGTCGAACACGCCGGGCCGGTAGTTGGTGACGAGCACGTCGGCGCGATCGATCAGGCGCCAGAGGATCTCCTTGCCGCCCGCGTGCTTCAGGTCGACGGTGATGCTCTTCTTGCCGCGGTTCATGGCCAGGAAGTAGTGGCTGAACTCGGCGTTCTTCGCGCCCTCGCCCGCGATCAGCTTGATCTTCATGTGCCGCGAGAGGTCGCCGATCTTCGGCGTCTCGACCTTGACGACCTCGGCGCCGAGGTCGGCGAGGTGCATCGAGGCGTACGGCCCTTGGATCTCCTGGGCGACTTCGACGACTCGGATTCCGTCCAAGGGACCGGCCATTGGGGCACTCCGTTCGCCTTCGGCTCACTGCGCGCGGTCTGCGCCAGCCTCGCTGGCGCTGGACCGCCTGCGCTCCCCGAGCCGCGGTCGAGCGTGACATTGTCCCGCGTAGCCCGAAGGGTCCGCAACGCAACGCGCCAACTGCGGCTACGCGGCCCGCGCGATCTCGCGCTCGATGCCGTCGAAGAAGCCCCACCAAGCCGCGAGCGACTGGCGCACCGCGGCGCGGATGCGCGCTCGCGTCTCCTCGCCGCTCGCGTAGCGGCCGATGGCGTGGTCGCCCACGTCGGCGTGATCGCGGTCCGCGATCTCGTGCACGTCCCAGAACGACACCGCCTGCTTCGAGAGGCCGTAGTGGCGCTCGAGCGCGCGCGCGAACGGTCCGAACGCGCCGGGCACCTGCCCTTCCGCGGAGAGCTGGATCGCGGCGGCGCCCTCGAGGAAGGAGCGGTTACGCGTCGAGTTCTCGAACCAGTGGATCAGGGCGGCGGTCGACGGCAGCGGCTCGCTCTTCACGAGGTCGTCCCAGGGCACGCCGACGGCCTCGGCGAACAGGCCGAACAGGCGCGGGTGCGGGAGGTTGCAGCCCGAGATCCGCCCGGTCTCTTCCTCGTAGACGCTCTCCGCCAGCTCGCCGCGCAGGTCGGCATACGGGCAGCTCGCGTGCAGCGCCGAGACCGCGCGCGGGAACTCGTTCACCTGCAGATAGAACTGGCGCGCGAAGGTCTGGAGCCCCGCGCGCGAGATCTTGCCGGCGGCGATCGCGTGCCAGAGCGGATGGCCGCCGAAGCTGCGACGCGCGCGGATCTCGCCGACCAGCTCGTCGATGAATGCGGCGTTGGGCGACGTCATGGCCGCGACGGTATCACGCGCCCCCGCGCGCGATCGCGGCGAGGAACGCCTCCGGGCGCTCGGGCGTGACGAGCAGTGGCAGCGCGTCCGGCCGCTCGATCCAGACGAGCCCGTCGGCGCGCGAGACGTACATCTCGATCCAGCCGCGGCGCGACGACCACAGCCAGCCGAAGCCGCCCCACAGCCCGCCCACGCCGACGCGCAACGCGATGCCGAGCTCGCGGCGCAGCGAAGCGGCGTCGGCGGCGCGCGCGCTGGCGAGCGAGCCGCGCGGCAGCGACCGCGTCCAGAGCGGGAAGCAGATCGCAAGCCGACCGTCGGAGAGTTCGAAGCTCGACGGACGCGCGGCGAGCCAGGTCGCTGCGTAGAGGGCACACAGCAGCGCGGCCGGCACGATCAGCGGCGCGCCGAACCCGAGCGAGAGCGCGGCGAACGCGAGCGGAATCGCGAGCAACGCGGCCGTGAGCCAGAAGATCAGCCGCGACATGGGCGCGAGGCGGAACGACGCCACGCGTCACTCGGTCGCGAGCCGCGCGAGGCGCTCGGGCGCGCCGCGCACCAGCGCCGCGTCCTGGGAGAGCAGGCGGTGCGCGGCGCTGAAGTGCGGCTTCGCCTCCGCGCCGCGCCCGAGCGCGAGCAGGCACTCGGCGATCTCTTCGTGCACGAAGCCGTCGTCCTGGCTGGCGGCGTAGTCGGCGAGCAGGCGCCGCTGCGCGGCGAGCGCCTCGTCGCAGCGGCCGAGCGAGCGCTGCGCGCGCGCGACGGCCCAGTGCGCGATGCGCAGCTCCTCTGCGTCGCCCCGCGCCGCGAACAGCGGCACCGCCTTCTCGAACGCGGCCAGCGCCTCTGCGTACTCGCCGCGGTCGTGGTGCGCCCAGCCGAGGTTGTTGTGGAGCGGCGCGAGCCAGCGCCGCGTGCGCGCGTCGGCGGATGCCTCGACACGCGCGATCGCCGCGCGGTGCGCGTCCACGCTCTCCTCGGGCGGCGCCACGATCGCCAGCATGTGGGCGGCGTCCGCGGCCAGGAACTCGTGATGGGCGCGCTCCGCTTCGGCGAGCGCGCGGGCGAACTCGGGCCGCGACTCCGCCGCGCGGCCGCTCGAGCGCAGCACGCGGCCGCGCTCGAGGTGAAGTCGCGCGGCGACCACGGCATCGCGCGAGCCGGCGGCCTCGACGCCGTCGAGCACGCGCGCGGCGGCGTCGAAGCGACCCTGCAGACCGAGCGCACGCGCGATCTGCGTCTCCACCTCGAGGCGCTCGCTCGCGCCCAGCGCCGCGTCGCCCGCCAGCATCGCGCGAAAGCGCACCTCGCTCTCGGCGGGCTTTGCGTAGTCCCAGCGCGACTCGAGGTCGAGGGGCGCGTGCGCTGCGCAGCTGGTGGCCATGGCGGCTCCGAGCAAGGCGAGGGCCGGCTTCATTCGCGAAGCATCCGCGCGTAGCGCAGCGGCTCGCCCTTCTCCCACGGCCGGTAGCCGTTGCAGAAGTCGACGCGCTCGCCGATCGAGGGATGTGTGCTGCGCAGCCACACCACCCACGGATCGGGCCGCGGGTAGCCCAGGTTCGCGCTCTGCATCGCGACGAAGGCGCTCGCGCAGGCGCGGTTGTCGCGCGTGACCTCGAGCGCAAAGCGGTCGGCCTCGTGCTCCTGGTGGCGCGAGAAGGCGAAGGCGAGCGGCGCAATCGCAACGCCGAGCGGCGCCGCGAGGGCGAGCAGCAGCGGCAGCGCCGCGGGGTCGGCGAGGCCGCGCGCGCCGCGCCCCGCGCCGCCGCGCTTCAGCACCGCGCCCGCGGCGAGATGCAGCGCCCCGAGCCCGAGCGTGAGGATCGCCGAGTAGACGAAGATCCCGAGCACGATGTGGCGCAGCACGTAGTGCCCCATCTCGTGCCCCATCACCACGAGCGCTTGCTCGGGCGTGAGCTTCGCGAGCAGCGTGTCCCACAGCACGATGCGCTTGGTGGCGCCGAAGCCAGTGACGTAGGCGTTCAGGCGCTTGGTGTCCGCGCTCTTCGCGACCTCGTAGACGCGCGCGCCGTCGATGCCCGCGCGCTCGGCGAGCCCGAGGATGCGCTGCTCGAGCTGCGCGTCGCGCATGCGCCCGAAATCGTCGGTGAGCGGGTCGATCCACACCGGCTGCACGAACAGCACGAGCGCGAGGAAGGGCACGCACAACGCGCCGGTGGCGAGCCACCAGGCGCGCGGCAGGCGGCGGATCAGCAGCAGAGGCACCCAGAAGAAGAGCGCGGCGATCACCACCGTGACGCCCAGGCCGATCGCGCTCTCGGACAGCCACTGGCCGAGGCTCTGGTTCGACATCCCGTAGGCGTGCTGGCGCGCGAACTCGGCCCAGTAGGCGAATGGCAGCGAGAGCATCCACTCGAGCACGAGGTAGACGGCGACGAAGAGCGCCGCAGCGAGCGGCCAGAAGCGCGCGATGCGCTCGGCGCGGGTGCGCAGCGCGGCAGCGAGCCCGCTGAAGTAGACGAGCGCGGGCACCGCGAAGCCGACCGCGATCCCCGCGGCCCACACGAAGTGGCCCGAGCGGTAGTAGCGGACCGCCTCGGGCGTGGGCGGCGGCAGCTCCACGGGCGCGCGCTGCGCGACGTCGGCATCGATCGTGGGCAGCCGCGCCGCGGTCCCCTCCTGGGCGCGCGCCTCCGCCGCCGAGAACAGCGCGACGCCCAGCGCGAGACAGACGAGAGCGGCGATGCGGCGCATGCGGACCTCCGAGCGCGCGCAGTCTATCCGCGGCGCCGAGCGCACCGGTGTACGATGCGCGAATGAGCGCAGCCGAGCGCGCCTCAGACGAGCCGGTCGCCGTCTCGGCGCCAGCCGGGGCGCGCCTCCGGACGTCTCGCCTGCTCGCCTACGGCCTGATCGAGGCGCCGATCTCCGGCGTTCTCACCATGCTTTCGCTCTACCTCGGCTTCATCTATACGGAGCACGGCGTGAGCTTCGGCGCGGTGAGCGCCGTGCTCACGGCCGCGCGCCTGCTCGACGTCGCCATCGACCCGGTCGTGGGCCTGCTCTCCGACCGCACGCGCAATCGCTTCGGACGCCGCAAGACGTGGGTGGTCGCGGGCGTCCCGATCTTCCTCGTCGCCGCGTGGCGCCTGTTCCTGCCGCCTGAGCGGGTCGATAGCGCGTATTTCTCCGGCTGGATGGTGCTCTTCTGGCTGGGCTTCTCGATGGTCAACATCCCGTACTACGCGTGGGGCGCCGAGATCTCGCCCGACTACCGCGAGCGCACGCGCATCACGACCGTGCGCACGATGCTCGGCACGCTCGGCTCGGTGGCCGCGCTCGCGGTGCCGATCGGGATCTGGCAGCTCGCGGGCTCCGCCGGCCGGCCCGAGCCGCCCGACATCGCCGCGGCGGTGATCGGCTACTCGGTCTGGCTGCTGCCCGCGTTCGTCGCGCTCGCCGCGCTGCGCGTGCCGGACGTGGGAACCGGCGGCGCCACGCTGCCCATCCTTCAGGGGCTCGCGGTGATGTGGCGCAACGGTCCGTTCCTGCGCCTGCTCGCAGCGTTCACGATCGTCGGCCTCGGCCCCGTGCTGCAGGGCGCAATGTTCCCGTACTTCATGCAGAACGTGGTGCGCGAGTCGCGCCAGGAGCTGCTGCTGCTCTACTTCCCGACGGTGTTCTGCGGCATCGCGTTCTGGGGGCTCGTCGCGCGCCGCCTCGAGAAGCACGTCACCTGGATGCTCGGCATGGGCGTCATGGTGTTCGCGACATCGCTCTACCTGCTGGTGGGCGAAGGCGACGTCGGCCTGATGGCGGCGATCCTCGTGATCTCCGGCGTCGGCTCCGGCGCGCTTAGCGCGCTGCCGTCCTCGATGAAGGCCGACGTCGTCGACCTCGACGCGACCGAGAGCGGCGAGGACCGTGCGGGGCTGTTCTTCGCCGCGTGGTCGCTCGCGGTGAAGTTCGTCGCGGCGGTGGGTCAAGGCCTCGCGTTCGGCACGCTCGCCCTGATCGGCTTCCAGCGCGGCGCTGCGAACGGACCCGACGAGATCCTCGGGCTGCGCATCTTCTACGCCGGCGGCCCGATGCTGCTCTACCTGGCGGGGCTGCTGCTGATCCGCGGCTACCCGATCACCTCCGTCCGCCACGCGCAGCTTCGTGCGGAGCTGGCCGCGAGCCGCGTGCGGCCCCCGAGCTGAAGGAGCGGTGCAACGCGTGGCGAAGCACAAATTCGACTCCGTGTTCCGGCCCGGTCTGTTCGACGGCAAGGTCGTGCTCGTGACGGGCGGCGGCACCGGCCTCGGACGCTGCACGGCCCACGAGCTGGCCTCGCTCGGCGCGCAGGTGGTGATCGCCGCGCGGCGCGAGGCGCTGCTCGAGCGCGTCGCGGCGGAGATCGCCGAGGCCGGCGGGAAGTGCAGCACTGTGCCGGTGAACATCCGCGACGAGCAGGCCGTGGACGCGATGGTGGCGACGGTGCTGGAGCGTCACGGCCGCCTCGACGGGCTGGTCAACAACGCCGGCGGCCAGTTCGTCGCGCCGCTCGCGGACATGTCGCCGAACGGCTGGCGCACCGTGATCGACCTCAACCTGAATGGCACCTACCTCGTTTCGCGCGCTGCCTATCGCGCGTGGATGAAGGACCACGGCGGCGCGATCGTGAACATGCTCGCCGACATCTGGACGGGCTATCCGGGCATGGGCCACATGTCCGCCGCGCGCGCCGGCATCGAGAACATGACGTTCACGATGTCGATGGAGTGGGCGCGCTCCGACGTGCGCGTCAACTGCGTCGCGCCGGGCACGATCCTCTCGAACGGCATGCTCACCTACACGCCGGACGTGCAGCAGCGCACGGCGGACGAGGCCGTGCTCCAGCCGCCGGCGCGCCTCGGAACCGAGAGCGAGGTCTCGGCGGCGATCGTCTTCCTGCTCTCGCCCGCCGCCGCCTTCGTCACCGGCGAGACGATCAAGGTCGACGGCGGCGCGCAATTCCAGAAGTTCCGGCTGATCCCGCCGGGCGGCCACGCCGGCCTCACGCAGTGGAACGGCTTCCACCTGAAGACTGACTTCACCGGATCGCCATACGAGCGCTTCGCGAAGAAGGGCGACGAGTAGCCGCCGGCGGCTCCGAGCGGCCCGGAGCCCGCAGTGGCGCGCGGGTGCGAATCCTTCCATCGTCGCTGGCGTCGAGGGTGGCAGGGAGGCGGCAGCCGCCCGGCAACCTGGCCCGAGGAGGACGTTCCGGATGAGGCAGCAGCCGCCAGCGCGGGGCCCAGGCGGCGCCGCGTTCCCGGCCGTGCACGCGAGCGCATCCCCGCTCGCCACGAAAACCCGGACGGGGGCCACTCACCGGCGCGACGCCCTGACGAGCGCGACGCGCGCCTCCGCCGCGGGTTTCGAGAGAGAGTCCCACGGCATCGCACTCCCGGAACCCGACATGTCCGCGACCACACAGCCGGTCCTCGCCCCGGGCGAGCGCAGCGTCGCGCGGCGCGGCTGGCGTCCGCCCCGCTGGCTGGTGCTGGCGCTGCTGGCGGTCGCCGCGGTCGGCGCGGCCGCGTGGGAGCTGCACACGTCGACGCTCCAGTCGCTCTGGATCGAGCGCTGGGCGAAGTCGCTGACCTTCCACGTCGAGCCCGGCGCAAACCGTACCGCCGTCTACCCGGAGGCCGGCCCCTACGACGTTCGCTTCGGCTACGCGCGCATCCCCGATTTCACCGAGCGACTCTGGACGCGCGGCTTCGAGGTGACCTCCCAGGCGCGCTTCTCGCCAGCGCTCCGGGAGGCCGCCGCGCTCGGCCTCACGCCGCCCTACCGCGAGAAGGAGGCCGCAGGGCTGCGCATGCTCGACGCGCGCGGCGACGTGCTGTTCGCTTTCGAAGACCCCGGCTTCCGCTTCGCGAGCTTCGAGGCGGTCCCCGACCTGCTCGTGCGCAGCCTGCTCTACGTGGAGAACCGGGAGCTGCTGGACGCGGGCCGCCCCTATGCGAACCCGGCGGTCGAGTGGGACCGCCTCGCGCGCGCGGCGCTCGACCTCGGCGGCAAGCAGCTCGGCGCGAGCGGCAACGTGCCCGGCGGCAGCACGCTCGCGACGCAGATCGAGAAGTACCGCCACTCGCCGCGCGGCCTCACCGAGAGCCCCGGAGAGAAGCTGCGACAGATCGCGTCCGCGTCGGTGCGCGCCTACGCCGAAGGCCGCGACACCAGCGCGCTGCGCCAGCGCCTCGCGGTGACCTATTTGAACACGCTGCCGCTCTCCGCGACTCCGGCGTGGGGAGAGGTATTCGGCATCGGCGACGGACTGCGCGCGTACTACGGAGCCGACCCCGCGCGCGTCGCGAAGCTGCTGCGCTCGCGGCCGACCAGCGCTGCCGAGGCCGCGGAGCGCGCGCTCGCGTTCCGTCAGGTGCTCTCGCTGCTGCTCTCGGCACGCAGGCCGACGGGCCTCCTGCGCAGCGACGAGCGAGCGCTTACCGAGCTGAGCGCGCAGTACCTGCGCCGGATGGCGCAGGACCGCGTGATCGCGCCCGAGCTGCGCGACGCCGCGCTCGCGGCCGAGCTGCACTTCGCGCCCGCGCATCGCGACATGGAGCGCGTGGCCGCAGACAAGGGCGTGGCGCGCATGCGCGCTTGGCTCGGGGCGTCGCTGGGCGCCGCGCCCTACGAGCTCGACCGCCTCGACCTGCGCGTCTCGACCACGCTCGACGCGGCCGCCCAGGCGGAGGCGACGCGACGCCTGCGCGAGCTCGCGAGCCCCGCCGCCGTCGAGCGCCTCGGCCTGCGCCAGAAGCACGCGCTCGCGAGCGGCGACCCGGCGCGGGTCGTGTACGCGTTCACGCTCTACGAGCAGACGCGCGACGGCAACCTGCTGCGCATCCACGCCGACAGCCTCGGCGCCGAGCTCGACGTGAACGACGGCATCAAGCTCGACCTCGGCTCCACGGCCAAGCTGCGCACGCTGATCACCTACCTCGAGATCGTCGCAGAGCTGCACGCGCTGCACGCCGGCGAGAGCGCAGAGGCGCTCGGCGCGGAGCTCGCGGCTTTGCGCGAGGCCGATGGGCCGCCCGACCCGCTCAGCGAGTTCGTGCTGGAGCAGCTCGCCGCGGATCCGGCGTTCCCGCTCTACGAGTTGCTCGAGGCCGCGCTCGACCGCCGCTATTCGGCGAGCCCCTGGGAGGGCTTCTTCACCGGCGGCGGCATCCACCACTTCGGCAACTTCGACGCGGACGACGATGCGCGCGTGCTGACGGTGCGCGAGTCGTTCCGCCGCTCGGTCAACCTGCCGTTCGTGCGCATCATGCGCGACGTGGTTCGCTACGAGAGCGCGCGCCTCGCCCGCGAACAGACGCCCGCCTCGCGCGAGGCCGCGCTGCGGCGCTATGCGGACCGCGAGAGCCGCGCGCAGCTCGAGGGCGCCCTGCGCCGCTGGGAGGGCGCGCCCGGCGAGCGGATCCTCGCCGAGCTCGTCGCGCGACGGGCGCCGACGCCGCGCCGCGTCGCCGTTCTGCTGCGCTCGGTGAACCCCGACGGCGACGCGGCCTGGTTCGCCGCAGAGCTGGCGAAGCGCGCGCCGGGGGCGGCGAAGCTGGACGCCGCGGCCGTCGCGCGGCTCTACGCGAGACTAGGCCCGAGCGAGCTGTCGCTCTCCGACCGCGCCTGGGTCGCGCGCGTGCCGACGCTCGAGCTGTGGCTCGCCGAGCAGCGCTTCGCGAACCCGGCGGCAACGCGCGAGGCGCTGCTCGGCGCCAGTGCGGCGGCGCGCGCCGAGTCGAGCGCCTGGTTGTTCGAGACGCGCAACCGGAACGCCCAGGAGCGGCGCCTGCGCGAGCTGCGCGAGCGGGACGCGTTCGCGCGCATCCACGCGCGCTGGACGAAGCTCGGCTACCCGTTCGACTCGCTGGTGCCCTCCTACGCGACCGCCATCGGGAGCTCGGCGGATCGGCCGGCGGCGCTGGCGGAGCTGATGGGCATCATCGCGGCGGGCGGCGTTCGCTACCCGGAGCGGCGGGTCGAATCCCTCGCCTTCGCGAAGGGCACGCCCTACGAGACGAACTTCGTGCCCGCGGAGCGCGCGGCGCCGCGCGTGCTCGAGGCGGAGGTGGCGCAGGCGGTGCGCGCAGCGCTGGGCGACGTGGTGGCCCACGGCACCGCGCGCCGCGTGGCGAACGTGTTCGTCACGCCCGCAGGCGATGCGATCCTGATCGCCGGGAAGACGGGCACCGGCGACCACCGCTTCAAGACCTTCTCGCGCGGCGGCGCCAAGACCGGGGAGCGCGTGGTGAACCGCTCCGCGGTGTTCGCCTTCGTGATCGGCGAGCGCCATTACGGCGTCGTCACCGCTTACGTCGCGGGGCCGAGCGCGGCCGGCTACCGCTTCACGAGCGCACTGCCGCTCTATGTGGTGCGCGGGCTCTCGCCCGGGCTCGGGCCGCTGGTGGGCGCGGCCCCCGTCGCGCGCGAGGCCGAGGCCCTGGCGCCGCCCGCCGCCGCGCCGAGCCTCGCAACGCGCTGAGCGCGCGGCTATCTCCGCGTGCCATGAAGGACGCCGACCAGATCCGCGCGCACGTGGAGCAGGTGGCGCGGGCGCGCGAGAGGGCGCGCGCGGAGGGCGGGGCGCGGCCCGCGAAGCGCGAGCTGGCGGATGCGCTGCGCGCGCTGCTCGAGGAGCTGAACGCCACGGCGGCGCCGGAGGCGGAGCTGCGCGCGCTCGCCGCGCGCATCCGCGAGGCGGCGCGCTCGTTCGCCGCGGCCGGCCACGCGCAGCCGGAGCCCGCGCCGCCCTCGAGCCTCTACGCGGGCATGGAGAGCTTCCACGATCGCGGTCCGCTGGTCGGCCTCGCAAACCCGATCGCGCCGCCCCTCGATCTCCGCGTGGATCTCGACGCGAAAGTCATCCGCGGGCGCGCGACGTTCGGCGCCGCTCACGAGGGCGCACCGGGCCTCCTGCACGGCGGCCTGCTCGCTGCGGCGATCGACGAGGTGCTCGGCATGGCGACGAGCTTCTCGGGCAGCCCCGGCATGACGCGCGAGCTGACGGTTCGCTACGAGCGTCCCACGCCCATTCACGTGGAGCTCCACTTCACGGGCCGCCTCGAGCGCGCAGAGGGGCGCAAGCTCCGCCTGGCGTGCGAAGTCGAGGCGAACGGCGTGCGCACCGCGACGGCGCACGGCCTCTTCATCCAAGTGGGCGGCGAGAAGTTCGCCGAGCTCGCGCGCGCGAAGAAGCAGCGCGGCGCGCGGCGGTGAACGGCGCGCGCGACGTCTCGGTCGACCTCGCCTACGAGCGCGCGCGCGACGTCGGCGTGTGCGTGCTGGAGCGGCGCACGCGCGAGCTCCATGTCGAGTTCGTCGCGCTTGCGGACGCAGCGGGCGGCGCGGACCCGCCTCGCGCGGAGTGGGTGGCGGATGCCTGCGTGCGGCTCGCCCGTGAGCGCGGCGCGCGGCTGCTGCTGCTCGACGGCCCGCAGGCGTGGAAGGACGTCGGCACCGGCCTCGCTCACGCGCGCGCCTGCGAACGCGCGATCCACGCGCCCGCGAAGACCGGCTTGCCTGGCCGCGTGAAGCCCCGCCCCTATCGCGCGTTCGTCGCCTTCTCGATCGCCGTGTTCGACGCGCTGCACGCGCGGGGCTGGCCGCGCCTCGAGGCCGACGGCATGCCGCGCGGCCGGCGCGCGCTCGAAGTCTTCCCGCATGAGGCGTGGAGACGCCTCGGCCTCGATCCGCTGCCCGCAAAGCGCAAGTGCACGCCGCAGCGCCTCGCGGCCTGCACCCGCGCGCTGGCCGAGCGCATGCGCGTGCGCATGAACCGCGCGCCGGGCTACGACGAGCTCCAGGCGCTCGTCGCGGGCGTCGCCGGCCTCTCGCTCCTCGAGCGCGACGCCCGCGCCTACGAGGTGGTCGGCCTGCCGCCGCGCCTGCGCGCCGGCCTCTGGCGCGAGGGGTTCGTGCTCTTGCCGAGACCGAGCGCTCCAAAGCGCACCGCTGAGACGCGCTGCGCCCCGTCCACGGCGAACGCCTGACCGTTCCCGTGGCCACGGCGCGCCGGTGACGAGACGGTCGCGAAGCCCGCACCGCCGCGCCCCGGGCACGAAGCGCCAAGCCCGCCGCCCCGAGGAGAGGCCGGCTCGGCGGCGGGCGGGCGAGGGCGGGGTGAGGGCGCAGCGCAGGGCCCGACAGGAGCACGATCTCCGCGCGCCCCGCCGCGACGATCCACGGCGTGAGCGCAAAAGCACGTCCAACTGCCCCGATCTTTCCCCCACCCAACGCCGCACGCCACCGCGTGAGGGCCCGGAGTCGCGCCCCACCCCGCCCGCGCCCGCCCGCCGCCGCGCCGGCCGGTCGTCGTTCGAGAGACCCCCCGCCCCTACTTCAGCTTCAGCCCGGATCTCTCCGCCTGCTTCTTGAGCTCCAGCTTCGCAACCGTCCGGCGGTGCACTTCGTCGGGACCGTCCGCGAGACGCAGCGTGCGCATGGACGCCCAGGTCTTGCCGAGGCCGAAGTCGTCGGTGACGCCAGCGCCGCCATGGGCTTGGATGGCGTCGTCGATGATCTTCAGCGCCATCACCGGCGCCTTCACCTTGATCATCGCGATCTCGGCGCGGGCGACCTTGTTACCGACCGTGTCCATCATGTACGCCGCCTTCAGCGTGAGCAGGCGCGCGCACTCGATCTCGATGCGCGCGTCGGCGATGCGCTCCTCCCACACCGAGTGCTCGTACACCTTCTTGCCGAACGCGGTGCGCGTCATCAGGCGCTGGCACATCTTCTCGAGCGCGCGCTCGGCGACGCCGATCACGCGCATGCAGTGATGGATGCGGCCGGGGCCGAGGCGACCCTGCGCGATCTCGAAGCCGCGCCCTTCGCCGAGCAGGATGTGGTCCGCCGGCACGCGCACGTTGTCGAAGCTGACTTCGCCGTGGCCGTGCGGCGCGTCGTCGTAGCCGAACACCGGCAGATGGCGCTCGATCTTGATGCCCTTGGCGTTGCGCGGCACGACGATCATCGACTGCTGCGCGTGCAGCGGCGCGCTCGGATCGTTCTTGCCCATCACGATCAGCACTTCGCAGCGCGGATCCATGATGCCGCTCGTCCACCACTTGCGGCCGTTTATCACGTAGTCGCCACCGTCGCGGCGGATCTCGGTGGCGATGTTCGTCGCGTCCGAGGACGCGACCGCGGGCTCCGTCATCGCGTAGGCCGAGCGGATCTTTCCGTCGAGCAGCGGCTCGAGCCAGCGCTTCTTCAGCTCGGGGCTCGCGTAGCGCTCGAACACCTCCATGTTGCCGGTGTCGGGCGCCGCGCAGTTGAACACCTCGGAGGCAAAGCCGACGCGGCCCATGATCTCGCAGAGCGGCGCGTACTCCAGGTTCGTGAGGCCGGCGCCGTGGCTGCTCTCGGGCAGAAACAGATTCCACAACCCCTTGGCCTTGGCCTTCGCCTTCAGCTCCTCCATCAGCGGCGGCACCTGCCAGCGATCGGCCTGCGCCTCGTGCTGCTGATAGAACTTCTTCTCGTTCGGATAGATGTGCTCGTCCATGAAGCCTTGCAGCTGCTTCATGAGGTATTGGGTCTTGTCGCTGTAGGCGAAGTCCATGGAGGGGCTCCTCGGTGCGGGTTCTCGGTTGCCGAAGGCTAGTACGAGCGCGCTGCCGCCTGCATGCGGCGAGCGCGACGGAGCGCACAGATCGGACGGAAAGCCGGGAGGAGTCGATCGACGCCGCCAGCGCGGCGCGCCTCAGCGCCTTATCTCGCGCCACACCGGCGTGGAGCCGGTCGCCCCGTTCGCCCAGCCGCCGATCACCGCCGAGAAGAGGCCGGCGCCGCCACCGCAGTGGACGACCAGGAGGCCGTTGTTGGGGCGGAACTTCGGGTAGTCGGCGTCGAGGGCGGGCCCCGTGAAGGGCAGCCCCTCCGCGATCCCGCCGGCGCCGCGCGCGAGCTCGCGGCCCGGCGCGCGCGTCAGCTCGTTCACGCGCTGCGCCACCTGCTGCTTGGTCCAGCCCGCCTCTCGGTAGATGCGCGCGTGCTCCGGCCCGATCGCGAGGATCGCGTCGAAGCCGAGCACGAGCTTCGGGTGGTGCACGGCGCGCAGGCAGAGCGCGAAGCTGCGCGAGATCGACTCGGGGTCGCGCGAGAGCTGGTCGACGATGCTGCGCGGCCCTTCGCCTGGAAACAACGTGACGGTGCTCGCGCCCGCGGGCGCGCCGAGATCGGCAGAGAGCGGGCCCCAGGGCGAGCCCTCCTCGTCCTCCGCGAAGCAGAACGAGAGCTTGCCCGGATTGCCGAAGGTGGCGCGGTCCACCTCGCCGGGTCGCCCGCCGCCCACGTTTCGGATCACCAGCTGGAGCGCGCGGCCGATCGTGGAGTTCGCGCGGTTGCCCTGACCGAACACGTTCTTGCCCGCGTTCATGCCGAGCGCGCGGCGCATCGGGCCGTTCACCACGATCACGGGGCCGACCGGCATCGTGGTCGCGAGCACGCCGTGGATGTTGAACTGGTCCGTGCACGCGGCCTCCAGCGCCGCGATCACCACCGGCAGGTACTCGGGCTTGCAGCCGGCCATCACCGCGTTGATCGCGACCTTCTCGACCGTGCAGGGCACGAGGTCCGGCGGTACCACGGCGACCACCTCCTGCGGCGCGCGCGTCGTACCCTCGAGCATGGCGAGCACGCGCGCCTCGGTCGGCGCCACGACCGGCAGCCCGTCCGTCCAGCCCTTCGCGTAGAACGCCTCGACCTCGTCCTCGAGCGCGGCGAGCTCGACGCGGCGCGCGTGCAGCTTGCCGCCCGCGTAGCGGACGCGCAGCGCGTCGACGCGGTCCGGGTCGACGGAGAGGGAGCCGCAGCCGGGCCGCCACTCCGGCAGTCCCGCACCGAGGCCGCGCAGCCCCGTGAGCTGCTCCCATTCGCCGCGCTGCCAGCCGAGCGCGCGCGCCGTCTCGCGCCCCTCCTCGACCCGTAACAAGGTGGGCACCGTCTCGATCTCGTGGTGCCAGGAGCGCGCCAGCGCAGTGTCGTCCTGCGGCGAGAGGCCTTCCGGGAACGCCAGGTCGTCCTGCGTGTAGACGGTGAGCTTCGTCTTTGCGGCGATCTCGGCGAGCACGGGCGCAACCAGCTCGCAGGTCGGGCACGCGCGCTTCACGAACGCGACGAGGCCGGAGGGGAGCGCGGGCTTCTCGCCCGCAGCGTCGGAAGCCGCCATCGGGTTCTCCTTCGCGCCGCGCGGGGCGGCGGGCGATGATGGCATACTGCGCGCTTCCCCAGCGTCGCGCGCCGAGCGCGCAGGAGGCCCCGCATGAGCGGCCGATTCCGGATCTTCGGCTCCGAGATGTCCCCCTACTCGGTGAAGGTGCGCTCGTATTTCCGGTACAAGGGAATCGCCCACGACTGGATCGTGCGCGGCCCCGCGAGCCAGGCCGAGTACGCGAAGTACGCGAAGCTGCCGCTGATCCCGCTCGTGGTGACGCCCGAGGACAAGGGCCTCCAGGACTCGACGCCGATCCTCGAGGCGATGGAAGCGCGCTTCCCCGAGCCCGCGATCCAGCCGGGCGAGCCCGTCGCCACCTTCGTCTCGGCGCTGCTCGAGGAGTGGGGCGACGAGTGGGGCAACAAGTGGATGTTCCACCTGCGCTGGGCGCGGCCCGTCGACCAGGACTCGGCCGCCGAGCGCATCGCTCGCGACATGACCGGCGGCGCGACCGGCGACGCGCTCGCGAAGGCGACCGCCGCCGTGAAGGAGCGCATGGTCCCGCGCGTGTGGTTCGTCGGCTCGAACGCCGAGACGGCGCCGCAGATCGAGCAGTCGTACCTCGACACCCTGGCACTGCTCGACGCGCACCTCGCCTCGCGGCCGTACTTGTTGGGTGCGCGCCCGGGGTTCGCGGACTTCGGCGTGTGGGCGCAGCTCTACGAGTGCTTCACCGACCCGACGGCGGGCGGCTGGATGCGCGAGCGCGCGCCGCGCGTCGCCAAGTACGTGGAGCGCATGCTCGACCCGAGAGCCCACGGCGTGCTGCCCTTCGAGCCGTGGACGGCGCTCGCGCCCACGCTCGAGCCGCTGCTGTCGCAGCAGGTAGGCGCGCTGTTCCTGCCCTGGAGCGACGCGAACGCGCGCGCGATCGAGGGCGGCGCCGAGGAGTTCTCCGTCGAGCTCGCGTCGGGCAAGTGGCGGCAGAAGCCGCAGAAGTACCACGCGCGCTCGCTCGCCGCGCTGCGCGCGCGCTACGCGGCG
>CAYWRY010000034.1:0-32881 GCA_964460485.1 uncultured Spirochaetales bacterium
GCACGGCGAGCTCGCTGTACTTCTCCTCGACCACGACCGAGATCTTGATCTCGCTCGTGCCGATCATCTGGATGTTGATGCCCTCTTGCGCGAGCACGCGGAACATCTGGGCCGCCACGCCGGCGTGGTCCTTCATGCCGAGGCCCACCACCGAGACCTTCGCGATCGCCTTGTCGGCCTCGACGCGCGACGCGCCGACCTGCGGCGCGATCTTCTCCGCAATCTCCTTCGCCCGCGCGAAGTCGTCCTTCGGCACGGTGAAGGTCATGTCGGTCGTGCCGTCGGCGGAGGCGTTCTGCACGATCATGTCGACGACGATGCCCGCGTCCGCGATCGGCCCGAACAGCTTCGCCGCGACGCCCGGCGAATCCTTCACGCCGATCACGCGAATCTTCGCCTCGTTGCGGTTGTAGGTGACGCCCGAGACCACCAGCCGCTCCATCACGTCCTCCTCGCGCACCACCCAGGTGCCCTCGCTGTCGTCGAACGACGAGCGCACGTGCACCGGCACGCCGAACTGCATCGCGAACTTCACCGAGCGGATCTGCAGCACCTTCGCGCCGAGACTCGCCATCTCGAGCATCTCCTCGAACGAGATGCGGTGGAGCTTCCTCGCGGCCGGCACGAGGTTCGGATCCGTCGTGTAGACGCCGTCGACGTCCGTGTAGATCTCGCAGACGTCGGCCGCGAGAGCGGCGGCGATTGCGACCGCCGACGTGTCGGAGCCGCCGCGGCCGAGCGTCGTCACGTTGCCGCTCTCGTCGACGCCCTGGAAGCCCGCGAGCACCGCGACGCCGCCCCGGTCCAGCACCGCGCGGATCTTGTCCGTGTCGATGTCCTGGATGCGTGCGCGCGTGAAGCTCGAGTCGGTCAGCATGCCCATCTGCGTGCCGGTGAAGCTACGCGCCTCGTGCCCGAGCTGCTGGATCGCCATGGCCAGCAGCGCGATCGTCTTCGACTCGCCGATCGAAGTGAGCGCGTCGTACTCGCGCGGGTCCGGATGCTCGCCCCCGACCTGCTTCGCGAGCGCCACCAGCGCGTTGGTCTCGCCCGCCATCGCCGACACCACGACCGCGACCTGGTTGCCGGCCTCCCGCGTCCGCACCACGCGCCGCGCCACGTTCTTGATGCGTTCGACGTCGCCGACGCTCGTGCCGCCGAACTTCTGGACGATCAGGGCCATCGCTTGCTCCACCGCTCGAGGAGAGCCTGCGAGCGCGGTCCGAGCGCTTGCGCCTCCAGAATTCGGGATTCGGGAAGTTCGCCGCTCGCGATGCGAATTTCCAGGCGGTCGGCCGGCAACGCAGCGCAGAAGCGCTCGCCCCACTCCGCGATCAGCAGCGTGCCCGGTTCGAGCCAGTCGAGCAGACCCGCAGCCTCGAGCTCGGCCTCGCCCGAGACGCGGTAGAAATCCACGTGCACGAGGCGCGCGGGTCCTCCGTCCCGCGGGCACGGGTACTCGCCGGCGATTGCGAAGGTCGGGCTCGCGACGGTGCGCTCGTCGAGCCCGAGCGCGCCCGCGAGCGCCTTCACGAACAGCGTCTTGCCCGCGCCGAGCGCACCCGAGAGGGAGATCACGTCGCCGTCCGCATCCAGCGCGGAGCCGAGCGCCGCGGCGATGCGGCGCGTGTCAGCCGGGCTCTGGGAAGCGAATCGCATCTCCCGCCCCGATCTCGCGCTGGGGGCCGCCCAGCGCGTGCGTGACCTCAGGGATGGCGTCCGCGATCTCGCCCGCGAGCGCGCCGCGGCTGCCCCGCCGCTCGGCCACGAGGTCGCCCGCGGCGCCGTGAACGAAGGCTGCGAGCGCCGCTGCGTCGAAGGGCGCCACACGCTGGGCGAGCAGCGCGCCGACCAGGCCTGCGAGCACGTCGCCGGTGCCGCCGGTGCCGAGCACGGGCCCGCCCGTGGGATTCACCGCGATGCGCCCGCTCGGGTCCGCGACGACGGTCCCTGCGCCCTTCAGCACCACGATCGCGCCGGTCTCGCGCGCGAGGAAGCGCGCATGGGACGGGCGCGCCGCGCTCACCTGCTTCGGCGTGAGGCCGAGCAGGAGGCCGGCTTCGCCCGGGTGCGGCGTGAGCACGGTCGGCGCGCTGCGGGCGCGCAGCTCGCGGAGGCGGCCCTCGAACGCAACCAAGCCGTCGGCATCGAGCACCAGCGGCACCGAGGCCCCGCACGCGACCGCGCGCAGCACGGCGCGCGCCTCGGCGTCGCGCCCACAGCCAGGGCCGAGCACGAGTGCGGCGCGCTCGCGCGCGAGCGCCAGCAGCTCGTCCTCGGCTCCCTTCGCGAAGCCACCGCGCGCCGACTCGGCCACGGGCGCGGTCATCGTCTCCGCGCTCGTGCGCTGCAGGATCGCGCTCTGGCTGCGCGGGCAAGCCACGCTGACGAGGCCCGCGCCGCCGCGGGCGGCGCCTCGGGCGGCCAGCGCAGCGGCGCCGGCCTTCCCGCGCGAGCCGCCGGCGACGAGCACGTGGCCGAAAGTACCCTTGTGCCCTCCGCGCGGGCGCGCGGGCAACGCGCGCGCCGCGGCCGCGCGCGTCCAGCATTCCGCCTCGAGCGCGACACCGGGTGCCCCGTCGGCAATCCCGATGCGGGCCACCACGATCTCGCCGGCGTGGGAGCGAGCTGGCTCTTGCGTGAGGCCGAGCTTGGGGAGACCGATCGCGAGGGTCACGTCCGCCTGCGCGGCGACACCCAGCACCTGACCCGTGTCCGCGTCGACGCCCGAAGGCACGTCGACCGCGAGCAGCTTGCACGCGGGGCGCCAGCCGTTGATGCGCCGGATCGCACGCGCAGCGCTCCCCTCTACCTTCCGCGCGAGGCCGATTCCGAAGATCGCATCGACGATCACGCTGCCGGGAGGCGGCTTCCCCTTCGCGAGCGGAACGCCGGCGCGCTCGGCGCGCGCGAAGTTCGCAGCCGCCTCGGGCGTGAAGCGGGCGCGATCACCCACCAGCCAAATGCGCGCGCGCACGCCGCGCAGCGCGAGCAGGCGCGCCACGACGAAGCCGTCGCCGCCGTTGTTGCCGGCGCCACACACGCACCACACCTCGCCGCGCCTCCCGCGCAGTGCCAGGGCGTGCGTCGCGAGCGCCTGGCCAGCGCTCTCCATCAGCAGCTCGCCGGGAACGCCCAGCGCCTCGATCGTGTGGCGGTCGAGCGCGCGCATTTCGGCGGCGGTCGCGAGCGGCCAGCGGTCGGTGAGCATGGGAGACGCGTAGCGGAGCGTGGGGCCCAGGGCGAAGCGCTGCTCCAGGTGCCGGCCAAGGGGACCGGCGCAGCTCAGAGCCGCTCGCGCCAATCGCGCACGGTGCGCTCGATGCCCACGAGCAGCGCGCGCTCCGCGACCTCGCGGCCGGCGCTCACCCATTCGGGCGAGGGCGCGGCGTGGAGCAGCGGGCCGCGCGTCGCGAGGTCGAGCCCGCCGCCGACGCCGGCTCCGAGGCGGAGCTTCGCCGCGAGGCGCGCCGCGCCGGCGCGCTCCGCGAGCATGGCCGCGCTCGCGAGACGCGCGCCGAGCCGCACTGCGAGGCCGATCGGGATCAGCGCGTCGAGGGCGACGCACAGCGCTCGCCTCACTCGCTCGCTCCCGCGAGCGCGCGCTTCAGCTCCTCCGCCAACTCGTGGGCGAGTTGGCTGACCCGCGCCTCGTCGTCTCCCTCGACCATCACGCGGGCCTTGGCCTCGGTGCCCGAGTAGCGGATCAGCACGCGCCCGCGGTCCGCGAGCGCCGCCTCGACGCGCGCGAGCTGGCGCTGGAAGCCGAGCAGCGACTCGAGCGGACGCTTGTCGGCGACGGCGACGTTCACGAGCACCTGCGGGAATCGCTCGATGCCGCCCGCGAGCTCCGACAGCCGGCGCTGCTTGCGCCGCATCACGGCGAGCACCTGGAGCGCGGTCAGCAGCCCGTCGCCGGTGCGGCTGTGGTCCAGGAAGATCACGTGACCCGACTGCTCGCCGCCGAGGTTGTAGCCGTGGCGGCGCATCTCCTCGACCACGTAGCGGTCGCCCACCTGGGTGCGCACCAGCTCGACGCCCATCTCGGCGAGCGCGCGCTCGAGCCCGAGGTTGCTCATCACGGTCGCCACCACCGCCCGGCCGGCGAGTTGGTCGCGCGAGGCGAGGTCGCGCGCGCAGATCGCGAGCAGCGCGTCGCCGTCGAGCAGCTCGCCCTTCTCCGAGACCATCACCACGCGGTCCGCGTCGCCGTCCACGGCGATGCCCACGTCGGCGCGCAGCTCGCGCATGCGCTCGATCAGCCGCTCCGGGTGCTGCGACCCCACGCCGTCGTTGATGTTGCGGCCGTTCGGCTCGACCCCGATCGCGAACACCTCCGCGCCCAGCTCCTCGAGCACGGTCGGCCCCACCTTGTAGGCCGCGCCATTCGCGCAATCGAGGACGACGCGCAGTCCATCGAGCGTGAGCTCGAGCGGGAAGGTCTTCTTCAGCATCACCACGTAGCGGCCCTGCGCGTCCTCGATGCGGCGCGCCTGGCCTATGCGATCGGGGGCGGAGCGCAGCCGCGCAAGGTCGCCGCTCGCGATCAGCCGCTCGATCTGGTCCTCCACCTCGTCCGGCAGCTTGAAGCCGTCGTGGGCGAAGAACTTGATGCCGTTGTCCTGATAGGGATTGTGGCTGGCCGAGATCATCACGCCTGCGTCGCAGCGCATGTCGGCGGTGAGGAACGCCATCGCCGGCGTCGGCATCGGTCCGACCTGGATCACGTTGACGCCCATCGAGCAGATGCCGGCGGCGAGCGCGTCCTCGAACATGTACCCGGAGAGGCGCGTGTCCTTGCCGATCACGATGCGATGTCGCCCGCGCCCGCTGCGGAAGACGTGGGCGACGGCCTGACCGAGCTGGAGCGCGATCTCCGCGGTCATCGGATGCAGGTTCGCCGTGCCGCGCACGCCGTCGGTCCCGAACAGTCGGTTCATCGCCCTCTCCGCCTCGCTGGCTGCTCGGGCTCCGGCGGCGGCGCCGGCTGGACGTCGATGCGCACGCGAATCTCCTGTCCGGGATCGAGCCACGCGTGAGGCCCGAGCGCGACGACGCTCACGCTGCGCTCGATGGGCTCGCTCGCTCCCGACACGTCCACCGTTTCGGTCAGCAGCTCCCCCAATCGGAGCAGCTCCGACTCCGCGCCGGTCACCAGCACGCGGCGCGGGACGGCCTGCGCCTCGGCCACCACGAAGCCTTCCGCCGGCTGCCCGACGACCTGCGGCTTCACGCTCACCCGGCGCGAGATCTTGCGCTCGAGGGTGAGCTCGAGCTGGGTCGGCGAGCGGCTCACGATCTGCGCGCCGCGTCCGACGTCGAGGGCCGTCAGGTCCACCTCCCGGCTGATCGTGCCCGGCTTCGTGTCCGTGAGGTCTACCTGGTACTCGAGGTCCACGGGCACCCGCCGCAGCGCGCCACGGCTGCCGCGCACGCGGATGTCGACGGCGTCCGACGAGCGCGCGGTGAGGATCAAGTCGTCGGGCACGTGGGTCGGCACCACGGGGATGTCGAAGCCGCGCTCCTGGGTCGCCGTGCTCTGCGAGAAGCCCCACAGCAGCACGGCGGCGAGCAGCGCGACGAACGCGAGGCGCAGGTCGATCAGCCGCGTCACGGCCGCGTGACTCCGCGCCCTTCGCCGCGTTCGGGAGATCGCTCGGGGCTGCGTTCGGGCTCTGGCTCGGGCTCCCCCTCCTGGTCGCGGTCCTCGGGCTCACGCGAGAACGAGCCGCGCAAGGCGACACGCAGCCGGGCCGGATCGAGCTGCATCGTCAGCTCGCCGCCCTGCGCGATCGAGATCCCGGAGGTCTCCTCGGAGACGACCACCGCGATCGCGTCGCTCTCCTCGGTGATGCCCAGCGCCGCGCGGTGCCGCGTGCCGACGCCCTCCGGCAGCTCGCTGCGCAGCGTGAGTGGGAGGATGCAGCTCGCGTTCAGGATGCGGCCGTGGGCGATCACGACCGCGCCGTCGTGCAGGGGCGAGGTCGGCAGGAACAGCGAGACGAGCAGGTCCTTCGACACCGCGGCGTCGAGCGCACTGCCGCCTTCGGTCAAGTCCTCGAGGCGCGTGTCGCGCTCGAACACGATCAGCGCGCCGACCCGGCGCCGGGCCAGCTCCGCGCAGGCGCGCACGACCTCTTCGAGCACGCGCGACTCCTCGCGCTCGGAAAAGCGCGGCGAGAACCCGCGCCCCACGCGCGCGAGCGCGCGGCGAATGTCGTTCTGGAAGAGGATCACGACGATCAGCACCGCCGGACCCAGGAAGTTGTCGAGCACGAACGTGACGGTGGAGAGCTCGGCGAACTCGGCGGCGACGCGCGCGAGCATCAGGAAGCCGAGGCCGATGAGCACCTGCACGGCGCGCGTGCCGCGGATCAGCAGAAGCACCCAGTAGATGGCGAGCGCGACCAGCGCGATGTCCAGGGTGTCGCGCACCGGATCGAAGTCGGTCTCGAGAAAGGCGCGCAGCTCGAGCAGCTGGCCGACGATGAGGTCGCGCAGCGCCTCGATCATCGCCGCGCTCCACGCAGCGCGAGCGCCACGCGCGCTGCGACGCGCGCGCCGGCGACGTCGTGTACGCGCACCGCATCGGCGCCGGCAAAGATCGCGACGGCGCAGGCGGCGTGGCTGGCGGCGTCTCGGAGGCGCGGCTGCGGCTCGTCCGTCAGCTCGCCCAGGAAGCGCTTGCGCGAAGGGCCGACCAGGATCGGCACGCCCAGCCGCTCGCGCAGCGCGCCCACGTTCGCGAGCAGCGCGAGGTTGTGGGCGGTGCGCTTGCCGAAGCCGATGCCGGGGTCGGCGACGATTCGCTGGCGCGGAACCCCGGCCGCCTCCGCCCGGGCGACGCGCTCCGCGAGCTCGTCGCCCACCTCGGCGAGCACGTCCGCGAAGGCGATTCCCTCCTGCATGGTGGCCGGCTCGCCGCGCAGGTGGCCGAGGATCAAGTGCGCGCCCCGCCGAGCGGCGACGCCGAGCAGCGCGGGATCGTGCGTGCCGCCGCTCACGTCGTTCACGATGCGCGCGCCGGCGTCGAGCGCGACTTCCGCGACCTCGGCGCGGCGCGTGTCGATCGAGATCGGCGCGTCGAGCGCCTTCGCCAGCGCCTCGACGGCGGGCCGCGTGCGCGCGATTTCCTCGGCGAGCGGCACGGGAGCGGCGCCGGGGCGCGTGGACTCTCCGCCCAGGTCGAGCACGTCGGCGCCCGCAGCCCGCAGGGCGCGCCCCTCGGCGACCACGGCCGCGAGGTCGATGGGCGCGCCGGATTCGCGCACGAAGCGCCCACCGTCCGAGAAGGAGTCGGGCGTGAGGTTCAGCACGCCCAGGATCGTCACGCGCTGGTGATAAAACTGGTCGCCGATCCCCCGCGGCTCGCTGGAGGGGGCGCTCGGGGGCGTCGCGGGGGCCACTCTCCGTTCTCCGCTCGGCGGCCGGGCCCCGCCCGGCCTGCCCTCGCTGCGCGCGGCGAAGCGCCGCTTGCCGGTGTGCATCGCCGCGAACCCCCGACTCGTCGTCGTTCTATCCCGCGATCGGCTCCGGATCCGGGAGATCGCCCCGCACCCCCGCCGGCTCGCGGCTGCGCGCGGGCTTCGCCGGCCGCGCGCCGCCGGTCGGGGCGGTCGCGGTCGGCGGCGGAAGCGGCGGCAGCTGCTCGCCGGCCAGGAGCTTCTGAAGATCGCTCTGCTCGAGGGTCTCGCGCTCGAGCAGCGCATCGGCGATCGCCTCCAGCGTGCGCCGGTTCGCCGCGAGCAGCGCCTTCGCCTCGTCGTAGAGCGCGGTGAGCAGGCGCTTCACCTCGTCGTCGATCAGCTCGGCCGTCTTCTCGCTGTAGTTCTTGCGCGTCATGTAGTCGCGCCCGAGGAAGACGTCGCCGTTCTCCTCGTCGAACGAGACGGGGCCGATCGCGTCGCTCATGCCGTAGGTGCAGATCATGTCGCGCGCGAGCCGCGTGGCGCGCTGCAGGTCGTTCGAGGCACCCGTCGAGAAGTGGGAGAAGACGATCTCCTCCGCCGCGCGGCCGCCCATCGCGTACTTGATGATCGTGGTCATCTCGCTGCGCGTGTAGTTGTGACGGTCCTCTTCCGGCAGCGTCTGCGTGAGGCCCAGTGCCATGCCGCGCGGGATGATCGTGACCTTGTGCACCGGATCGGCGTCGGGGCTGAGCAGCGCGACCAGCGCGTGACCCGCCTCGTGGAAGGCCGTGATGCGCTTCTCCTCGTCGCTCATGATCATGCTGCGGCGCTCAGCGCCCATCAGCACCTTGTCCTTGGCCTTCTCGAAGTCGACCATCGCGACGCGGTTCGCCTCGCGGCGCGCCGCGAGCAGCGCGGCCTCGTTCACGAGGTTCTGGAGGTCGGCGCCCACGAAGCCGGGCGTGCCGCGCGCGAGCACGTCGAGGTCGACGTCGTCGGCCAGCGGCACCTTGCGCGTGTGGACCCGCAGGATCGCGAGGCGGCCGCGCAGATCCGGCCGGGGCACGACCACGCGGCGGTCGAAGCGGCCGGGGCGCAGCAGCGCCGGGTCGAGCACGTCCGGCCGGTTCGTGGCCGCGATCAGGATGACGCCCTCGTTCGACTCGAAGCCGTCCATCTCGACGAGCAGCTGATTCAGCGTCTGCTCGCGCTCGTCGTGGCCGCCGCCGAGGCCTGCGCCGCGGTGCCGGCCGACCGCGTCGATCTCGTCGATGAAGATGATGCACGGCGCGTGCTTCTTGCCCTGCATGAACAGGTCGCGCACGCGCGAGGCGCCGACGCCCACGAACATCTCGACGAAGTCGGAGCCCGAGATCGAGAAGAACGGGACGCCCGCCTCGCCGGCGACGGCGCGCGCGAGCAGCGTCTTGCCTGTGCCGGGCGGGCCCACGAGCAGCACGCCCTTGGGAATGCGGCCGCCCAGACGCGTGAACTTCTTCGGATCGCGCAGGAAGGCGATGATCTCTTCCAGCTCGACCTTCGACTCCTCGACGCCCGCCACGTCGTCGAACGTCACCTTCGTCTGGTTCTCGGTGAGCAGGCGCGCGCGCGACTTGCCGAAGCTCATCGCCTTGCCGCCGCCGGCCTGCATCTGCCGCGCCATGAACACCCAGAAACCGATGATCAGCAGCAGCGGCAGGCCCATCGAGAACAACAGCTGCTGCCACATCGAGGTCTCGGGCTTCGGCTTCATCTCGACGCTCAGGTTCGGGTCGCGCTCGCGGGCGCCCTTCACCTCGTCCTGGAAGCTCTCGTAGAAGCTCGGGTCGATGTAGGACTTGAACTTCTTGCCTTCCGAGATGCCGCTCACCTCGCCGTCTTCGATCACGATCGAGGTGACCTGGCCGTGGCGCAGCATCTCGGTGAGCTGGCTGTAGGTCTTCGCCTCGGGCACCTCTTCGCTGCGGTTCACCATGGCGAGCAGCAGGATGAGCGTCAGCAGCAGCACCACCCAGAGCGCCATGTTCTTGAAGATCTGCTGGTTCACCGTCGCTCCCTAGCTCGGAATCGCGCGCCGAGATGCCCGGGCGAGCGCGAGATGTCCGTGCGGCGCGAGAGGAAGACCCGAGGAGATTCCGCAGCCTAGCAGCGCGAGGTCGGCTCGCTGCGGGCGCGTTCGAGGCGGCACACCTCGCGCCCGGCCCGCCAGGCGAGGCCGCGCGGAAGATCGAGGCGGGAGCCCGGCCGCGCAGCGCGCACGAAGCGCGCCGAGCGCTCGAGCTGCGCGCGGGAGACCTCGCGCGCGCCGCCCAGCGAGCGCAGCGCGTGCCGCAGCAGCCGCCGCGCGATCGGCTCGGGCAGCGCCGCGAAGCCGGCGCGCGAGAGCGTGGCGGCGCCGTCTTCGAGCTGCAGCCAGCGCTGCGCCTCCCGTTCCACCTGCTCGTCGATCCACGCCGACTCCTTCCGCTGCGCTTCGGCCAGTTGGCCGACGGCCCTGAGCCAAGCGGGATTCATGGCCTCGGCGATCGCAGCGAGACCGCTCGTGCGAAGACGCCCGCGCGCGGTGCGCGGATCACGGTTCGACGCGTCTTCCCGCCACGGGAGACCCCGCTCGCGCGCGTAGCGTTCGATCGCCGCACGCGACACGTCGAGCAGCGGACGGACGACGCGGCCATCGGGGGAGCGCTCGCCGATCCCGCCGAGCCCGGCCGGGCTCGCGCCGCGAAACAGGCGCATCAGCACGGTCTCCGCCTGGTCGTCGAGCGTGTGCGCGGTGGCCACGAGGCTGCAGCCCTGCGCGTCCGCCAGCTCGCACAGCGCGACGTGGCGCAGTCTCCGCGCGGCCTCCTGCAGGGTTGGTCGCGCTCGGCTCGCGCCGGCGGCGGCTCGCAGCGCGCGCGGCGCCACGCGCTGCACCGCGAACGCGACGCCGAGCTGATTCGCCAGCGCCGCCGCCGCCGCCGCGTCCGCCTCCGACGCCTCGCCGCGCAGGCCGTGGTTCACGTGCCCCGCCGCGAGCTCGAGCGCGTGCTCGCCCGCGAGCTGCGCGAGGGCGTGGAGCAGGACGCTCGAGTCGACGCCGCCGGAGACGGCGACCAACACGCGCTTGCCGCGCAGTCCGAGCGCAGTGCACGACGCCGCGAGCGCGGCGAGCAGCGCGTCCGGCTCGCTCTTGATGGGGCGCGGCGGCACCGCGCTACTCGACGGCGCTGGCGTCGCCGAGCAGCACGCGCACGCCGTCCGCCTTGTCCACCCACACCTCGCAGTGCACGCGCGCGCGCGCGCCTTCGGGCGTGCGGTCCCGCTCGCGCCCGAAGGCGGTCAGCGTCTCGTCGACCCACACCACGTTGGTGAGCTTCAGCGACATCTTCCCGCCGCTGAGAAAGCCCTCGCCGAAGCGGTCGAGCATCACCTGCGCGGCGAAGCAGGTGGTCATCATGCCCTGCACGACGATGTTGGGGAACCCGAGCTTCCTCGCCTGCTCGCGATCGGTGTGATAGTTGGCGCCGGGTCCCGAGAACATCCAGCAGCGGCGCTGGTCGATGCGCTTCGTGGTCGACGTGAGCTCGGCGCCGGTCGCGGTGGGGAACGCGGCGCGCGGCTCCTTCGCCTGCGCCGTCCTCTCGTCGACCACGAAGGCGCCCACGGCGGGCTTCTCCTGCTTCGGCGGGAGGAACGACTGGTGGGTTCGGCCGCGCACATAGAGCTGGAGCGTGCGCGCGTCTAGCAGGTCGGTCTCGTTGACGACGTAGTCGCGACCGCGCTTCTGGTAGCGCTCCACGATCGTGCTGCGGGTTCGCACGCGCGCGCCGATCGGAATCGGCGCGAACAGCTCCCAGTCCTGGCGGCCGTGCAGGTTCCCGAACAGGTTCTTCAAGTACCACTGGCCGAGGTGCTTGTAACACTCGCTGTGGTGCAGCAGCGGCGGCGCGAACTTCGCGTACAGCGGGTGGTGGTCGTCCAGGGCGTCGGCATAGAACGACACCACCTCGGGCGTGATCTCGTACTCGTTCCCGCCGCAGTGGCGGCCGACGAAGGCGGGCTCTCCGAGCAGGTTCATGGCGACCTCGGGTTGCGGTGCCCGCACGATAGTCGCGCGCGAGCGCTCGTCCGCGGGGCCGCCGTAGCGCCCGCGAGCCCCGCGCCCGCGTCGCTTGACTTGTCCCGGCAGATTCACGAGAACGCGCGCTTCCCCCGAACGAGGTGAGGCCGACCCTGCGATCAGCCGTGCACAACGTTGCCCGCTGGATCGCCGAGCGCGCGAAGTCTGCGCCGGGTCGGCTGGCGGTCGTGGACCCCTGGCGGCGTCTCGACTACGCGGCGTTCGAGGAGCGCATCCAGCGCGCCGCCGGCGTGCTGGCGGCGGCGGGGGTCGGGTGCGGCGATCGCGTGGCGCTCGTGCTCGGCAACCGCAGCGCGACGCTCGAGCTGGTGTTCGCGAGCGCCCGCCTCGGGGCGATCGCCGCGCCGC
The DNA here is from genome assembly GCA_964460485.1 of uncultured Spirochaetales bacterium. Classification (GTDB taxonomy): domain Bacteria; phylum Myxococcota_A; class UBA9160; order UBA9160; family UBA6930; genus VGRF01. The sequence goes on from CAYWRY010000034.1 coordinate 11,881, forward strand.
TGAACACGCGCCTCGCGCCGCCCGAGATCGCCGAGCTGCTGGGCGACTGTCGGCCGCGCGTGTTCGCCTTCGAGGCGGGCCTCGTGGCTGGCTGCGAGGCGGCACTGCGCCAGAGCCGGCACGCCGGCGCGCTGGCGCTCGCGGTAGGCGGCGAGCCCGACGCCTACGAGACGGCGCTCGCCGCCGCCCTGCCGGTGCGCGAGATCGCCGACGTGACGCCCGACGACCCGATGATCCTCATGTACACGTCGGGCACGACCGGTGCGCCGAAGGGCGCTCTGCTCCCCCACCGCAAGACGCTCTTCAACAGCCTCAACGCCCAGCTCTTCTTCGAGCTCGTGCCCAGCGACCGCGTGCTGGTGGCGGTGCCGCTCTTCCATTCGTTCGGCCTGAAGATCCTGTCGATCCCTGCGCTCTACGCCGGCGCAGCCGTCGTGCTGCAGGGCACCTTCGACGCGAGCGCCACCTGGCGCAGCGTGGCGCGCGAGCGCATCACGCTGATGGGCGGCGTGCCCACCATGTTCCGCGCCCTCGGCGACGCCTTCGATCGCGAGCGACCCGACGTCTCGTCGCTGCGTTTCCTGTTCACCGCCGGCGCGGCGATCCCGGTCGAGCAGATCCACGCCTTCGAGCGCCGGGGCATGGTCCTGAAGCAGGGCTTCGGGCAGACGGAGACGTCGATCCTGTGCTGCCTCGATGCGAAGGACGCCGTGCGCAAGGCGGGCAGCGTCGGCCGGCCGGTGCTGCACGCCGAGCTGCGCCTGGTGCGCAGCGAGACGCTCGCGCTCGCGCCCGAGCGCTGGCGCGACTGCGCGCCGGGCGAGACCGGCGAGATCGTGGTGCGCGGGCCCATCACGATGCTCGGCTACTGGGAGCGCCCCGAGGCGACCGCCGAGACGATTCGCCCGGGCGGCTGGCTGGTGACGGGCGATCTCGGCGCCTTCGACGAGGAGGGCTTCGTCACGCTCACCGGGCGCTCGAAGGACCTGTTCATCTCGGGAGGCGAGAACGTCTACCCGCGCCAGGTGGAAGCCGTCTACGAGGCGCACCCGGACGTGCTCGAGATCGCCGTGGCCGGCGTCCCCGACGAGCGCTGGGGGGAGGTCGGCCACGCCTTCGTCGCGCTGCGCCCGGGCGCCTCCCTCGACGAGGCCGCCCTGATCGCCTGGGGTCGCGAGCGCCTCGCCACGTTCAAGGTGCCGCGCCGCTTCGAGCAAGTGCGCGAGCTCCCGCGCACGGCGACCGGCAAGGTGCAGAAGTTCAAGCTGACGAGCGGCGCGCCGCGCTAGCGCTCCCTCTCCACGCGGTGCCGCAGCGCCCGCAGGCTGCGCGCGTGCCCGGCGGTGAAGCTCGCCTTCCAACCGTCGCGCGCCTCGATCAGGGGTGCCGGATCGAGGCGTTAGCGGTTCTCGCGGCCGGCGAAGTCGGCGGTCACCAGCCCGCACTCGCGCAGCACGCGCAGGTGGCGCGAGATCGCCGGGCGCTTGACGGCTCCGAAGCGCGCTGCGATCGCCCCGGCCTTCAGCGCTCCGGCGTCGCGCAGCAGCGCGAGGCTCTCGCGGCGCGTCGGGTCCGCGAGGGCGACGAAGACGTCCCTACCCGTCCGCGATCGCCCGCAGGGCCTTCGAGTGCTCCACGTCCCAGCCCTCCTCGAAGCCCTCGAAGCGCGTCTCCGGCCGTCTCGCCCGCGAGCCCGAAGCCGTGGTGGAAGATCTCGACCAGCCTGCCCGCCCAGAGGGCCGTGAGCCGGATCGTCCAGTAGCTGGCCGGGAGCCCTGTGCCCGCGGCCGACTCGGATTCGCGCGATCGAGGGCGGCGCCCCGACCGATCGCGCTCGAGAATCCGCAAGTGGCCCAGCGTCGCCAACGACGCAGACGGCATGCAGCGAGGCGAAGCCGAGCAAAGCGTCGCGAGAACTGGTGGCGGTGCCCGGACTCGAACCGGGGACACGCGGCTTATGAAACCGCTGCTCTACCGACTGAGCTACACCGCCCCAGAGATCAGTTGCTGTTCCCGGCCGCGCTCGGCGCAGGCGCGGGTGCCGGCGCTGCAGCGCGCTGTGCCTCGAGCGCGGCGACCCGCGACGCGAGGGCCTGGATCTCTGCGAGCACGTCCGCTTCGGGCGCGCCGGGGCTCGGCGCCGCGGTCGCGTTCGCCACGCCGCCTCGCACGTGGGCGCCGATCCGCTGGACGACGCTGTCGAGCCGCGGGATCAGCTCGGCGAGCGCGCCGGCGTGCACGAACACCGAGCGCGAGCCGACCGGCGCTTCGGAGGCCACCGGCACGCAGCGCAGGTCGAGGCTCGCGCCCTCGCCGAAGCGCGTGAAGGAGCCGAAGAGCACCCAGTCTGCACCGGCCGCGCGGCCCGCCGCGCGGGCGGCGGCGAGGTCTGCCGTGGCGGCCGTTGCGTCGTCCACGCGGATGGCGCTGACGCCGTCCTGCTGGCTGAGCCGCGTCGTCAGCATTTCCGAAATGCCGGCGCGCAGATAGGCCGACTCCTCGAGCGAATGGATCACCACGGGCAGCACCGCCACGCGCGCGGCCTGTGCGAGGGCGGGCGCGCCGCCGAGAAGCACCGCCAGGCCCGGGAGGAGCGCACGCAGCAGTCGGCGAGTCATCGGCGTCCAGGTCTCCGCCGCGCCTAGAGGACTCGGGAGCCGACGCGGAAGCGACGTTTTCTATCCAACCGCGCCGAGCGGGGCAAGGTCCGGCGCAGCCTGCGGAGCGCGCTCACGGGCCCCGCCGCGTCCCGCTTCACGACTCGACGGCGAGCTTCCGCACCTTCACGCCGGCTTCCCGCAGCAGGCGCAGCGAGACGTCGCCCAGCGGGTACTCGGCGCCGAACACCACCTCGGCGATGCCCGCGTTGATGATCATCTTGGTGCACATCAGACAGGGACAGAACGTCGAGTAGAGCACCCCGCCGCGCACCGAGACGCCGTGGTAGGCGCTCTGCGTGATCGCGTTCTCCTCCGCGTGCGAGCACACGCACTCGCCGAGGTCGGCGCCGCCCGGGCCGAAGGAGTTGCAGCGCGGGCAGCCGCCTTCGTTGCAGTTCGTGACGCCGCGGGGCGTGCCGTTGTAGCCGGTGGAGATGATGCGCCGGTCCACGGTGATCAGCGCGGCCACCTTGCGCTTCACGCAATTGCTCCGCGTCGCGACCACGCGGGCGATGCTCACGAAATAGTCGTCCCAGTCGGGCCGAGCGAAGTAGAGGTTCGCGCGTAGAAGCCGGCCGAGCTGCTCGTGCAGCTCGGCGAGCGAGCCGTCGTTGCGCAGCGTCTCGTCCGCGAGGGCGCGCACCGCCAGCAGCTGCTGTCCGCCCGGGTCGTCGCTCGCGAGCTCGCGCGCCTCGAGCCGCCGCAGCTCCTCGAGCGTCGTCGGGTCGCCGGGCCGCGCGCGCGCGCGCATGCGCGCGAAGCGCGTCGCCTCCTCCGCCTCCACCCAGATCAGCTGGAAGCGCTGGCCCGCCGCGCGCAGCGCCGCGACCTCCGCCGGGTGGCGGATCGAGTCGATCACGTAGTTCCGGTCGGCGTGCAGCTGAGGGAGGAGGCGCTGCGCGAGCGCGCCCGCCCCCTCCCGCGCGCGCAGCTCCCGCCCGGTCTCGATCATGCGCTCGCGCGTCTCCGGGAGGCCGCGCACCTTCAGCGCGGCCCGGATCACGTCGGACAGCGAGTGCGCGTAGAACGAGCGCTGCGTGAGGTAGCTCACGACCTCGCCCTTGCCCGAGGCGTTGAGGCCCGCCACGCCGAGAATCATGTTCGCCCCCCGCGAATCGCCCCGATTGGAACGCGCGGGCGCGCACGCGTCAACGCCGAAGCCGCGACCTGCCTCTAGACTGCGCGCATGCGAGCCCTCGAGCGCGTCGTCGCCGCCAGCGCGATCTCCCTCTTCATCCTCGCACCCGGCGCGACGCGCGCGTCCGACCGTGCTGCGTCGCCCGCCGCGCCCGCGGCCGCTGCTCCGCCAGCCCCGATCGAGCTCGCCGACTTCGCGCGGCATCCGCTTGCGACGCTTCCCAGCCTCTCTCCCGACGGCAAGCGGATCGCGATCATCTACCGCACAGACGACGGGCGCGCGCTGGCGGTCCGGAGCACGGACGTCGACGACGCGAGCCCGCCGCGCCTGCTCGGCACGATCAAGCACGTGCCGCGCTGGACCAACTGGACCAAGCCCGAGCGCGTGCTCGTCTCGATCGAGCGCTACCAGCCGCGCTCCGTGATGCGCGCGCTCGAGGCCGACCCCGAGCCGCCGCGCCCGATCTTCGACCGCCGCGGCCGAATCGTGGGATTCCAGGTGCCGCCGCAGCCCCCGGCCAAGGAGCTGCCTGCGGGCCGCCTCGTCTATCTGCAGTCCGTGAATCCGGAGAGCGGCCGCAGCCGCCACCTCGGGCGCGACTGGGAGGATCCGGTTCCCATCCAGGACGACGTCGTGCAGTGGCTGCCCGCCGACCCCGGCCGCGTGCTGATCGGTTACGACGAGATCGAGCGCTTCGCCTCGCAGCGCGTGCCGCAGCCGGCGGTGAAGTCGATGTCCGTGCGCAGCGGGGGACTGCGCACCGTGGTGCCCAGCAACAAGCGCGTGCAGCGCTGGTTCGCCGACCACGACGGCAACGTGCTGCTCGGCGAGGGCGACCGCCCCGACGGCACGAAGATCCTCTATCGCCGCGAGGATCGGAAGCTCACGGAGATTCCCACCTACGTGACCACGCTCGAGGCGAGCGTGCAGTTCGCCGCGTATGGCTACGAGCCCGGGCTGATCTACGCCTGGGCGCCCGTGCAGGGGCGCCAGGCCTTGGTGGCGCTGCGCCTCGCGAACTCGCAGGTCGAGGGCGTCTTCGCGCACCCCGAGTTCGACGTCACCGGCCCGCTCGTGTTCGACGAGCGCCAGCGCAAGCTGATCGGCGTCGGCTACGTGGACGACGACGTGCAGTTCCACGCGCTCGACGAGACTCTCGCGCGCGAGCGCGAGCTGATGGCGCGCGCGGTACCGAACGCGGTGTTGGAGATCGTCTCCGAGAGCACGGACAAGGCTTTCGCGCTGGTGCGCGCTTCGAGCGACGTGCGGCCGCCCACTTATTACTTCTACGACCGCGCGAAGAAGGAGCTGCGGCTCGAGCTGGTGGAGTACCCGCGCCTCGAGGGCGTCCCGCTGCGGCCGATGACGCCGGTCAGCTACTTCGCGCGCGACGGCCTCGAGCTGCCCGCCTACCTCACGCGTCCGCCCGGCGACCCGCCGAAAGCGCCGGCCATCGTGCTCGTGCACGACGGCCCCGCCGAGCGCGCGCAGCGGCGCTTCGATCCGCTGGTGCAGTGGCTCGCCCGCTGCGGCTTCGTCGTGTTCGAGCCCAACTTCCGCGGCTCGTCGGGCTACGGCGTCGCGCTGCGCTCGGCGGGCAACGGCGAGTGGGGGGCGGCGATGCAGAACGACCTCGAGGACGCCGCGGCCTGGCTGGTGAGCGAAGGCATCGCGGACCCCCAGCGCATCGGGATCTACGGCCGCGGCTACGGCGGCTATGCGGCGCTGATGGGCGTCCTCCGGGCGAACACCCCTTTTCGCGCGGCGGCGAGCTTCGGCGGCCCGACCGATCTGCCCGAGCTGCTGGAGGACGACGAGAAGGGACGCGTCGAGCCGGACTGGTCCTTCAGCGTGACGGGCGCGCGCAAGCTCAAGAAGAAGCGGCTCGTCGAGCTGTCGCCGATCGCCCACGTCGCGTCCCTCGACCGGCCCGTGCTGCTGCTGCATTCCGAGCGCGACGAGCGCGTGCGGGCCGAGCACTCCGAGCGCTTCGCCGAAGCGGCGCGCGAGGCGGGCAAGGCGGTGGAGTACGTGCGCTTCGAGGACGAGCTCTACCAGCTCGCCAAGGAGTCGAACCGCGTGCTGTGGTTCGAGAAGCTGACCGCGTTCTTCACGAAATCACTCGCGCCGGCCGCACGGCCGTCGCCCGCGCCGCCCGCCAGCGCCGCGGCCCCCGCCGAGGAGACTCCATCGTGAGCGATCCCGTGCTGCTGAGCGTCGACGGTGGAGTCGCCACCGTCACCCTGAATCGCCCCGAGGCGATGAACGCCTGGAATCCCGCCATGGCTGCCGGCCTCGACGAGGCGCTGCGCACGTGCGATGGCGACGACGCCGTGCGCGCGGTCGTGCTGACCGGGGCGGGCCGCGCCTTCTGCGCCGGGGCCGACCTCCGCGGCGGCGGCGACACCTTCAAGCCGCGGCGCGGCGGCAGGGTGGGACGCAGCACGGCCGAGGCGATCTGGCCGTTCCAGGTACGCAAGCCGGTGATCGCGGCGATCAACGGCCACGCGATCGGCGTGGGCGTCACCCTGCCGCTCACCTGCGACATCCGCTTCGTTGCGGAGGACGCAAAGCTTCAGTTCGCGTTCGTGCGCCGCGGCGTGCTGCCCGAGCTGGCCTCGCACACGCTGCTGCCGCGCGTGATCGGCTTCTCGCGCGCCGCCGACCTGCTGCTCAGCGGGAGACAGTTCAGCGGGCGCGAGGCCGCCGAGCTCGGACTCGCCTCGCGCGCGCTGCCGGCGGCCGAGGTGCTGCCCGCCGCGCTCGAGAAGGCGCGCGAGTTCGCGCTCGCCGCGCCCCTCGCGGTGGCGATCAGCAAGCAGCTGCTGTGGGAGGGCATGGCCCTCGACGCGCCGGCCATGATGAAGCGCGAAGGCCCGCCATTCGCGCAGCTCGGCGCGCATCCAGACACGCGAGAGGGCATCGCGCACTTCCTCGAGAAGCGCGCGCCCCGCTGGACGGGCAGCGTGAGCAAGGAGCTGCCGCGCGCCTGAGCGCGGGCGGCGCGGCGGCTTCGGCGCGCGGAGCAACGCATGCGGGTGCTGGTGACGGGGGCGGCGGGCTTCGTCGGGCGTCGCCTGTGCGCGCGGCTCGGCGCGCGCGGCGACGACGTGCTCGCCCGCGACCGCGAGCTCGACGTCGCGGACGCCGCCCGCGTGCGCGCAGACGTTGCCGGGGCGCGACCGGACGCGATCGTGCATCTCGCCGCGATCTCGTCGGTGCCGGAGTGCGAGCGCGAGCCCGAGCGCGCGTTCCACGTGAACACGCTGGGCACGCGCGCCGTGCTCGACGCCGCCCTGCGCGAGGCACCGCGCGCGCGCGTGCTGCTGGTGACAAGCGCGGCGATCTACGGGTCTGCGGCGCCCGGCAGCGCGGGTTTCGACGAGGACGCGCCGCTGCGTCCTGCCACCGCCTACGCGCGCACGAAGGCCGCCGCCGACCTGCTCGGGGATGCGTTTGCACAGCGCGGCCTCGCCGTGGTGCGCGCGCGCCCCTTCAATCACACGGGGCCGGGACGGCCCTCGGACTTCGTCGAGGCGCGCCTCGCCCGCGACGTGGTGGAGATCGCCGAAGGCCGCCGCGCGGCGCGTCTCGAGCTCGCGAACCCGAGCTCGCAGCGAGACTTCCTGCACGTGGACGACGTGATCACCGCCTATCTCGCGCTGCTCGCGCCCGGCGTCGCGCCGGGCGCGTACAACGTCGCAAGTGGCGAGCCTCTCACGATCGCCGCGCTTGCGGAGCGCTTGTGTGCGCTCGCTGGCGTGAAACCCGAACTCGTCGCGACGAGCGATCCGCTGCGCCCGCCCGACGCCACGATCGGCGTCGCCCACGCGCTGCGCCGCGCGACCGGCTGGCGCCCGGAGCGCGCGCTCGAAGACGCGCTGCGCGACCTGCTTGCCGACGCGCGCGCGGGCCTCGCTCGCTAGGCCGCCGACTCCGCAACCAGCGACGGCGGGCGCGGGCCCCCCTGCCCGCCGCCGGCGCCGCTCGCCCTAAGCGCTGCGCAGCGCCGTCAGCCCGAGCCACGCATCGCCGGTCGCGTCCCTCTCGTCGCGCTCCAGCGTCACCTGGAATCCCGCGCGCGCGAGCGAAACCCGCATCGCCTCGCGCTCGCTCACCAGCAGGCCCGCGAGCACGAGCCACGCGCCGGGCTTTGCGAGGCGCGCGAAGTCGCCGAGCAACGGCGTCAGCTCGCTGCGGATCAGGTTCGCGACGATGCCGTCGAAGGGGCCGGCGAGCGCCGACGTCGAGCCGGTGACCCAGCCCGTCCGGGCAGAGAGGCCGTTCTCGCTCGCAGCCTTCGCGGCCGCCTCGGTCGCGAGCGGATCGAGGTCGCAGCCCGTCGCGTGCGCGGCGCCGAGCGCGAGGGTCGCCAGCGCGAGCACGCCGCTGCCGCAGCCTACGTCCAGAACCCTTGCTCCCCGCAGCGCGGCGGCGGGGAGCGCGTCGAGGCCTGCGAGCGCGAGCCGCGTGGTGGCGTGGCCGCCGGTGCCGAACGCCTGGCCCGGCTCGATCACGAGCTGCGCGCCCGCGAAGCCGACCGGCGCCGCGGCGAAGGGCGGCCGCACGAGCAGGCGCGGCGAGATCACGACGGGCCCGAGGCCGCGCTTCCACTCCTCCGCCCAGTCCGTCTCGCGCACGCGTTCCGGCGCTGCGATCGCGAGGCCCTCGCGCGAGAACGGCCCGAGCGCTGCGAGCACGCCGGCGAGCTTCGGCTCTGCGACGAACAGCTCCAGCGCGCCCAGCGTCTCGAGCGCGCCGCTGGCGCCCGCCTCGTACGCCTCCGCCGCCGCCCGCTCCAGCAGCTCCGCGTCGTCGCTCGCGATGCGCACCCGCCTGCTTGCTGCGGGCCTGCTCATCGCCTGCCGCTCGCCCGCGCAGCGTCGCACGATTCCGGCAATGCGGCTGCTCTAGTCGCTCTCGTCATCTGCCGACACTAGTCCGGATTGCCGTCGCCGGAGGTGTGGTTGGAAGCGCTGGATCCGAAGCAGGCCGCGCGGCTCGGCGCGGCCCTGCGCGCGAACGTGGAGCGCGCGCTGCGCGGCAAGCCCGACGTGGTGGCGCGCGCGACGATCTCGCTGATCGCGGGCGGGCACCTCTTGCTGGAGGACGTGCCCGGCGTCGGCAAGACGACGCTCGCGGCCGCGCTCGCGAAGAGCCTCGCCGGCAGCTTCCGCCGCATCCAGTTCACGAGCGACCTGCTGCCGAGCGACGTCGTGGGCAGCTCGATCCCGGAGTTCGCGAACGGGCGCCCGACCGGCGGCCTCGTCTTCCAGCCCGGACCGCTGTTCGCCCACGTCGTGCTCGCCGACGAGATCAACCGCGCGAGCCCGAAGACCCAGTCCGCGCTGCTCGAGGCGATGAGCGAGGCCGCCGTCTCGGTGGACGGGGTGACGCATCCGCTGCCCTCGCCTTTCTTCGTGGTGGCCACCCAGAATCCGCTCGAGCACACGGGCACGAACCCGCTGCCGGAGTCGCAGCTCGATCGCTTCATGCTGCGTCTCGAGATCGGCTACCCGAGCGCCGCCGACGAAGCGGCGGTGCTGCGCGACGATCCAGCCGTGAGCGAGCTGCCGCGCCTCGCCGCCGTGGTCACGCCCGAGCAGGTGCTTGCGCTGCGCGCCGCGTCGCAGCGCGTGAAGCTCTCCGACGCGCTGCTGGCCTACCTGCTCGCGCTGGTGAACGAGACGCGCGAGCACGAGGCGATCGCCCTCGGCGCCTCGACGCGCGCGGCGATCTCGCTGCGCCGCGCCGCCCAGGTGCACGCGCTGCTGGACGAGCGCGACTACACGATCCCCGAGGACGTGCAGGCGCTGGCGGTCGACGTGCTCGCCCACCGCATCTCGCTCGCGGTGCGCGGCGGGGCACCGGGAGCGGCCGCCGAGGCGCGCTGGATCCTGCGCGAGATCGTGGAGCGCGCGCCGGTTCCCCTGTGACCGGCCCGGCGCCCGCGCAGGCTCGGCGCACGCTGCGGCGCAGGCAGCGACCGCGCTGGATGCAGGCGCCGCGCACGCTGCGCCCCACGCGCGCGGGCTGGATCTTCTTCGCCTTCACGCTCGGCGTCGGACTCGCCGCGCTCAACACCGGCAACAACCTGCTCTACATGATCCATGCGCTCTTGTTGTCCTTCCTCGTGCTTTCGGGCGTGCTCTCCGAGTCGGCGCTGCGCGGGATTCGCGTGCGCCGCATCCTGCCGGTCGAGCTCGTGGCGGAGCGAGCGGCGCAGATCGCGCTCGAGATCGTGAACCAGCAGCCGCGCATCCCCTCCTTCGCGATCGTGGCGGAGGACTTCGTGCGTCTGGACGCGCACGAGCACGCGGCGACCGGGCGGGCGTTCGCCCTGCGCATCGGGCCGGGCGAGCGCGAGACGCGCAGCTACGCCTTCGCACCCCCTCGGCGCGGCGCGCTGGAGTTCTCGGGCGTGCGCGTGGCCACGCGCTTCCCGTTCGGCCTCTTCTCCAAGGCGATGTGGATCGACCTCCCCCAGTCCGCCGTCGTCTATCCGGCTCTCGATTCGGTGCCGACGCGGGGGGGCCGGGCCAGCGAGCCGCGGCACGTCGAGCAGGCGGGCGGGAGCGGCGGCGCCGCGGCGGAGGCCGCGAGCCTGCGCCCCTACGCGCCCGGCGACGCCTTCCGGCGCATCCATTGGCGCGCGTCGCTGCGCCGCGACGCGCTCCTGATCCGCGAGCCCGAGCAGGACCGCCGCCGCGAGGTAGCCGTGCGCCTCGCGACGCGCGGAGTCGCGCCGGGCGACGCCTTCGAGCGCGACGTGCGCCGCGCCGCCTCCGAGATCGCGGCGTACCTCGCTGCGGGCGCCCGCGTGTCGCTGCGCACCGACGTCGCGTCGTTCCCGCCGGGCGAGGGCGCGCGCCACCGCGCCGTGCTGCTCGCTTTCCTCGCGACGGCGACGCCCGAGCGCGCCGAGGAGGCCGCGTGAGCCGCCTCGAATTCCGCGAGCCGATCGCGCTGCCGCGGCCGCGCGCGGCGGTGCTGATGGTGGCGCTCGGCACGGCGACGCTCGCGCTCAGCGGGCAGATCGCGGCAGCCGCGCTCGCCGCCGCGGCGCTCGCACTCGGCTACGTCGCCTTCCGCGGCGAGGCCCACGCCGCCTGGCGCCGAAGCCCCTGGGTGCTGAACGGCGCGCTGCTCGTCTGCGTCGCGCTCGCCGCCGCGCTGTGGGTACGCGGCGCGCTCCTGATCGTGGCGCTCGCGCACTTCGCGGTGCTCGCGCAGGCGCTGCAGCTGCTCGACGCGCGCCCGCGGCGCTCGGAGTTCCTGCTGGTCGCGCTGGCCGTCTTTCAGGTGACGATCGGCGCGAACCTCACCGACAGCGCGTGGTATCCGGTCCTGCTCGTGGTCTTCACGCTGTGCTGCGTGTGGACGCTGGTCGTCCACACGTTGCGCGCGGAGGCGCTCGAAGCGGGCGAGCTGGCTGCGGCCCAGCGCGCGCTCACCACCGGGCTCTGGCGCACCACGCTGATCGCGAGCCTCGCATCCGTCGCGTTCAGCGCCCTGCTCTTCCCGATCCTGCCGCGCATCCGCTCGGGCGCGATCTTCGACCGCGCCTTCGCGGGCGGCGGCGCCAGCGCGGGCTTCTCGGATCGCGTCGAGCTGGGCGACATCGGCCGCATCCGGCAGAACGCCGAGGTCGCGCTGCGCGTCGAGACGCTGGAGGGCGAGCTGCTCGGCCCGGAGAGCCGCTACTGGCGCGGCCTCGCCTTCGACGCCTTCGACGGCCGCGGCTGGAGTGTGACGCCCGCGACGCCGTCTGCCGTCTACGGCGACCCGGAGATCGGCGTCGACCTCGGCGGCCCGCGGCGCGGCGAGCGCATCGTGCAGCGCATCGTGCGCGAAGGCGTCGATCCGAGCGTCGTGTTCAGCGCGGGTGCGCCGACCCTCCTGCGCGGCGCGATCGGGCGCATTTTCCGCGACGGCAACGGCTCGCTGATCGCCTACGCGTCCACCAACAAGCGCGTGATCTATCAGGTCGTGACGCGCCCGCGCCGGCCGGATCTGCGCGCCGACCGCGCGGCCGCGCGCGACCCCGAGACCGAGCGCTACCTCCAGCTTCCGCCGCTCGACCCGCGCGTCGCCGCGCTCGCGCGCGAGATCGCGGCGCCAGCGCGCAGCGACGCGGAGCGCGTCGCGCTCACCGAGCGCTGGCTGAAGGAGAACGGCCGCTACACGGATGCGCCGCCGGCGATTCGCGAGGGCACGACGCCCGTCGAGCAGTTCCTGCTGGAGCGCAGCGAGGGGCACTGCGAGTACTTCGCCAGCGCGCACGTGGTGTTGCTGCGCAGCCTCGAGATCCCGGCGCGACTCGTGAACGGTTACGCGGGCGGCCACGAGAATGAAGTGGGCGGCTTCGTCGAGGTGGCGCAGTCCGACGCGCACGCCTGGGTCGAGGTGCTGTTCGAGCGCGCCGGCTGGGTCGCCTTCGATCCCACGCCCCCCGACCTGCGGCTCGCGAGCGCCGACGCGCTGCGCGGCGTCGACTCGCTCACCGAGCTGGCGTCGGCGATCGAGCTCTGGTGGTTCCGCAACGTGGTCGACTTCGACCGGGGGACGCAGGCGCGCGCGCTGCGCAGCTTGTGGATGCGCTGGAATCAGTGGCGCGCCGAGCAGCGCGGCCACGCGGCGCCGGCGCCGCGCGCAGCGAGCCCCGAGAACGGCGCCGTCGTCGACGTGCCCTGGCTCTGGGTCGGCGCCGGCTGCATCGCGGCGTACGCCGCTTGGCGTCTGCGCAAGCTGCGGCTCGTGCGCTCGGGCGCCGCGCTGCCGCGCGATTACGGGCGCGCGCTGCGGCTGCTGCGGCGCCACGGCCTCGCGCGCGCGCCGGCCACGAGCGCGCGGGCCTTCGCCCGCGAGGTCGAGGCGCGCATCCCGCCGGACGGCGCTGAGGCCTTCCGCGCGCTCACCGAGGCCTATCTCGCCGAGCGCTTCGGCGGTGCAACACCGGCGACCGGCGCTGACGCGTTCGGCCGGCTGCGCGCGAGCCTGCGCGCCCGCCCGCGCCGCGCGAGCGCGTAGCTCGCCGCGCAGCGGAGGCGCGCGCCGAAGCCTGTGATTCGCGGCCCCAGCGCCGCGCGCGGCTCTCTTCAGCGCACGCCCATCACCGGGTGGAGCTGCGGCATCACGCGCACGTCGGCGAGTCGCCCTTCCGCGCGCCGCGCGAGCGCCAGCATGCGCGCGCTGCCCACGCGCTCGCCGACCGTGCCGGCCGGAGTGACCGGCTGGAGCACCAAGCAGGCGCCCGGGTGCGTGCGCGCGACGCGCACCAGCGCCTCGTCGATCTCGGCGTCGCCGCTCGCCGCGGTGATCACGAGCTTCACCACCACGTGCGGCGCGGCCTTTGCCACGGACAAGAAGCGCTCGTGGGCGTCGTCGAAGGACTCGCGCGGCGCGTGCGAGGGAACGCCCTCGCGGCGCACGTCGCTCGCGAGCTTCCAGTCCATGGAGACGACGTCGACCGCGGCGATCACGCCGGCGAGCGCCTCGGCATGCAGGCCGTGGGTCTCGAGCAGGATCTGCGCGCCGCGCCCGCGCAGCGCCGTCGCGACCGCCAGCACCGCCTCGGGCTGGAGCAGCGGCTCGCCGCCGGTGACGCTCACTTGGCGATGGCGCGCCGCGCCGAGCCGCTCCGCCGCCGCGACGATCTCCTCGATCGGCACCGGGTTGTCGCAGGCGTCGAACTCGCCGCTGCCGCGCGCCGTCTCGATCCGCGCACGCTGGGCGGGTCGCCAGGTGTGCGGCGAGTCGCACCAGGCGCAGCGCAGGTCGCAGCCGCCCAAGCGGATGAAGAGCGTGGACAGACCCGCGTAGGGACCCTCGCCTTGGATCGAGGAGAAGATCTCGACGAGATTGGCCGTGGCTGTCATCGCGAGCTCGCACTCCGCCGCGCCACGAAAGCCGGCGCTCGCGCGTCCGACTCGGCGCCGACGGGCAGAAAGGAATCGCGGCTTGGCTTCAGCCCTCGAGAATCGAGCGCCCCATGCCGATCTCGGCGATCAACGCCTCGAGACGGCTCGGGTCGCTCGCGAGGCCCTTCACGCGCACGCGCGCCACGTGATCGTCGTCGGGCAGCGCCTCGACCCACGAGAACTTCTGGCTGAGGTGCTCGGCCATGCCGGCGACGTCGACCGGGCGGCGCCCGGCGTTGTCCTCGGCGGCGAGCACGAACGTCGCCTCGCCCTCGTGGCGGCCGAGGCCGAGCAGCGCGCCGAAGCGCTCGCGCGCGATGCGCAGCGCGAGGTAGACGTCGAGGTGCGCCGGCACGTCCGCCACCACCATCGCGATGCCCGCGAAGTGCACCATGCGGAAGTCGCGGCTGGCGGCCCATTCCACCTCGGGCGGCGGCGGCGGGACGTCGCAGCGTTCGGCCTCGCGCGTCAGGTCCGAGGGCCGGCCGGCGATCAACAGCTCGAGCTCCGCGCGGCGCTCGCCCTTCTTCGCGGCCAGCTGGCCGAGTCGCCACCACCAGAGGCGGCCCCAGCGCTGGAAGTCGTGAGAGCTGAAGCGGCCCGTGACCAGGTCGACGAGCTTGTCCGAGAAGCGGCTGCGGCGCGTGCAGTGCGGGAGCACGAGCGGCAGCACGCTGCCCGCTCCCGGCCGCACCTGCGTGTAGGAGTCGCCCAGCGCGGCGCGCATGGCACCCAGGTCTTCGGGCGGCCACTCGTGATGATCGAACCACACCAGGCGGCCCTGGTAGAGATTCGCCGCCTGGATCGCGTCCCGTGCCGGCTTTGCCGCGAAGCCGAGCAGGTAGATCGGCGTATCCTCGCGCAGGTCGGTGGCGACGCCGCGGAAGAAAGTCATCAGCTCTTCCTGCGGATAGATCCACAGCCCCTCGAGCTGGCGCATCTCGCGGGCGAGCAGCACCGCGGCGACCACCGACTCGCGATCGGCGTGCGCCACGATCGCGACTCGCCCGCGCGGCAGGCCGCGCTCCTCGGCGCGCTCCTCGCCCGATTCGGCCGGCGCGGCGGCCGCAGCATCCTGCGCGCGCTCCCGGCGGCGGCGCTCGCGCTCGTGACGGATGCGGTCGAGCTCGGACTCCGGCTCTTCCTCCTCGTCCTCGTAGCGCGGCACGTCGACGTTCAGCTCGGGCGCTTCGGCGAGCTCCGGAAGTTCGGCGATCTCGTCCTCGTCGGCTGCGGCACCGCGCGCGGGAGCGGCGGCGGGCTCTTCCTCGTCCCCGTCGTCGCCGCCGCGCTCCCCGTCGCCGCCGCGGCGCCGGCCGCGACCCCGGCGACGGCGGCGCCGGCCGCGTCCGCCCTCGTCCGGCGCGTCGGCGGTACGCGCCTCCTCCGCGCCGCCGTCCTCGTCGAGATCGAGCAGCGAGAGCGTCTCGAAGCCGCCCGCAGTCGCTCCGGGCGTTGCGGTCGCCGAAGGCGGCGCACTCGGCTCGACCTCTGCCGCGGCGTCGTCGTCCGCCGTCGACTCGTAGGCGCCCGCGAAATCGTCCTCTGGCGCGACACCGAAGCCAGCGCCCTCCTCGGCTCCCGGCCGCGCGTCATCGAAGTCGCGCCCACCGCGGCCGCGCCGCCGTCCGCGGCGGCGGCGGCGCCTGCGCGCGCCCTCCTCCGCCGACCATTCGTCGCGCGACCCCTCTCCTTCGAAGCGCACGCCTCCGTCGTTCGCGGGCGCTCCGGCCATCGGCGCAGTCGTCGCCGCACGCGGCGCGCCGACCGGCGCGGGCCGCGCCGGCGTCGCCGTGCTCGCGTGCGCGACCGGCGAGAACGGGCCCTCGATCGCGTTGGCGCGCACCAGCGTCGGGCCGCCGACGAGCGCAGCGACGGCGTCCTCGACGCCGGGCAGCAGGTTCAGGCCCGCGATCATCAGCTTCGCGCCGTCGAGCACCCGCACCGGCGGCGTGGCACCTTGGGTGAGCGCCGGCAGCACCGGCTCGAGCGCGGCGCTCGCCTGGAGCGCGGCCGAGAGCTCGGCCAGGCCGACCTTCTCGCGCGCCGCCAGCACGACCATCTCGCCGTCCGACGAGACGCCGACGGCGTCCGCCGCCTCCGCCGCGCCGCCGTAGGGCCAGAGCAGCGCGAAGCGCGGCGCGGCGCTCGCGCTGAAGGCGCGAACGAGCCGGGCGCGCAGGCCGTCCTCGCCGTCGCGTGCGTCGCGCTCGCCGAGGCGCTTGCGCACTTGGCCCTCGAGGCGATCGAGCGCGTCGGCGAGCTGACCGCCGCCGAGGGCGTGGCGCGAGCGATCCGGCCACTTGATCTCGAGCGCGGGCTCGCTCCCGTCGGCACGCAGCGCGGCGATCGCCTGCGCCGCGATCACCAGCTCGAGCTCGCCGTGCGCGCTGCGCAGCGCGCCGCCGTGCTTCGCGGCGAGTCCGCGCAGGCCCTCGGCGGCACGTTCGAAGAGCGAACGGGCATCCGCGCTCGCGAAGGCCGCGCCGAGGCGCTCGGCTGGCACGAACACCGCGGGCTCGTCCTCGGGCGCTTCGCCGTCGGGCGCGAGCGTGGCGAGCGCGAGCGAGCGGCCCGCGACACGCACCTGGCCCGCCAGACGGCGGGCGCTTCCGGTCCAGTCGGGCGAAGCGGCCACGAGATTCGCGCCCGGCTCGGCCACGCCGCGCGCGGCCGCGACCGCCACGGCGAGCGCGGCGTCGAGGCCGCTGCGCGGACTCAGCGCCGCGAGCCACTGCACGCCGCCCGCGTCGCGCGCGGTGGCGAGCAGCGCGAAGGTGTCGGGCACCGCGTCGCAGGAGACGCGCGTGATCGAGCCGCCCGGCAGCACGTCGTTCAGCTTGCGCAGCCAGGCCTCGTCGATCGCCTGCGGTCGGTTCGCGTTGCCCTTGCGGCGCCCGAAGCGCCCACGGAATCCGAACATGTGTCCATCCCGGCGCGGCGCCGTGCGCCTGCGCAAAGCGAACGGGGGGGAAAGCGCCGTTCGGTAGCGGTTGCGCCGCGTCGAGACAAGGAATGGGCCGCGGCGCCGATCGGGTCAGACCCGATTGGCTACGCCCGTGCCCGCGGCCGCCTCGCTCTCGCGCACGAGCGCGTCGAGGGCGGGCCGCAGCACGCGCTCGAGCAGCGCCCGCGCGACGCGGCTCTCCGCCGGTGCTCCGCCGGCGAGCTCGCGCGCGGCCGCCAGACACGCGCGCGCGGCGGACTCGTCGCCCGCGCGCCAGAAGGAGAATGCGCTCTCGCGGCAGCGATGGGCGGCGGTCGCGCTGCCCTCGGCGTCGTAGATCTCGCCGAGCGCCTCGGCGATGCGGCTCTCGAGGCGCGCGGCCTTCGTGGCCCCGGAGACGACGAGCGGACTCGCGAGGTCCGCGCGCACGCGCTCCAGCACGGGCATGACCTTCTCGCGGGGCGGGGGCCACGGCCCGAGCTTCCCCTCCTCGATCAGCTTCACGGCAGCGCTCAGGTCCTCGGCGCGGACTCCCGCTCCCAACGCCGCCTCGGCGATCTCGCCCGGCAGCTTCGTCCCGGGGGGCGCCGCAGCGACCCTCGCGCGCCACTCCGCGAAGCCGCGCGGCACCGGGCGGTCGTGCGGCTGGCGTTCGGCGGCGCGGGCGACCACGGCGCGCACGGATTCCGCCGGCAGCTCGTCCGCGCCGCCCTTGTTCTCGCGCGCCAAATTCTTGAGGAAACGACGCGCATCCCCTCGTGCCGCCTGAAGAACTCGGAACCCGCCGATGCCGCGGGCGTCGTCGAGCACCAGCTCGAACACGCGCGCCCCTCCGTGCGGGTGCGGCTCGATGAAGTACGCGATGCGCGTGCCGTTCGGATCGATCGCGGAGAGGTAGGCGCCGGAGATCTCCTCTTCGACCTTCGCGAGGGTCGCAACCGCGGGCGGCGGCGCGGCCGGCTTCGGCACCGGCGCACCCGCCGAACGCAGGCGATGGAGCCAGCGGCGCAGCGCCTTCTTGCCCGGCTTCGAGAGCGCGTCCTCGCGCAGTGTCAGCAGCGCCTGCTGGCCGCGCTCCTCGGCGAGCCACTCCGCGACGAGCTCGTCCGCGTCCTCCGGGCGCTCCGACAGCATCCATGCGAGCACGCGTTGCGCGGCCTCGGGCGTGGCGGCGGCGAGCACGCGCAGCGCGTCGCCGTTCGCCGGGCGGATCAGGTCCTCATCTTGCGGGAGCGCGCTCGCGGCGGCATCGAGTGCAGCGGCCAGGCTCATCGCGGTTCCTCGGTGGCATCGGTGTGGGCTCGAAGCGCGGGCGCCTGGCGCGGCTGCAGTGCACCGCGCGCGAGGCTCAGGCGCCCTCGCACGCGTCCCGCACCCAGGCCAGGTACCGCTCGCTCCCCCCGCTCGGCGCGAGCGCCACGAGCTCGGGGAGCGCATAGGGATGAAGCACCGCGAGCCGCTCCGCCAGGGCCGCGAGGCGATCCTCGGTCGTCTTCGCGATCAGGAGCAGCTCGGCGTCCTCGTGCACCGCCCCCTCCCAGCGGTAGATCGAGCTGACGCCCGGGACGACGTTCACGCAGGCCGCGAGCCGCTCGTCCACGAGCGCGCGCGCGATGCGCCGCGCCGTGTCGGCGTCCGGGGCCGTGATCAGGGCGACCCGCACCGCCGACACTGCGCCGCCGTTCATCGGGACGCGCCCGTGAGGCGCTGGTGCTCGGCGATCGCGAAGCGGTCGGTCATGCCGGCGATGTAGTCGGCGATCGCCCGCGCCTCGCCCTCCTCCGCGCAGCGCGCCGTCACCTGCGGCGGGAGGCGCTGCGGATCGTCGCGGTAGGCGCGATACAGCGCCGAGAGCGTGCCCTCCGCCTGCTGCATCGACTCGATCACGCGCGGGTGGTGGTAGAGACGCTCGTAGAGGAAGCGCTTCAGCTCGGCCTGCTCCGCCGCGACCTCCGCACCCGCACCCAGCAGGGCCATCGGCTGCGCGCGCACGTCGTCGGCGCTCGTGCAGCCGCTCGCGGCGATGCGCTGCGCGCTGGCCGTGATCACGTCGGTCACGAGCTTGTTGATCAGCGCGACGATCGTCTGCGCGTGCAGCACCGCCTCGCTCGCGGCGCCGATGTGCGTGATCACGGCGGCGCGCGTCGTGCGCCAGAGCGGGACGTGGTCGAGCAGCGCATCCGTCAGCAGCCCCGAGCGCAGCCCGTCGTCGAGGTCGTGGTTCAGGTACGCGATCTCGTCGGCGAGATCCGCGAGCTGCGCCTCGAGGGACGGCTGCTTGCCGCGCTCCGGCAGCGCCACCGGATGCGACCAGCCGCCGCCGTGCTTCAAGATCCCCTCGCGCGTCTCGGCGGAGAGGTTCAGGCCGCGGAAGGCCGGGTAGCGATCCTCGAGCCAGTCGACGATGCGCAGCGTCTGGCGGTTGTGGTCGAAGCCGCCGTCCTGCTCCAGCAGCTCGTCGAGCACGCGCTCACCGGCGTGGCCGAAGGGGGGATGCCCGAGGTCGTGGGCGAGCGCGATCGCCTCGGCGAGGTCTTCGTTGAGGCGCAGCGCGCGCGCGAGCGTGCGCGCGATCTGTGCGCCCTCGAGCGTGTGGGTGAGGCGATTGCGGTAGTGGTCGCCCTCGTGGGGCACGAACACCTGCGTCTTGTACTCGAGGCGCCGGAACGCGCGGCTGTGCACCACGCGGTCGCGATCGCGGGCGAACGCGGTGCGATAGAAGTGCTCGGCCTCGGGAAAGATGCGCCCGCGCGAGTCGCCGCTCTTCTGCGCCCAAGGCGCGAGCCGCGCGCGCTCCTCCGCCTCGGCGTCGACGCGCGTGCGCAGCGCCGGATTCACGGCGCCTCGACCTCCGCGCCGCGCAGGATGTCCTTCAGCGCTTGCTGATCCTTCGCGCTGTGCTCCTCGTGCAGCGGCGGTGCGCCCGCCGCCTCGTCTTCCTCGCCCGCTTGACGCGCCGCGCGCGGCGCGCCGCCGAGCCAGAGCCGCGCCGCCAGCGCGGCGAGCGCGAGTGCGAAGAGCAGCGCGAGGCCGCGCACCGCAAGCGACGTCTTCCAGCCCTTCGCCACGCCGCCCCTCCGCTTCGCGCCGCGCCGCTTGCGGCCCGCGCGCGGCTCACGTTTACCATCCGCCGCCATGCCCATCACCCCGCGCCTCCTGCTCGGCCCCGGCCCCTCCAACGCTCACCCGCGCGTGCTGAAGGCGCTCGCGACGCCGCTTGTCGGTCACCTGGATCCGCAGTTCCTGGCGCTGATGGACGAGGTGCAGGAGCGGCTGCGGCGCCTGCTCGGCACCCAGAACCCTCTCACGCTGCCGCTCTCCGCCACCGGCTCAGCCGGCATGGAGGCGTGCCTCGTGAACTTGCTCGAGCCCGGCGACGCGGTCGTGGTGGGGGTCGCGGGCGTTTTCGGCGAGCGCATGTGCGACGTGGCGGCGCGCGCCGGCGCGCGCGTCACGCGCGTCGACGCCGAGTGGGGCACCGCGCTCTCGCCTCAGGCGATGGCGAGCGCGATCGGACACGTGCGGCCGAAAGTGGTCGCCTTCGTGCACGCCGAGACCAGCACCGGCGTGCTCCAGCCGGTCGATGCGATCGCGCGCTCCGCCCGGGCGAACGGCGCGCTCGTCGTGCTCGACTGCGTCACCTCGCTGGGCGGCGTGCCCGTGACCCTCGACGCGTGGGGCATCGACGCCGCCTACAGCGGCACCCAGAAGTGCCTCTCATGCCCGCCCGGCCTCTCCCCGATTTCGTTCGCGCCGCGCGCCGTCGAGACCGTGCTCGCGCGCAAGACCAAGGTGCAGAGCTGGTACCTCGATGTCTCGATGCTCGCGCGGTACTACGGCAGCGAGCGCGTCTACCACCACACCGCGCCGATCTCGATGATCTACGCAATCGCGGAAGCCCTGCGCGTGCTCGAGGAAGAAGGCATGCAGGCACGCGCGGCCCGCCACCGCGCCGCCGCCGCCGCGCTGATCGAGCAGCTCGCACCGCTCGGCTTCACGCCCCTCGTCGCCGAGGACGTGCGGCTCCCCTCGCTCACGACGCTGCGCCTTCCCGAGCGCATCGTCGCGGCGGGCGAAGCGAAGGTGCGCAGGCGGCTGCTCGACGAGCACGACATCGAGGTCGGCGGCGGGCTCGGGAAGCTCGCGGGCCAGGTCTGGCGCGTGGGGCTGATGGGGGAGAATGCGCGGGTGGAGAACGTCGAGCAGCTCGCGCGGGCGATCGCCTTGCTCGCCTAGGACGTCGTCGGGAGGGCCTCGTCGACCCACGGGAGTCGCCCGTTCCCGTCCGATTCGAGCGCGGACCCGGTGAGGGCGCACTTCCGACGCGCTCTCAGAC
>CAYWRY010000035.1:0-32658 GCA_964460485.1 uncultured Spirochaetales bacterium
GGAGTCGCGCCCCCCACCCCGCCCGCCCCTCGCGCCGCCTCGATGCTCTTCTCTCCCCCTCTTCACCTCCCCTGCACTATCTCCATCAGCTGCGTGTTCGGCCTCGCCGACGCCGTCCATCCTCCGTCGACGATCACCGTCGTCCCCGTCACGAACGAAGAGTCGTCGCTCGCCAGCCACAGCGCCGCGTGGGCGATGTCCCGTGGCAGGCCGGCGCGCGCGATCGGCTGCACGCGCTTCAGCTGCTCCTCGACGACCGCCGGCGTGAGCGGCTCGGGGAGCCCCGGGTTCGCCCAGATCAGCGGCGTGAGCACGCCGCCCGGGCAGATCGCGTTGGCGCGGATGCCATGCTCGGCGTACTCGATCGCCGCGACGCGCGTGAGCTGCACGACGCCACCCTTCGCGGCGCCGTAGGCGCCTTGGCGCGCCATGCCGAGGTGAGCGGACACCGAGGCGGTGTTCACGATCGAGCCGCCGCCCGCGGCGATCAGATGGGGCACGGCGTGCTTGATACCGAGCCAGACGGCCTTCAGGTCCACGGCGACGATGCGGTCGAACACCGCCTCGGGCGTCTCGTGGATGAGACCCTCGGTCCCGCCGATGCCCGCGTTGTTGAACATCACGTCGAGGCGGCCGAAGCGCGCCACCGCGGCGTCGACCAGCCGCTTCACCTCCGCGCTCTGGCTCACGTCCGTGCGCAGCGCGATGGCGGCGTCGCCGAGCGAGCGCGCGACGGCGTGCGCCTGTTCCTCCTGCACGTCGCCGATCGCGACGCGCGCCCCCTCCGCGACGAACAGCCGCGCGGAGGCCTCGCCCATTCCCGAAGCCCCGCCGGTGATCACCGCGACCTTCCCGTCCAAGCGAGCCATCCGACTCCCCTTCGCGCGCCGTGACGGGAATGGCCCGTCGCTTGTGTTTTGCGCACTGTATTCATCCCAGGCAAGCGCAATCTTGAAATCGTACCGCTTTCCGGGGAAGCTCTGAGCGGGAGGCGCCCGTGACGGATCAAGAACGCCGCAACCTCGAGGCCGTGAAGCGCTGGGAGGACACCTACAACCACGACGTGGAGAAGATGGTCGACGAGGTCTACGCCGCGGACTGCGAGGTGGTGGACATGCTGCGCGGCGTGACGCTGCGCGGACGCGAGGAGCTGCGCGCGCTGGAGCGCCGGGTGTGCGAGGCGGCACCGACCCGCACGCTGCGGGTGTTGAAAGCCGTGCCGAGCGGAGACACGGTGGCACTCGAGTGCGAGGGCGTCTTCCCGACCGGCTCGTTCCCGGCCTGCGTATTCCTCGTGTTCGACGCGCGCGGCCAGGTGAAGCAGGACCACACCTACGCGCCCGATCCCGCGGGCATGACCGCGAAGATCCACGCCGAAGCGGGCCGCTGAGGCGCGCGTGACCGAGCGCGTCGCGGTCGTCGGCGCCGGCATCGGCGGGCTCTCCTGCGCGCTCGCTCTCGCGAACCGCGGCTTCGACGTGACGCTGTTCGAGCGCGACGCCGCGCCGCCTGCGCGCGCCGAGACGCCGGACGAGATCGCGCGGCGGCGCCGCGGCGTGCCTCAGGCGGTGCATCCGCACTTCTTCATGGGCCGCTTGCGCGAGACGCTGCGCCGGCGTCACCCCGATCTGCTGGCGCAGCTCGCGGCCGCCGGCACCGGCGAGGGGGGCTTCGCGGACTCGCTGCATCCGGTCGCGCGGCGAGAGCACACGCCCCGCCCGGGCGACGCCGCGCTCACCTCGATCGCCGCGCGTCGCACCACGTTCGAGCGCGTGATGCGCGACTACGTCGTCGCGCGCGGCTTCGCCCGCGTGGAGAGCGGCGCCGATGTGCTGGGCCTGCTCGCGGCGCCGGCCGCGCGGCCGCGCGTCCGCGGGCTGCGCGTGAGCCGCGCGGGCGCTCCCGCCGAGGAGGTGAGCGCGGACGTGGTGATCGACGCGTCCGGCCGCTCCGGCACGCTGGCCCGCGACCTCGGCGCGCTCGGCGTGCGCCTGGTCGAGGAGCGCCACGACGCCGGGATCTTCTACTTCACCCGCCACTACGAGCTGCTGCCCGGCTGCGAGGCGCCGGCCGCCCACGGCCTGCCCGGGCTGATCTTCGGCGACTTCGTCGTCGGCGCGCTGCCCTCGGATCGCGGCGCCTTCACGGTCACTTATCAGGTACAGCGCGACGACGCGGAGATGATCGCCGTCGTGCGCGACCCGGAGCGCTTCCAGGCGCTCTCGATGCAGCTGCCGGTGATCGCGCGCTGGGTCGACCCGGCGCGCGCGCGGCCGGCGAGCGCAGTGTTCGGTTTCGGGCGCATGGACTCCTTCTGGCGCAGCACGGTGGAGCGCGGCGAGCCGCTCGTGCTCGGCCTCCACTTCGTGGGCGACACCGCGGTTCGCTCGAATCCGAAGTACGGGCGCGGCTGCACCTGGTCGCTCGTCGGCGCCGAGCTGCTGGCGTCGGCGCTCGCGGCGTCGGCGGATCCGCGCGAGCGGGCGCGCGCCTACGACGCCGCGCTGGAGCGCGAGCTGCGCGACGACTGGCGCACGATGCTGGCGATGGACCGCGCGGCGCGCGAACGCTTCGAACGGGCCGTGGGCCGTCGCCCTGCGACGCTCGCGGACGCCGCCCGCGAGGCGTTCACCGTGCTGGTCGACGAGGCGCAGTTCGCCGACGCGGCCTTCTTCCGCGCGATCTGGACCGGTTACCACGGGCTCTCGCGCATCGACGCCTGGCTGCGCTC
Organism: uncultured Spirochaetales bacterium; assembly: GCA_964460485.1. Lineage (GTDB taxonomy): Bacteria > Myxococcota_A > UBA9160 > UBA9160 > UBA6930 > VGRF01. The sequence goes on from CAYWRY010000035.1 coordinate 2,732, forward strand.
GCCGCGCGCATGGCTGCGCCTCGCGCGGCACGCTTTCCGGCGCCGCCGGCTCGGGCCGGCGCTCGCGGAGCGCGCGCTGCGGCCGTCGCGCGGACAGATCGCCGGCGCATCGCGCGCGACGGCGGCGGTGGCTAACTAACCGACCCTGCGGGAGCCCGAGCGATTTCGCATGGTGGAAGCGGCGCGCATCGACGAGCTCGACCTGGCGATCGTCAACCGGCTGAAGCGCACGGCCTCCGCCACGAATCGCGCGCTCGCCGAGGCCCTGGGCGTCACCGAGCAGACCATCGCCGCGCGCATCCGGCGCCTCGAGGAGGCGAACTTGTTGCGGGTCGTGGCCGTGATCGACGCCGAGTCGGTGGGCTATGGGCTGTTCGTGATCGTGGGCATCCAGGTCGCAGGGCGCACGCCTGCGGAGGTGGCGACCGAGGTCGCCGCACTGCCGTCCGTGATGGGCCTCAACGCCTGCCTCGGCGGCTTCGAGCTGATGGCGGCGCTCTACGCGCGCGACGAGCGCGATCTGCTCGATCAGCTCGAGCGGCACATCGGCGGCATCCGCGGCGTCGAGGAGCTCGAGTCGTTTCTCGTGCTGGAGCGCGTCCACCATCGTCTCGATTGGGCAAAGCTCGACAAGCTCGGCAAACCCGCTCTCGCGCCCGACGGAAGCGATCGCCTCGACGCCCTCGACCGCGGGATCCTGGAGCACCTCCAGGAGAACGCGCGCACGAGCCTGCGCGAAGTCGGGCGCCGCCTGAAGCGCGCGGAAGGCACGATCCGCGCACGCGTGCGCAGGCTCGAGGAGGACGGGATCTGCCGGATCCAGGCGGTCTCCGACGTCTCGATCGGACCGGGCGGGGCGGCGGCCTGGATCGCGATCAAGGCGCGGCGCGGCCACGTGCGCCGCGTCGCCGACGAGATCGCAAAGGCACCGGAGGCCGGCTTCGTGGGCATCACGCTCGGGCGTTTCGACGTGCTCGCCCTGGTGAGCGCGCCGGGCCGCGCGGAGCTGTCGCGCCTGATGTTCGAGAAGGTGGCGCTCATCCCCGGCGTGCAGCGCCTCGAGGCGTGGGAGTCGCTGCAGGCGCACAAGCACGACTTCCGCGTCGTCGACCTCTCCGTCGCGTCGGGCGGACCCAAGCGCGGACGGCCGCGAGCCGGCGCGAAGCGGCGGCGCTGAGGCGGCGTCCGAGCGGGCGACCTCGCTTCGCTCGCGCGAGCCGGATCGAGATGGCGCCGCCGATCTCGCGATCAGGCGAACGCCAAACCCTTCATCGCGCCGTCCGCGCGCCACTTGCGGATCAGCTCGAAGAACTCGACGGGGCCGCCGCCGTACTGCTCGTCGGAAATGCCCTTGCCCTCGCCCGGGCGGCCCTCGTTGTTGTAGTAGCCGGGCGTGCAGTCCATCAGGAACTGCCGGCCGAGCTGAGACTTCGCGCGGATCGTCGCCACCCACTCCGCCTCGGCGTCCGCGGTCGGCTCGAGGCGCACGGCACCGCGCCGCTCCGCTTCGCGCAGCACGGCGGTGACGTGGTCGGCCTGCTCGTAGAGCATGTGCGGGAAGTTGGCGGTGAGGCCGCTCTGCGTGAGCCCCATGTGGAAGCAGTTCGGGAAGCCGTGGCTGTAGAAGCCGTGCAGCGTGCGCAGGCCGTTCGACCAGTACTCGGTGAGCGTCTTGCCGCCGCGCCCGTGGATCTCGAAGCCGGCGCGCCGGGTGTAGGCGGTGCCGACCTCGAAGCCCGTGGCGAAGATGATGCAGTCGGCCTCGTGCAGGACGCCGTCGAACACGAGGCCCCGCTCGGTGATCTCGTCCACACCGCGGCCGCGCGTGTCCACCAGCGTGACGTTCGGGCGATTGAACGTCGGCAGGTAGTCGTCGTTGAAGGTGGGCCGCTTGCAGAACTGGCGGTACCAGGGCTTCAGCGCCTCGGCGGTCTTGCGGTCCTCGACGATCGCGTCCACGCGCGCGCGGATCTGGTTCATCTTCTTGAAGTCCGCGAGCTCCATGTTGCGCGCGAGATCTTCCGGCGAGACGTCGGCCGCGCGCTCGACGGGCAGAAACGCGGCGAGGTTGCGGATCAGGTCGGTCCAGCCGTCGGCGACCAGATCCTCCTCCTGGAAGCCGCCCGTCACGAGCACGTTGAAGTTCTCCATGCGGCGGCGCTGCCAGCCAGGCGTCAGCGTCTTCACCCACTCCGGATCCGTCGGGCGATTTCCGCGCACGTCCACCGACGACGGCGTGCGCTGGAACACCGTCAGGTGCCGTGCGTGCTCGCCCAGGTGAGGCACGCATTGAACCGCTGTCGCACCGGTGCCGACGATGGCCACGCGCCGGTCCGCGAGCCGGTGCAGGTTGCCCGTCGAGTCGCCGCCGGTGTAGGCGTAGTCCCAGCGGCTGGTGTGGAAGGTGTGGCCGCGGAAGCGGTCGATCCCGCGGATGCCAGGCAGCTTCGGGCGATTCAGCGGCCCGTTCGACATCACCACGAAGCGCGCGCGCATGCGGTCGTCGCGGTTCGTGGTGACGATCCAGCGGTTCGCTTCGTCGTCCCAGTGCAGCGACGAGATCTGCGTCTGAAAGCACGCCGCGCGATAGAGGTCGTACTTCTCGCCGATGCGGCGCGCGTGCTCGAGGATCTCCGGCGCGTAGGAGTACTTCTCCTTCGGCACGTAGCCGGTCTCTTCCAGCAGCGGCAGATAGATGTACGACTCGATGTCGCACTGGGCGCCCGGGTAGCGATTCCAGTACCAGGTGCCGCCGAAGTCGCCGGCCTTCTCGACGATGCGCAGGCTCGAGACGCCAGCCTCGCGCAGGCGCGCGGCCGCGATCTGGCCGCCGAAGCCGCCGCCGATCACGAGCACGTCGACGTCGTCACGCAGCGGCGCGCGCGTGAAGCCGGGCGCGACGTAGGGGTCGTCCACGTAGCGGCTGAAGTCGCCCTTCACCTCGATGTACTGGTCGTTGCCCTCGGGCCGGATGCGCCGGTCGCGCTCTGCGCGGTACTTCGCGCGCAGCGCCTCGGGATCGAAGTCGAGCGCCTCGGGCGCGACGGCGTGCGTTGACATCGGGACCCCCTCTCGGTCGCGCCCGACTCTACACTATGCGCGACCGGGGTCGATTTGTACTGCGCAAAAATAAGATCCTTGCGATCCGCAGTAGAAGTCTCCCCGGCCGCGCTCAGCCGCGCTGGAAGTCGACGCTTCCGCCGCCGTCGAGGATGAGCGTCTGCCCCGTCACCCAGCTCGACGCGTCGCTCGCCAGGTATGCCGCCGCGGCCGCCACGTCCTCCGGCTCCCCGAGGCGCTTCATCGGATACGACTTCGCCACCTGCTCGCCACGCCCGCCCTCCCAGAGAGCGCGCGCGAAGTCGGTCTTGATCAGGCCCGGCGCGAGCGCGTTCACGCGCACGCGCGGCGCCAGCTCGGCGGCGAGCTGCCGCGTGAGGTAGACGAGCGCCGCCTTCGTCACGCCGTAGACGCCGAGCGCGCCGCTCGTGTGGAACGCGCCCACCGACACGATGTTGATCACGCTGCAGCCGCCCGCGCTCTGCTTCATCGACTTGTTCCACACCGCCTGCGTGAAGGCGAAGGGCGCGGTGAGATTCGTCGCGAGCGTCTTCTCCCAGCGCGGCAGGTCGGCGTCGATGGTGGGCCCCGCGTAGGGGTTCGTCGCGGCGTTGTTGACGAGCACGTCGATCTTGCCGAAGGCGGAGAGCGCAGCGTCGATCTGCGCGTCGCGCGACGCGGCGTCGCCCACGTGACCCGCTGCCCAGCGCGCGCCGTGCCCGATCTCCTTGCAGGCGGCCTCCAGCGTCTCGGCCTTGCGCCCCGTGATCATCACGCGCGCGCCCGAGGCCGCGAACGCTTTGGCGATGCCGAGACCGATGCCGCGCGATCCACCCGTGATCAGCGCCGATTTCCCGTCGAGGCGGATGTCCATCCCTTTCGAGCTCCGTTCGCTTGCCGAGCGCTGCTCGGCTGCTCACTGCGCGCCGACTGCGCCGCGTTCGCGGCACCGGCCGGCTTGCGGCTTCCCTAGCCGCGTTCGCGCGTTACCTCGTCCTCAGCGCAGCCGCACGGGCAGCGTCTCGAGGCCCACGATGAAGTTGCTCGGGCGCACGCGCAGCTCGCCCTCGTCGAGCGCGATCTCCGGAAAGCGCCGCAGCAGCTCTTCGAACAGCACGCGCAGCTCGAGGCGCGCCAGGCTGGCGCCGAGGCAGTGGTGGGTGCCGAAGCCGCCGAACGCGACGTGGCGATTCGGGCTGCGCGTCACGTCGAACTCGTCGGGCCGCTCGAAGGCTGCGGCGTCCCGGTTCGCGGACGGGTACAGCAGCAGCAGGCGATCGCCCGCGCGGATCTTCTGCCCGTGTAGCTCGGTGTCGCGCGTCGCGGTGCGGTTCATGTTCTGGATCGGGCTGATGAAGCGCAGCATCTCCTCGACCGCCGTCGGAATCAGCTTCGGATTCTCCGCGAGCAGCTTCTGCTGTGCGGGCCGGCGCAGCAGCTCGAGCAGGCCGCCCGTCATCACGTGGCGCGTGGTCTCGTCCCCGCCGATCAGGATCAAGAGGCTCTCCTGGAGGATCTCGTCGTCGGTCAGGCGGTCGCCCTCGACCTCGGCGTGGGCGAGGATGCTCATCAGGTCGTCGCGCGGGCGTGCGCGCCGTTCCGCCAGCGAGCGGGCAGCGTAGGCGAAGTAGTCGTTCACGATCTCGCGCTGGCGCAGCCGGCGCGCCTCGTCGTCTGCGATCTTCTGCGACTCGCCGCCGCCGAGCATCTCGTCCGACCACACGAGCAACTGCTCGCGATCCTCGGGCGCCACGCCCAGCAGGTCGCCGATCACCACCATCGGAATCCAGCGCGCGACGTCCACGACGAAGTCGCAGCGTCCGGCCGCCTCGACTCCGTCGAGCAGCTCGTGCGTGAGCTTGCGCAGCATCGGCTCGTGGGCGTCGACGCGCTTGGGCGTGAAGCCGCGGTTCACGAGGTTGCGCCGGCGTTTGTGCAGCGGGTCGTCGAGGTTGATCATCGACGGGATCCACGAGTCGCGCTCGGGTCGCGAGCTCTTGCCGGAGCAGAACGACTCCGGCTGTCGCGAGACGGTCATCACGTCGTCGTAGCAGGCGACGCCCCACAGTCCGCCGTCGGCGGTCTCGTCCCAGTAGACGGGCGCGTGCTCGCGGAGCCAGCGGAAGTGCGGATGCGGGTCGAGATAGAAGAAGCGGTCGTGGAGGCGGACGGCGGGATTCCTCGGGTGATCGGGCACGGCCGCTGCTACCTGCGTTGGTCGGGCAGTGCGTAGCCCTCTGCGGAGAGCGCGCCGCGGATGTTCTTCTTGTCGATCTTGCCCGTCGACGTGAGCGGGATCGCGTCGCGGAAGAGCACCTCGTCGGGGAGCTGCCACTTCGCGAAGCGTCCCTCGCAGTGCGCGAGCACCTGCTGCTGCGTGACCGTGCTGCCCGGCGCGCGCACGACGATCGCGACTGGGCGCTCGTCCCATTTCGGATGCGGCACCGCGACGACGGCGGCCTGGGCAACGCCGGGCAGCGCGCAGATGTGGTTCTCGAGGTCGACCGAGCTGATCCACTCGCCGCCGGACTTGATCAGGTCCTTCGTGCGGTCGGTGATGACCAGATATTCCTCCGGATCGATCATCGCGACGTCGCCCGTGCGCAGCCAACCCTCGTGGAACTTCGCCGGCTGCGGGTTCTTGTAGTACTCCGCGCAGATCCACGGCCCGCGCACGATCACCTCCCCGATCGACTTGCCGTCGTGGGGCAGGTGGCGGCCGTTCTCGTCGATGATCGCGAGATCGATGCCGGGCACGACCTGCCCGGCCTTCGCTTGGTTCGCCATCTGCTCCTCGGGCAATGAGCGGCGCTGCGAGCGCTTCGCGATGCGGCGCGACAGCGTGACCAGCGGATTCGTCTCGGTCATGCCCCAGCCCTGGATCATCTCGACTCCGTACTTCTTCGCGTACCACTCGATCAGGCTGATCGGCGGCGCCGAGCCGCCGCAGGTCATGCGCGAGAGCGCGCCGAGGTCGACGCCGGGGTTCTGCTCGAGGAAGCTCTTCACGCCCTGCCAGATCGTGGGGACGCCGAGCGAGATCGTCACCTCCTCGCAGCTCATCAGCTCGACCAGGCTCTTCGGGTCCATGAAGCGGTGCGGCATCACGCACTTCGCGCCGAGCGTCAGCACGCTGAAGGGGGCGCCCCAACCCATCGCGTGGAACATCGGGACGATCTGGAGCAGACAGTCCTGCGCCGAGAGTCCCATCGAGTCGGTCATCAGCTGCGCCATGGTGTGCAGATACGTGGAGCGGTGCGTGTAGAGCACGCCTTTCGGATCGCCGGTGGTGCCGCTCGTGTAACAGAGCGCGGCGCCGTCGTTCTCGTCGAACTCGGGCCACTCGATCTCCTTCGCGTGTCCGCGGATGAACTCCTCGTAGTCCACCGCGCCGGGCAGCGACGTCTGCCACGCGCCGGCGCCCGGCTCGCTCGCAACGATCACGCGCCGCACGCTGGGGATCTTTCCGGCGAGGGACTCCAGCAGGCCGAGGTGGCTCTGGTCGACGACGATCGCCACGTCTTCCGCGTGATTCACGATGTACTGCAGCTCGCCCGCGGCGAGGCGCAGGTTCAGCGTGTGGAGCACGCAGCCCATGCTCGGCACCGCCTGATACATCTCGAGGTGGCGGTGGTTGTTCCAGAGCAGGCTCGCGATGCGATCGCCGTGCTTCACGCCGTCGGCAGCGAGCGCGTTCGCGAGCTGCGCGGCGCGGGCGCGCGTCTGCGCGAGCGTCTGGCGATGCAGGCCGTCGGGCAGCTTCGTGACCACCTGCTCGTTCGGCGCCACGCGCGCACCGCGATCCACGAGGCGCGAGAGCAAGAGGGGCGTGCGTTGCATCGTCATCGGCGGAGTCTCCCTGGTCGGTTCTTCGGTGCTCGTAGCTCTGAGGAGCGAAGCGGCTGCTTGCGCCATCCTTCGCGGTCGGTCGCCGGCTCCGACGGCTGCGAGGCCTCTCCTCGGCCGAGCCGCGGTCAGCGGGCCTGGTCAGCGAAATCTTGCCGGCCGCTTCTCGATGAACGCGGCCACGGCCTCCTCGTGCTCGGGTGTCGTCCAGCACTCGCGCAGCAGCGCGCTCTCGCGCTGCTGCACTCGGCCCAGGTCGCCGTCGGCGCCGTTCTCGGTGAGCAGGCGCTTCGTCATCAGCAGCTGTGGGGACGGGTTCGCGGCGATCGACTGGGCGAGCTCGAGCGTCTTGTCGAGCAGCGCCTCGTTCGGCACCACGCGCTCGACCAGGCCGATCGCGAGGGCCTCGTCGGCGTTCACGAGCCGGCCCGTGAGGCAGAGCTCGCTGGCGCGCCCGAACCCCACGCGCTGCCCGAGCAGGTGGGTGCTCGCGAGCTCCGGCACGAGCCCCACCTTGATGAAGCCCATGCCGAAGCGCGCCTTCTCCCCGGCGAAGATCACGTCGAAGGGCAGAATCTGCGTGAGCCCGATGCCGACGCAGGCGCCGTTCACGGCCGCGACCAGCGGCTTGCTGGCGCGGCAGAGCGCGACCCAGTCGAGACCGCGCGGCATGCCGCCCTGACCACCCTGGGTGTCCGCGCCGGGGTCGATGCCGGAGATGCGCTTCTGGAACGTCTCCTCCATGTCCGCCCCGGCGCAGAAGCCGCGGCCGGCGCCGGTGAGCACGATCGCGCCGATCTGCGGGTCCGCGTTCGCGCCGGCAAACGCATCGGCGAGCTCGCTCGCCATCGCGGGCGTCCAGGCGTTCATGCGCTCGGGGCGATTCAGGGTGACGAGCTGCACCGCGCCGCGGGGCTCGCTCGTGATCAGAGAGGGCATCGCGTCGCCTCCGGGCTCGCGCGCAAAGGGCCGCAGTATATGTCGGGCTCGCCGGCCCCCGCGCGCAAGCGAAAGCCATCGCGACATCTCCGGCGCGCTGGACCCGACGGGGTCGGACCGCGGCTGGCAGACGGGCGGGCTACGGTGCGCGCCTCGACGCGGGGGCGGACGACATGGGGCGGGTCTCGGGCAAAGTGGCGTTGGTGACGGGCGGGGCCTCGGGGCTGGGCCGGGCCACCGCGATCGCGCTCGCGCGCGAGGGAGCGCGGGTCGCGGTGGCGGACGTGAACGAGGCCGGCGCGAAGCAGCTCGTGGGAGAGCTCGGCGGCGCCGCGCTCGCGCTGCGCCTCGACGTGACCAGCGAGGCGGACTGGCAGCGCGCGATCGCGGAGACCGTGCGCGCGTTCGACGGGCTGCACGTGCTCGTCAACAACGCGGGCATCGTGGTCGTGCGCTCGATCGAAGACACCAGCGTCGAAGAGCTGCGCCGCGTGCTGGCCGTGAACGTCGAGGGTGTCTTCCTCGGCTGCAAGCACGCGATCCCGGCGATGAACGCGTCGGGCGGAGGCTCGATCGTCAACCTGTCGTCTGTCGCCGGTCTGGTGGGCACGCCGCCCTTCGCGGCCTACAGCGCCAGCAAGGGCGCCGTCCGCTCGCTCACCAAGACGGTGGCCGCGCACTGCATGCTTCTCGGCTACCCGATTCGCTGCAACTCGATCCACCCCGGCGGCATGGACACGCCGATGGTGCAGGGCCTCCCCGGCGCGATGGCGGGAGCCGGGCCGACGACGCTCGCGGTGCTGGGCAAGATGGCGACGGGCACCGGCGGAAAGCCCGAGGACGTGGCGAACCTCGCGCTGTTCCTGGCGAGCGACGAGGCCAAGCACTTGAACGGCAGCGAGATCGCCATCGACGCCGGGCTCACCGCGCTCTGACCGAGCGGCCGCGTGCGGCGCAGCGCCGCCGCGCGTGCGACCGGAGCTTGCGCCGACGACGACGGCGGCCGCGCGACCCGGACAGCCCAAGCGTTTCCCCGACGCTTCGAACGCGGGTTGCGGATTGAACGTGATAAAGTTGGACGCTGGTGGGAGGCCAGATGACACGCGACCAGCTCCTTCCCCTGCTCCGCCGCATGGTCGAGCACGCGCAGCGGGGCACCACCGCCATCCACCCGGACGGCGCCCGTAACAACCCGATCTCCACCTACACCGACCCCGAGCAGTTCGAGCACGAGAAGCAGCGCATCTTCGGCCGTTACCCGCAGCTCGTCTGCTTCTCCGGCGAGCTGAAGGGCCCGGGCGACTACCTGACGCACGACTATCTCGGGATCCCGATCGTCGTGGTGCGCGGCCAGGACCGCCGCGTGCGCGCCTTCGTGAATCAGTGCACGCACCGCTCCGCGCGGCTCGTCGAGGGCTGCGGAACGCTGCGCCGCGGCTTCGTGTGCCCCTACCACGCCTGGTCGTTCGCCGATGACGGTCGGCTGACGCGCATCTTCCGGTCCGAGACGTTCGGCCGCGTGGACGAGAGCCGCTACGGCCTGGTGCGATTGCCGTGCGAGGAGAAGCACGGCTTCGTCTACGCCTCGCCGGATCCGAGCGCGTCCCTCTCGGTCGACGAGCACCTCGGCGACCTCGCGCCCCAGCTCGGCTCGTGGGGACTCGAGAGCGCGACCTTCATCCAGGCCGGCGAGTGGCGCCTGCAGTCGAACTGGAAGCTCGCTCTCGACACGTTCTGCGAGGGCCACCACTTCGGGCCGCTGCACCCCGACACGGTCGGGCAGTTCTCGCTCACCAACTGCATGACCTACGAGCGCTTCGGCAAGCACGGCGAGCACCACCGCATCGGCTTCCCCAACAAGCAGGTGCACGAGCTCGCGAACAAGCCGGAGTCCGAGTGGGGAGACCCGCTCCAGTACTTCGCCTTCGTGCACTACCTGTTCCCCAACATCTCGCTCTTGATCTCGCCCGACGAGGTGGAGCTGTTCCAGCTCTTCCCTGGCAAACACGTGGGCGAGCACGTGACGCGCTACGCGCTCTATCTGCGCCAGGCCGTCGAGAGCGAAGAGCGCTGGCGCTACGGGCGCGAGCACTTCCAGTTCATCTACTCGGTCGTGGACAAGGAGGACTACTGGGTGTCCGCGAACGTGCAGAGGAACTTCGACGCCGGCATGCGCAAGTACACGACCTTCGGCGCCAACGAGCCGGCGCTGATCAACATGCACCGCACCTTCCGCCGCATGGCGGGCCTGCCGCTGGTGGACGAGCCGGCAGAAGTCGAGGCCTGAGGAGACCCGCGCTTGCCTTCCTTCTCCGCCCTGCGCGCCGACGAGCGTCCCAACGAGATCGCGCTGCGCGATGGTCGCAGCGCGCTCACCTGGCGCGAGGCCGACGAGGCGCTCAACCGCGTCGCGAACGCGCTGCGCGCCGCGGAGCTCGGGCCGCAGCGTCGCGTCGCGGTGTTCGCCGAGAACGGCCTCGAGGTCGTGCTCGCGCACATCGGCGGGCTCGTCGCGGGCTGCTCGACGGTGCCCGTGAACTTCCACCTCACCGCCGAGGAAGCCGCCTACGTCCTCGAGGACTCGCAGACGCGCATCCTGTTCGTCGGCCCCGAGAACGCGAAGGCCGGTGTCGAGGCGGCGCGCAAGGCGGGTGTGGCGCGCGTCGTGGGCTGGCGCTGCGACGACGTGGCCGGCGTCGAGCCGTGGAGCGCGTTCCTCGCGGCCTCCTCAGCTTCGCCGTGCCGCGAAGATCATCCGCCGCGCCCCAACATGCTCTACACGTCGGGCACGACGGGGCGCCCGAAGGGCACCGAGCTCCCGCCCACGATGTTCGCCGCGGGCAAGACGATCGCCGAGCACGTGGAGAAGCTCGCGCTGTCGCCGTTCGCGACGGTCGGCGGCCCGCACCTGATCGTCGGACCGCTCTATCACACCGGCCCGCTCTCGGGCTCGCGCTCGATCGCCGGCGGAACCAGTCTCGTGATCCTCGGCCGCTTCGACGCCGAGGCCGTGCTGCGCGCGATCCACGAGCACCGCTGCGTGTCGAGCGTGATGGTGCCGACGCACTTCGTGCGCCTGCTGCAGCTGCCGGAGGCCACGAAGGCCAAGTACGACCTGTCGAGCCTGAAGCTCGTCACGCACACCGGCGCGAAGTGTCCGGTGGACGTGAAGCGCAGGATGATCGAGTGGTTCGGCCCAGTGTTCGTCGACGCCTATGGCGCGACCGAGGTCGGCACGACCTGCTCGATCACGAGCCAGGACTGGCTGCGCTTTCCGGGCTCGGTCGGCAAGCCGATCCCGCCATTCTCTGCCTTGGTCGTCGACGACGACGGCAAAGAGCTGCCGCCGAACGCCGAGGGCCGTCTCTACTTCGTGGACGCCACGGGCCGCGGCGTCGTCTACCCAAACGACCCGGAGAAGTCGAAGGCCGCCCACCTGCGACCGGGGGTCTTCACGCTCGGCGAGATCGGCTACGTCAACGAGGAAGGCTTCGTGTTCATCACCGACCGCTTCTCCGACATGGTCGTCTCCGGCGGCGCGAACCTGTATCCGGCGGAGGCGGAGCAGGTGCTGATCAACCACCCGGACGTGGAGGACGTCGCGTGCATCGGCGTCCCGCATGCGGAGATGGGCGAGCAGATGATCGGCCTCGCGGTCAAGCGCGCGGGCTCGACGCTCACCGGCGAGCAGCTCGTCGCGTGGTGCCGCGAGCGCCTCTCCCACTACAAGTGCCCGAAGCGCATCGAGTTCGTCTCCGACCTGGGGCGAACCGCCGCGGGGAAGATCAACAAGAAGCGACTGCGCGAGCCCTACTGGAAGGACGCGCCCGCATGAGCGCCGCTCGCGTTCCCGCCACCTCGGGCACGCGCGGCTTCACTTCGCTCGACGGCGTCCCCGATCTGCCATCACACGAAGCGCACGCGCCCGCCGGCTGAGCGCGGCCGCTCACCCGATTCCGCCGCCGCTCACCTCGAGGTGCGCGCCGGTCGTGAAGCTCGACGCGTCGCTCGCGAAGTAGAGCACCGCGCCGACGATCTCCTCGGCCTGACCGCCGCGGCGCAGGAAGATGTCGCGCTTCGCGCGCTCCTCGAAGGCGCGCAGGTCCCACGCCTTCGAGATGTCGGTGAGGAACGGGCCGGGGATGATGCAGTTCACGCGGACGCTCGGGCCGAAGTGGTGCGCGAAACCGACGGTCATCGCATTCACCGCGGCCTTGGCTGCCGCGTAGGGAATGATCCCGCCGCTGGGGTGCAGTGAGCCCGTGCTCGACACGAAGATGATCGAGCCGCCGCCCTGCTCGACCATCCGGGTCCCGAGCACCGCCGTGAGACGAAACGGACCCTTGAGGTTGGTCCCGAGCACCTTGTCCCACAGCGCCTCGCCCACGTTCACCACGTGGTCGTAGAGCGGCGACATGCCCGCGTTGTTCACGAGCACGTCCACGCGGCCGAAGTGGGCCAGCGCCGTCTGCGCGAGCGTCTCGTTCTGCGACCAGTCGCTCACGTTGCACGCGACGGGCAGCGCGCGGCGCCCGGTCTCCTTGCGCACCTGCTCGGCGAGCTTCTCGCAGTTCTCCAGCTTGCGGCTCGCGATCACCACGTCCGCGCCGGCCTTGGCGAACGCCAGCACCATCTCCTTCCCCATGCCGCGGCTGCCGCCGGTGACGAGCGCCACCTTGCCGGAGAGATCGAAGAGCTGATTCGCGTCGCGCACGGTAGCCTCCTGGCTGGCGCGGCAGGGTACCCCGGTGCCGAGTCGCTCCGCAGCGCGCGACGCGCCCGGCGTCGCGGGTCGCGCCAGCTCCTATGCTCGCGCACGATGAAGGCGGCGAGCTCGGCGCCGGCCAGCGTCGTCCCCGCAGCGGAGGAGCCCTCACGTGTCGAAGCGCTCGCGCGCCCTGATCGAACTGGCAATGGCCGCCGCGGTCGCGTGCGGTGTGAGCGCACCTTGCGCGGCCGGCGCGCTCCCGGTCGCGGGCAGCTGCACGGTGCGCTTTTTCGGCACGTCCACGCTGCACGACTTCGAGGGCACCGCACCCTGCGCGCTGCTCGCCATCGAGCCGCCGGATGCGAGCGGCCAGTACGCGGCGCGTGCGGAGGTCGCGATCGCGCGCATAGAGACGGGCAACTGGAGGCGCGACGAGCGGATGCGCGAGATGTTCGAAGCCGAGAAGTTCCCGCGCATCGTCGCCAGCTTCGCCGCCGTCGACCCCGCCGCGCTGCGCAGCCAGCGCGCCGGCGCGCTGCCCTTCCGCCTCGCGCTCCACGGTGTCGAGCGGAACGTCGCGCCGGAGATCTCGGGCTACGCGGAGGAGCCGGGCAAGCGCGCGCGTTTCCGGGCCGCCTTCCCGCTCTCGTTGCGCGACTTCAAGCTGGAGGCGCCGGTCGTGCTGGGCTTCGTCCGCGTCGGCGACGCGGTGAGAGTGGAGGTCGACGTGGAGCTGTTCGCGAAAGGCGAAGCGCGGCCGGCCAGGTCGACCCGCTGAGCGAGGCGCTGACGGCTCGACCGGCGGCTAGGGTGGTCGCCGCTCCGTCACTCTTGCCGAGGTCGCCGTCGCGACCGGAGTCTCGATGCGCATTGTCTCCGTCGGACGCGCCCTCCCGGGCAACCACTACGATCAGGAGGAGCTGCTCGCCGCCCTCGCCAAGCTGTGGGCCGGTCGCTTCCACAACCCGGCGCGGCTCGCCCAGATCCAGCGCAACGCGCTGGTGGGCGGCCGCCACCTGGCGCTGCCCATCGAGGCGTACGAGACGCTGCGGGGCTTCGGCGCCGCGAACGCGGCGTTCCTGCGCTGCGGGCTCGAGCTGGGCGAGCGCGCGATCCGCGATGCGCTCGCGGGAGCAGCGCTCGAGCCCAGCGCCGTGGACGCGATCTTCTCGCTCTCGGTGACCGGCGTCGCGGCGCCCTCGCTCGACGCGCGGCTGGCGAACCGCCTCGGCTTGCGCAGCGACGTGAAGCGCACGCCGATCTTCGGGCTGGGCTGCGTGGGCGGCGCGGCGGGCATCGCCCGCGCCGCCGATTATCTGCGCGCCTTCCCGCGCGAGACGGCGCTGGTGCTCTCGGTCGAGCTGTGCAGCCTCACCCTCCAGCGCGACGACGCCTCGATGGCGAACGTGATCGCCAGCGGCCTGTTCGGTGACGGCGCCGCGGCCGCGGTGCTGCGCGGCGCCGGGGCCGCCGGATCCGGGCCGCGCATCCTCGCGACGCGCTCGGTGTTCTACCCCCACACAGAGGACGTGATGGGCTGGGAGGTTGGCGACGGCGGCTTCCGGGTCGTGCTCTCCGCCGACGTGCCGCGCATCGCCGGCGGCCTGCGCCCGGAGGTGGACAAGTTCCTCGCCGAGCAAGGGCTGGCACTCGCCGACGTGGGCGTGTTCGTGTGCCATCCGGGCGGCCCGAGAGTGCTGGAGGCGATCGAGCGCTCGCTGTCGCTCGCGCCGGACGCGCTCGCGCGCTCGTGGGAGCACCTCGCGCGAGTCGGGAACCTGTCCAGCGCGTCGGTGCTGTTCGTGCTCGGCGACGCGCTGGCCGAGCCGCACGCGCCGGGCACGGTCGGGCTCTTGCTCGCGATGGGCCCCGGCTTCTGCAGCGAGCTGGTGCTGCTCCAGTGGTGACCTCGCAGCTCGCCTACTTCGCGCTGCTCGCGCTGCTGGCGGCAGAGCGGCTCTACGAGCTGCGGATCTCGCGGCGCAACGCGGAGCGCGCGCTCGCGCGCGGCGCCGTCGAGGCGGGCCGTGCGCACTTCGCCTGGATGCGCGCGCTCCACGCGGGCTTCCTCGCGGCGTGCGCGCTCGAGGTGGCGCTGCTCGCGCGCCCCTTCGACGCTCGCCTCGGTCTGCCCATGCTCGCGCTGGCGCTCGCCGCCCAAGCACTGCGCTACTGGGCGATCGCCACGCTCGGAGCGCGCTGGAACGTGCGCGTGATCGTGACGCCGGGCGAGCCGGTCGTGACGAGCGGCCCGTATCGCTGGCTGCGGCACCCGAACTATGCCGCGGTCGTGCTGGAGGGCTTTGCGATCCCGCTGATCCACAGCGCCCTTCTGACCGCGCTCGCCTTCAGCGCGCTGAACGCGTGGCTGCTGCGCGTGCGGATCCGGGTCGAGGAGCGCGCCCTCGCCGAGCACTGCGACGGCGAGGCGCGGCTCGGCAATCGCCCGCGCCTCCTGCCGCTCGGGGGCGCGCGATGAGCGAGACGCTGACGGAGCTGAATCGATTGCTGCGCGAGCGGCTCGGCCGCAGCGAGCGCCTCCTCCCCGAGACCGAGCTGGTCGCCGACCTCGCGCTCGACTCGCTCCAGCAGCTCGACCTGATCGTCGAGCTGGAGAACCACTTCGCGATCGCGCTCGACACCGAGGGCGATCGGGAAATTCGCACGGTCGGGGAGCTGGTGGCGTGCATCGAGCGCGCGCGGGCCGCGGGATGAGCGATACGCTCGCCTCGTCCCTCGCCGAGGCCGCGCGCGGCGCGGCCGAGATCGTGTTCGTCGACGCGCGCGAGAACGAGACGAAGCTCTCGCACGCGGAGCTCTACGAGCGCGCGCAGCGGGCGGCGGGCGGCCTGGCGGCCCGCGGCGTCGAGCCCGGCGATCGCGTCGCGATCGTGGCGGCCACGGGCCCCGAGTTCTTCGACGGCTTCTTCGGCGCCTCGCTCGCGGGCGCGGTGCCCGTTCCGCTCTATCCGCCCGTGCGCCTCGGACGGCTGGACGAGTATCACGCGCGCACCGCCGGGATGCTGCGCGCCGCGCGCGTGCGGCTCGTGCTCGCCGACGCGCGCACGCGGCGCGTGCTGGGCCGCACGCTCGAGGCCGCGCGGCCGGAGCTGGGCTGCGCGCCGCTCGGCGAGCTGCGCGCGGTGGCGCGAGCGCCCTCCGCGCAGGATCCCGACGGGCTCGGCTTCATCCAGTTCTCGTCCGGCACCACCCAGGCGCCGAAGCCGGTCGCGCTGTCTCACCGCCAGATCCTCGCCAACGTGCGCGCGATCGGCGACGCGATCCTCGCCGAGTACCCCGAGCGCGCCGGACTCCGCCACGTCGCCGTGAGCTGGCTGCCGCTCTACCACGACATGGGCCTCGTCGGTGGCGTGCTCACCTCGCTGTTCCACGGCCGCGACCTGGTGCTGATCCCCCCCGAGCTGTTCGTCGCGCGCCCCGCGCTCTGGCTGCGCGCGATCTCGCGCCATCGCGCGACGATCAGCCCGGCGCCGAACTTCGCGTACGCCCTGTGCGCCGAGCGCGTGCGCGACGACGAGCTGGCGGGCGTCGACCTGTCCTCGTGGCTCGTCGCGATGAACGGCGCCGAGCCCGTCACGCCTCGCGTGCTCGAGCGCTTCATCGAGCGCTTCGGCGCATACGGCCTGCGCCCCGAGGCGCTCACGCCGGTCTACGGGTTGGCCGAGGCGACGCTCGCGGTCACCTTCAGCTCGCTCGCGCGGCGTTTCGCGGTGAATCGCTTTGACGAGCGCGCGCTGCGCGACGGGTCGCGCGCGATACCGGTGGCGCGAGGCGGCACGCCGATCGTGTCGCTCGGGCCCGCGCTTCCCGGCTTCGCCGTCGAGATCCGCGACGCCGCGGGCGCGGCGCTCGCCGAAGGCGAAGTGGGTCGCGTCCACGTGCGCGGCCCCTCCGTGATGACCGCCTACGACGGCCGGCCCGAGGACACGGCTTGCGCGCTCCGGGGCGGCTGGCTCGATACCGGCGACGTCGGCTTCCTGTGGCGCGGCGAGCTCCATCTCTACGGGCGCGCGAAGGACCTGATCGTCGTGCGCGGCCGCAATCACGCGCCGCAAGACGTGGAGCACGCGCTCGCGGACGTCCCGGGCGTGCGCGCCGGCTGCGCCGCCGCAGTGGGCGCGCTCGGCGACGACGGCGAGGAGCTGTGGGTGTTCGTCGAGCGCGCGCGCGGCGCGCGCGTGCCGGACGCCGAGATCGAGCGCGAGGTGCGCCGGCGCGCGCTGGCGGGCAGCGGGCTCGCCGCGGCGCGCGTGATCGTGCTCGCGCCGGGCACGCTGCCGCGCACCTCGAGCGGCAAGATCCGGCGCGGCGAGACGCTGCGCCTCCATCGCGACGGCACGCTGGCGCCGCCAGCGCCGGTCTCGCTGCCGCGCCTGGCGCTCGAGATGGTGCGCTCGCTGCGCGCGTTCGCCCGTGCGCGACGCTGACGTCCTCGTCGCGGGCGCCGGGCCGGCCGGGCTCGCCGTCGCGATCGGCCTCGCGCGCCGCGGCCTGCGCCCCCTCGTGCTGGAGCGGCGCGAGTCGCCCCTCGACAAGCCGTGCGGCGAGGGAATCATGCCCGCCGGCGTGCGCGCGCTCGCCGCGCTGGGCGTCGAGCCGCTCCGCCTGCGCGGCGCGCCCTTCCGCGGCGTGCGCTTCGTCGAGGGAGCGCGCGCGCTGACGGGCTGCTTCTCCAGCGGAGCCGGCCTCGGCGTGCGGCGCACGGAACTCTCGCGCGCGCTGCTCGGCGCCGCGGCCCGCGCCCGCGTCCCGATTCTCTTCGGCTGCGCGCTCGAGCGCTGGCGCGAGGGAGCCGGAGAGCTCCGCGTGCAGACCTCTCGGGGAGAGCTGCGCGCGGGCTTCCTCGTCGGCGCCGACGGACTCGCGAGCCGCGTGCGCGCGGCGGCCGAGCTCGCGGCGCCGCCCGCGCGGGCGCGCCGCTTCGGCATGCGCCGCCACTTCCGCGCGGCGCCGTGGAGCGACCTCGTCGAGGTGCACTGGCGCGACGGCGCAGAGGCGTTCGTCACCCCCGTGGCTCGCGACGAGGTCGGCGTCGCGATCCTGTGGGGCGGCGACGGCGGGCAGCATGCGGAGCAGCTCGCGCGCTTCCCCGAGCTCGCCGCACGCCTCGCGAGCGCGGAGCCGGTGAGCGAGACGCGCGGCGCGGGGCCCTTCTGGCAGAGCGCCCGCGCTCGCTGGGCCGGGCGCGTGGCGCTGGTCGGCGACGCGGCGGGTTACACCGACGCCGTGACGGGCGAAGGCATCACGCTCGCGCTGCGCGGAGCCGACGCGCTCGCACGGACGCTCGCAGGGGGCGAGCCGCTCGCGCGCTACGAGTCGGCGTGGCGGCGCCTCACGCGCGCTCACCGCGCGATGGCGGCGTTGCTCCAGCTCGGGATCGCGCACCCGCCGGCGCGGCGCGCGGCGTTCGCGATGCTCGCTGCGCTGCCCGGAGCCTTCGAGGCGCTGCTGCGCGTCGCGGCGAGCGATCCCGTGCGCGCGCTGCGACTCGCGCACCCGGCTGCCGCACGACCGGATACGCCCCTCGCCTGAGAGCTTGTTGGCCACGGAGCACGCTTGAACTCTCTCGCTGCACTTCCGCTCAGGCGACCCGGACTCGCGCTCGCCATCGCCCTCGCGCTCACCCTCGCGCTCGGCGCCGGCGCGCTGCGCGTCGGCTCGGAGACGGGCTACCGCGCGTTCCTCGGCGCGCACCACCCGGTGGTGCGCGAGCTCGAAGCGGTGGCGGCGCGCTTCGGTGGCGGCGTGCCTTTCGCGATCGTCTACCACTGCGGCCCCGGCGAGCCGTGCGCCGGCGTGTTCGACGCACCCGCGCTCGCGATGGCCCACGCGCTCGCGGCGGAGATCGCAAAGCTGCCCGGCGTGACGCGGGCCCTCTCCCCCGCCACGAGCCCGCTGCTCGCTCCCGAGCTGTTCGACCTGCCGCGCGCACGACAGCTCGCGCCGGACGGGAAGCCGGCGCCCGACCTGGACACGCTGGTCGCGCGCGCGCTCCGCGACCCCAGCTGGGTGGGCCAGATCGTCTCCGCCGACGAGCGGGCGGGCGCCGTCGTCGTGGAGCTGGCGGACTCGTCGAGCGACACGGCCGCGCGCACCGTCGACGGCGCCCGCGCGGCGCTCGCCCGCTTCGAGGCGCGCGGCTTTCGGTACTCGCTGGTGGGCGGACCCGTCGAGTTCGTGGTCGCGGGCCGCGAGCTCGACGAACAGGTGCAGCGCCTGTTGCCCGCCATCGTCGCGCTGGTGGGCGCGATCCTGCTGCTGGCGTTTCGCTCGCTCGCGCCGTCTGTCCTCGCGCTCGCGACGGCGGGCGCATCGCTGGTCTGGGCGGTCGGCCTCCAGGGCTGGCTCGGCTGGCCACGCACCAGCTTCTTTCAGGTGTTGCCGCCGCTCATGCTCACGCTCGGCGTCTGTTACGGCGTCCATGTGGTGTCGAGCTACGCGGAACACCTCGCGGCAGAGCCGCACGATGGGACGCGGCTCGGCCCAGAACAGCGCGCCGCGCTGCTGCTGCGAGTCGTCGCGGAGGTCGGGCGGCCCGCGCTCTTCACCGCGCTCACCACGGCAGCCGGCTTCGCCTCCTTCGCCACGAGCGGGCTCGAGAGCCTCGTGCGCTTCGGCTGGATCGCGGCGTTCGGCGTGATGGCGGCGTTCGCGGCGACCTTCTGCTTGCTCCCGATCGCGTTGGTTCGGATGCCGGTGCGCTGGATCGCCCAGCCGCGCTCTCACCTCGCCTGGACCCGCCTGGTGGGCAGCATCGCCGACCACGTAGGCCAGAGGCGCGCGGCGATCCTGATCGGCGCCGCGCTGCTGTGTGCGCTGAGCGGTCTCGGCATCGCCCGCCTCTCGATCGACGCGAGCTTCGAGCAGGTGTATGGCGAGCAGAGCCAGGTCGTTGGCTGGGCTCGCGACGCCGAAGCGCTGCGCGGCGGCGACACGCTCGAGGTCGCGCTGCTGCTCCCGAGCGGGATGCCGCCGGCCGCGCCCGAGGCGCTGCGCGCCGTGGAGCGCATCGAGCGGCTCGCAGGCGACGGAACGGGCCTCTCGCGACCGCTCTCGATCCTCACGCCGATGCGCGAGCTGAATGGGCTCGTGCACGGAGACGCGCTCGCGCTCGACGGCGCGCGCGCTCGCCCCGAGCGGCCCGGTCAGCTCTTCCGCCTGATGCGCGCCGAACAGCCGGACTTCGTCTCGCTGTTCGCGGCGGACGAGACGGCGACCGCGCCGGCCGCGCTGCGCATCTCGTTCCAGGGCGAGAAGCTGCCGCAGGACGCGCTGCGCGCGCTCGTGGCCCGCGTGCGCAGCGAGGGGCAGGCCGCGCTGCCGCCCGGCGGTCGCCTGGTCGTCACGGGCCCGATCGCGGTCGTCAGCCACATGATCGACGAGATCCGCGACACGCAGATCGGCAGCTTCGGCTCGGCGCTCGCGCTGGTGTTCGCGCTGACGACGCTGTGCCTTCGCTCGCTACCGCTTGCGATGCTGGCGATGATTCCCACCACGGTGCCGGTCGCGCTCACGCTCGGCGCGATGGGCTTCCTGCACATCCCCCTCGACGTGGGCACCGCGATGGTGGCCTCGGTGCTGCTCGGCCTCGGCGTCGACGAGGCGCTGCACCTGCTCTCCGGCTACCAGCGCTTTCGCGCCGCGGGGCTCCCGCGCCAGCGCGCGATGGACGCCTCCCTTCGCGAGGTGGGGCGCGCGCTGTTCACGACGGCGGGCGCGCTCGCCGCCGGCTTCCTGGTGCTCTTCTTCGTGCCCTGGAAGAGCCTGTCGAGCTTCGGCGTGGTGACGGGCGTGGCCGTGGGTGCGTCGCTGCTCGCGGACCTGTTGCTGCTGCCGGCCGTGGTCGGCAGCCGCGGCGCGACCGGGCGCACTCGGCGCTGAAGCGCGCCCGCGCGCTCAGCTCGCGAAGGTGGGGATCAGGTGCCGCGCCGCGGTGCCCATCGCGGCGATCACGTCCTCGTGCGCGACGTTCGCGTACTGGAACATGCACATCAGGCGCGTCGCGCCGATCTCGCGATAGGCCTGCATCTTCTTCCGACACGTCTCCACGTCGCCCACGATCACCGAAGGCACGGGCCGGAGCGTCTCGTGTGCCTCCTCGTTCGAGATCCGCTCACCGGCGGCGAACCTCCGCAACAAGCGCACCACCGGATGGTCCTGCTCGATGGGGATGTCGGTCGCCTGCCCGCCGCCGAGCGCCAGCGAGCGCTGCGCTGCGGGGTCGTTCGGCAGGAAGTTGCCGCGGATCTGGCTGTACCAGATCTCGGGCGCGGCGTGGAACACGCGCGGCGCCGCGGCCACGTACCAGATCGCGCCGAGCGCGGCGCCGCTCGCGACGGCCTGCTTCTCGGATTCGGCCACGTGCACGAACGTGAAGACGCCCGCCTCGCGGTTCACGAAGTGACCGGCGGCCTCCTCGATCTCGCCGAGGCCCGCGCGGTATTCGCCGAGCAGCGCCGCCATCGGCCCGAGCTCCGTGAGCAGCGTCGTGCCGAGCGCGCCAACCCCGAGCCGCCCTGCGAGCCGGAACGACTCGGGGCTCGAGCACGTCTGCCAGAGCCGCGGGTGCGGCTTCTGCAGCGGCTTCGGGATCACGTTGCGCACGGGGATCTTGAGCAACGGCGAATCCCACGAGAACGAGTCCTGCGTCCACATCTTCGGGATCATGCGCATGGCTTCGACGAGCTGCTGGCGCGAGGTCTCGGGATCGACCTGGAACGTGTCCCACTCGCCCGCGCCCGTGCGCGCGAGTCCGAGCTCGGCGCGCCCGCCGCTGATGTGGTCGAGCATCGCGAGGCGCTCCGCGGCGCGCAGCGGATGGTTGATCTTGAATGGCGCGAGCACGCCGGCGTGCCCCAAGCGCATCCGCTTCGTGCGCGTCGCGATCCACGCGAGCAGCATCTCCGGCGCCGCGCTCCAGCTGAACTCGAGCGCGCCGTGATGCTCGACCGCCCACCAGCAGTCGAAGCCCGCTTTGTCCGCGAACTCCGCCTCCGCGAGCGTGTCGCGAAAGACGCGCTGCTCGTGATCGGCGGTGATCGGCCCCGGCCGCTGCGTCTCGCAGAACACGTCGAGCTTCATGGCGGCGGTCAGTACTCCCAGCCCACCGTGAAGCCGTAGAGACGCGGCGGATGGAGGTTGCCCTGCTCCGGGAACAGCTCCGAGCCGGCGCCGACCGAGAGATTCATGATGTGATCGTTGTCCTCGACGTTCGTCACGTAGAACTGGACGCTGAACTGGCCGTAGTCCGTCGGGGGCGCGTCCCAAGTCACGCGCACGTTCCACTGGTCCCAGGCCGGTGCGCGGTCGCGGCCGAGCCCGTAGGGCCGGAAGAACGCCTCGCTCTGGTAGTGCCAATCGAAGCGCGGCGTGAGGGTGGAGCTCCCGAGGCTGAACGCGTACTGCCCGCCGAGGTTGACCGACCACTCCGGCGTACGGTTCAAGCGATTGCCGCTCTGGTCCGTGGTCGTGGCGCCGCCGAGACCGGCGGGCACGGGATCGGCGCTGTCGTACTCGGTGTACTCGGCGTGGTTCCACGCGGCGGCAAGATCGATCTGGAGCCCGTCGAACGGGACGGTCACGAGCTCGAGCTCGATGCCTCCGACCTTGGCCGTCGCGGCGTTCTCGATGTTCGCCCCGAAGCCGGTCAGGATGAACACCTGGAGATCCTCGTAATCGTTGAAGTAGGCGGCGAGGTTCGCCTGGAGGCGATTCTCGAACCAGCGGGTCTTCGCGCCCAACTCGTACGCCCAGATGTCCTCGGGGCCGTAGATGTTCTCAAACAAGGGGTTCGCGCCCAGGATGCCCCCGCTCTTGTAGCCCTTGGAGACCGACGCGTAGAGCATGAGCTCGTCGGCCGGCCGTCACTCCGCGACGAAGCGGCCTGTGAGGCGATGCCACTTGTTCGATTCCTGAGCCGCCGGTCGCGTTGCGGCCGTAGAGCGTGCCCTGCGGACCGCGCAGAACCTCGATGCGCTCGGCGTCGAAGAGCTGCGCGGCGGCGGCGGTGGGTCGGCTCAGGTAGACGCCGTCGAAGTGATAGGCGACGCCGGGGTCGCCACCGGTCGTCACGTTCTCGTTGCCGACGCCGCGGATGGCGATCTGCGTGATCGGCGAGTTGCCGCCGCCCTCGGTGTAGAAGAAGCCCGGCACGTGGAGGTGGAGATCGGCAGTGCCCGAGATCCCTTGTCGTTTCATCGCGTCTGCGTCGAAGGCGGAGATCGAGACGGGGGTGCCCTGGACGGTGCTCTCGCGCCGTTCGGCGGTGATCACGATCTGCTCGATCGGCTCCGACGACGGCGCCGGCTCGGCGGGCGTCTCCTGCGCGCCAGCGGCGAGCGCGAAGGGAAACAGCGTGGCGATGACCAGAGACAAGCGAGAAGTCGTCGAACGCATCGAGCTCGGCCTCCGGGTCGATCGCGCCGCGGGCGGCGCACGTTCCAAGACGTTTGTTTTGTTACCGCGCCGAGCACGCCGGCCGCAAGGGCGGTTTGCACAATCCCCGGCCCGGTGGATGATCCGGGTGCATGCCGAAGCGGGTCGATCACGATGCGAGCCGTGCCGAGTTCGCGGAAGCCGTGTGGCGCGCAGTGGTCGACCTCGGCATCGAGAACGCCACTGTTCGCACCGTGGCCGAGTACGCGGGCTGGTCGGTCGGGCGGCTCTCCCACTACTTCGCGTCGAAGGACGACCTGCTCGAGTACGCGATCGGGTACATCGGAGGCGAGATGCAGCGGCGCTTCGACCGCCGTCTGCGCGCGCTGCGCGGCCTCGCCGCGCTGCGCGCCGTCCTCGAAGAGGTCACCCCGTCGACCAAACGCACGCGCGAAGAGTGGATCTTCTGGATCGCGTTCTGGGGTCGCGCCACGCGCCACGCGAAGCTCGCCGCCGCCCAGCGACGCCGTCACGCGGGCTTCCGGCGCGTGCTCGAGCGCTGCCTCGCGGAGGCGCGCGACGCAGGCGAGATCGCCGCGAGCGTCGACATCGCGCACGAAGCCGCCGGCATCGCTGCGCTCGCTTGGGGCATCGGCGTGCTCGCGACGTTCGAGCCGCGCGCACTCGTGCAAGCCGACATCGAGCGCGAGCTCGACGCGCGCATCGCGCGCCTGCGAAGGAGACCGAAGTGAACCCCACTGTTTGCACATCGAGGATCTCCCGTGCGCGGCTTGTGCTCGCGCTCAGCCTGCTACTCCCGGCCTGCGGCCCCGTCGGGCCCTTCCCGGGCGGCGCGCTCTCGGGCGAGCTAAAGCGCGCGCCGCGCGACTGGAGCTTCGTCGCCGGCGTGAAGCAGGCCCAGCTCGAGACGCGTCCCGCCGATCCGCGCTCGGTCAACCTCTGGCTCGGCTCGCTGAACGGCAAGCTGTACGTCGCGAGCTCGATGATTCGCGGCCCTAAGCTGCCGAGCGAACGGAGCTGGGTGCGTGACGTCGAAGCCGACGATCGCGTGCGCATTCGCATCGACGGCGTCGTGTACGAGCTCCGCGCCGAGCGCGTGCTCGATGCCGACGAGGCCGACGCCGTGCGCTCCATGCTCGAGGCCAAGTACGATCTCGACCCGGCCGACCGCGACCCCTCGCGCGAGGTCTGGTTCTTCGCGCTCGAGCCGCGCTGACCGTCGGCGGCGGGCCGGCCGAGGTACGAAGCGGTCCGATCGACATCGACGATCGGACTCGAAGGGAGCGCAGCGATGGATCGCCTGAAGGGCGAGATCGCGCTACTGACGGGCGCGGCGAGCCGCATCGGACGAGGCCGCGCCGAGGCGCTCGACGGGGAAGGTGCGCGCGTCGTCTCAGCCGACGTGGACGAGGCCGCGGGGCGCGAGTCGGCGGCAATTCAGCGAGACCCCCCCTTCACTCGTTCCATGATCTCCTCCGCACTTCGCCGCGCTGCCTGCAGGTGTGGTCCCGCCTGCAGGTCGCCGGCCGTGCGGATCACGCTGCGCGCGCCGCGCGCCTCGAGCGCGGTGTAGACGAGACGCTTGTTCACGCTCAGCACCGCGATGGGCGTCTGCGCCATCGCGCTCGCGATCTCGAGCACGCGCGCCTCCAGCTTCTCGGGCGGGAAAGCGCGGTTCACCAGGCCGACGCGCTCCGCTTCCTCGCCGGTGTAGACGCGGCCGGTCAGGTGAAGCTCCATCGCGTGCCGCGCCTCCAGCATCACGGGAAACCACGCGAAGTCGGGCAGGCCCTCGATCCTGAGAACCGGATGGGAGAGCTTGGCGTCGCTCGCCGCGTAGGCGAGGTCGCAGGCGCCGGCGAGCTCGAGACCACCGGCCATCGCAAAGCCGTGAATCTGCGCGATCACGGGCTTCGCCAGGTCCCACAGCGACATCCAGCCCTCGCTCACGTGCCGCGCCCACTGCAGCCCGACGCTCGGCGTGAAGTAGGGCTGGTCCGCCGCTAGGTCGCTCTTCAGGTCGTAGCCCGAGGAGAAGCAGGGTCCGGCGCCGCGCAGGATCGAGACCGACACGCCGGCGTCCTCGTCCGCCTCGCGCAGCGCCGCGAGCAGCTCGCCGCGCAGCGCGTTCGAAATCGCGTTGCGCTTGTCCGGCCGGTTCAGCGTGATGCGGCGGACGCGCGGCGCGGGATCGTCGACCAGGATGGTTTCGTACGCGGGCATTGGGGCCTCCGGGTCGCGCACGCTATCGCGGGCCCGGATTGTCGGGGCCCCTGCCTGAACCCCGCGCGCCTGCCGGCCGATGAGCAGCGCATGCTCGAGCTCGACGGCCAGCTTCGCGAGGCGCACGGCGGGCGCGTCACGCCCGTGACGCTGCACGCGTTCGCGGACGGCGAGCTGCACGTCGAGGGCGCGGGGCGCTCGCTGAAGCTCGCGGCGCGGGCGCTGCGCCTCGGCGGCCGTGCGCGCGACGGCTCGCGCGCCCTGCAGCTGGACGACGGCGCGCAGGTCGCGATCGCGCGCAGCGACGACTTCGAGCGCTGGATCGAGCGCCACCGCGGTGGCGGCGAGGGCCTGCTCTCCGCACGCGGGCGCCGCGCCTTGCGGACGCTCGGGCCGCTGGCCGCCACCGCGATCGCCATCGTCGCGATCGTGCGCATCGCGGTGCCCGGCATCGCCTGGCTCGCCGCGCGCGCGACACCCTACGCGGCGGACGAGAAGCTGGGCGAGGGCGTACTCCAGGCGCTGGAAGACTCGTTGGGCGAGAGCGAGCTGGACGAGGCGCGCCGCGCGCGCGTGCGCACCGCCTTCGAGCGCGTCGCCGTCTACGCGCAGCTCACTCACCCCGCGCGCCTCGAGTTCCGCGCGGGCGGCGAGATGGGGGCGAATGCGCTCGCGCTGCCCGGCGGCACCGTCGTCGTCACCGACGAGCTCGTCGCGCTCAGCGAGGACGACGACGAGATCGCGTCGGTCTTCGCCCACGAGCTCGGGCACCTCGAACGTCGCCACGGCCTGCGCGCCGTGCTGCAGGCGCTCGGCATCGGCACGCTGGTCGCCGGCGCGCTCGGCGACTTCGACAGCGCGGGCGTCGCGACCGCGATCCCCATGCTGCTCCAGCTCCAGTACTCCCGCGCCTTCGAGCGCGAGGCCGACGCGTTCGCCGCGGACGTGCTGGCAGACGCGCAGATCGACCCGCGTGCGCTGGGGCGCATGCTGGCTCGCATCGAAGCCTCACAGCCCGACGGCGCCGAGCTACCGGCTTACCTCTCGACGCATCCGCCCACCGAGGAGCGTCGACGTGCGCTGGAGGCCGCCGAGCGCACCGGCGACCGCTGAGGCTCCCGTTCCCGACGAGCGCTCCGCTGGACCGTGTCGGGGAGGCGCTCCAGCCCGGGAAAGCCCGACAGCTCCCGCTCGCGAGCAGCGGCCGAGCGTAGGATGTGCGCCTGGAGACGACGGTGGTGGAAGCAGCCGCGCAGCTAGGCGCCGCTCGCGTCGCGCGGGTGACGCTGGGCCGCGCCCTGCTGCTCGCGGCCCCGTTCCTCGCGCTGGCGCTCGCGACGAAGCTGCCGAGCCTCGCGTTCGACCACCGCGAGCCCGACGAGGTGATCTACTGGACCCTCGCGCGGCATCTCGACGACCACGGGACGTACACGCTGCGCGGCGCGCCGTTCCTGCACAAGCTGTCGCGGCGCATGTACGACCGCCCGCTGTTCCACCACCCGCCGCTCTACCCCGCGCTGCTGATCCCGTTCGAGCGGCGCGAGCTGCGCAGCGAGGCCGTCGCGATCTCGTGGGTCGGGCACGGCCTCGCGATCCTCGCCGTCGCCTGGATCGGCGCCATCCTGCACGCGCGCTACGGCGGCGCAGCCTCCGTCTGGGCGGCGCTCGCGTTGCCGCTGCTCGGCGCCGCGCTCGATCCGGTCTTCGTGCACGCGAGCCGCAAGCTCTGGATCGACGCGCTGGTCGGCGGGCTGGCGTCGTTCGCGGTCGCGCTCACGCTCGCCAGCACCGCCGGCGGGCGGCGCCGGCGCGCCGGGCTGATCGCAGCAGGGATGACGCTCGGTCTCGCGGGGCTCGCGAAGCTGCCCGGGCTGCTCGTCGCGCCGGTGTGTGCGGGGCTCGTGCTCGCGCGCCCCGCGCGGGGGCACGAGCGATTCGGAGATCTCGTCTGCCTCGCCGTGCCCGCTGCGCTCGTCGTCGCACCGTGGTTCGCGGTCTTCTACGCGACCTACGGAACCCTGTTCGCTTCCTGGAACGCGCCCGACGCCGCGATCGTCGCGCGCTTCCCGATGGTCGCCGCCTCGATGCAGAAGGCGCCTGGGTTCTTCGCGGCAAAGCTCGCGATCATCCAGCCGCTGCTGTTCGTCGCGCTCGCCGCGTTCGCCTGGCGCCCGCGGCCCGGCGAGCGCAGATCCGGCGAAGCCTGGGCGATGCTCGCGTGGTTGTTGGGCGTGGGGGCGGCGCTCACCGTCGCGAGCGCCGCGAGCTTCGGCTTCCAAACGCGCTACCTGACGCCGCTGTGCGCTGCGCTGTATGCGCTGCCTCTCGCCTGCCCAGCGTGGTACCGCCCCCCGAGCGCGCTGCCGCTGCGCGCCGCCGCCGCGCTCGCGATCGGCTGGGCAGCGCTCGGCGCCGCGCCCTACCTGACGAACGGCCGCCCCGACGAGTTCTTCGGCCTCGCGGAGAGGCTGGGGCTCCTCGGTCCGTGAGCGCCGCCCACGCCTAGCGGAGCCAGTCGACGCCGAGCCCAGCGCGCTCGCGCAGCGGCTCGGCATCCTCTTCCAGCAGGAAACCCTGCGCCACGAGCGCGTCGACGCGCCGCACGTAGCGGCGCGTGTAGCGGCTCCGCGTCGGGTAGAGCGTTCGCAGCGTCTGCGCGTCGAAGGGCGTGACGGTTCCCGAGAGTCGACATACCAGCGCGCCGATCGGTTGCAGGAACGCGGGCAGCGCGGGATCGGCGGTGTTGCTGGGCGCATAGCTCGCGATCGGCACGTCGAGCTCGGGGAGACGCAGGCCGCCGACGGCGTTCCCGTAGGCGTCGCGCACCAGCTCGCCGTTCGCGACCGCGAGCCGCTCCGCGCGCGGGAGCGGTTCGCCGTGCCGCACGTTCCGCTCGAGCGCCTCCCACATCGCCGCGTACAGCCGCGAGCCGACGACGGGCCCGTCGGCGAAGGAGTTGATCGGACCCAGGCAGAAGTCTTCGAGCGTGAAGCCCGTGCCCGCCACGTCGATGTTCTCGTGCACGACGTTGTGCGCGGTGCCGGCCAGCTCGTAGTAGCGGAAGCGGTCCGCATCTTGCTGGCGCGCGTCCTGTGCGAGCACGCCGAAGCCGCTCGCGACGCTGCCCATGTCGGTCTCGGTCTGCGCCCGAATCACCGGCACCGGCAGATCGGTGCGCACACGCGCGGCCGGGCCCGAGAGGCGTGGCGTGCAGCCGGGGTACGCCGGCGCACCCGCGCTTCCGCACGCGGGGCCGAAGTTGATCGGCCGCGCCGCGAACGCCGCCTGGATGAAGTAGCCGTCGTTGTCGGGGAAGTGGAAGGCGGTGGCATAAGTGATCACGGAGCCGCCCTGCTGCGACTGCCCGACGTGAAAGAGGCGCTCGACGGCGAACTCCGGCGGCAGCGGCGAGCCGGCGCCGCTCTTCAGCGCGTGGGCGATCTGGCTCGCCATCTCGTACGCGAGGCCGTTCTCCGGCAGCGACAGCGTCGCGTAGCGCGTGCCGCACATCGGCGGCAGCAGGCCGAACAGCCTGCAGCCGCGGCGCAGGAATCCGATTGCGACGTCGCTGTTCGTGAAGCCGACGTACACGATGCCGCGCCGGCCAAAGTGCTCCGCCGACGCGTCCCAGGAGGGCGCGGAGTCGAAGCCTGCGGTGGAGTTCAGCCACTCGATCACCACCGTGCCCGAGAAGTCGGCGGCGTTCGCGGGCCGGCGCACCACGATGCGCGTCTTGTAGGGAACGCCGCTCTGCACCGCGAGGATTTCGGTCGGCACGGGCGGGTCGGCGTAGGTGAACAGCGTCGCCGCTCCCGACACGAGCCACTCTTCCTCGACGTACGGAGTCGGGAACGCTGCGATCGAGCGGAAGCCGGTCGGGAACGTCGGTCCGAGCGCATCGCTCGGCGCTTCGAGCACGATTGGATCCGTGGCGCCCGCTCGAGCGGCGGGCGAGAGCGCGAGCGCGGCGAGAACGGCGAGCAGCGGGCGCAGCATGGGGCCTCCTCCGGCGGAGGCATTTTGTCACGCGCGCGCGGACGCGGCCTCGCTATTTCGTGCGCTTCGGCGCTTCCGGCGGCGCGGGGATGCGTGCGTAGGCGAGCGCCCGCCGCTTGGCGCCGGCGAGGTCGTAGTACTTGCGCGTGACGATGCGCTGGGCGTAGAGGCCGCCGCCCGCCTGGATGTTGGTCACCGCCTTCCAGCCGCCGAGCGAGTCCGCCGTCAGGTCGCGGATCGCGTGGAAGAGCCGCATGCGGTACTCGCCGTCGACGCTCGGGCCGGTCGACATGTACTTGCGCACCAGGTGCCCGACCTCCGTGTTCTCGAGATCTGCCATCGCCGGTGCGGTCACCACTGCGCCGCCCGAGATGTCGTGCAGATGTCTCACCATCAGGTTGTAATTCGCGGCGCCGTAATACTTCGCCGCGTTCGTATAGAGCTCGTCCGGGAACGCCGCGCCCTCGGGCGTGACTTGGCAGTTCGCGATCGCGGCCTCGAGGCCCGCGCGCAGGATCGTGGCGTGGATGATCATCTCCGAGATCTTCTCGCGGATGTGCGGCTCGCTCGCGAGGCCGTTCGCCTCCGCCATGAGCTGCGCGAAGCCCACCAGGTAGTCGGCCTCGTCCACGAACGCCGCGAGCCCGCCGAGGCGCTCCCAGAGCCCGAGCGAGTGAGCGAACACCGCCGCGTGGTGCGTCTCGCCGTCGAGGAAGACGCGCTCCTCGGGCACGAACAC
>CAYWRY010000036.1:0-32498 GCA_964460485.1 uncultured Spirochaetales bacterium
GGAGCCCACCGCGAAGACGGCGAAGCGCACGGGGATCACGTTCTTCGTCGCCTGTACGAGCGAGTGGACGATGCGCGCCGCGACGTAGCCCCAGGCGAGCGCCACGCTCGCGCCGTCGGCGGCGCCCGCGAGCTGCGCGGCCAGCGCCAGCGCATAGAAGAGCGTGGGCTGCTCGTGCAGGTGGTTGTAGTTGTCGGCGACGCGCGCGACCTCGGGCGGCAGCACGAGCGGCGCGCCGGTGCGCGAGAGCTCGGCCATGTCCACTCTCGCCTTCCGCATCGCGGGAATCCGCGTCGCGTACATCCAGAACCACATCACACAGGTCCAGGCCACCAGCGCCAGCACCGGCGCGATCATTCCGTGCTCGAACATGCAGCCTCCGCAGCGCGCGGGCGCCAGCCTGCCTGAAGCGCCAGCGGCGACGCAACGAGAACCGTGCAACCAGGCGCCGCGTGGGCGCGGGCGGGCATCCGCTCGCTCGTGCGGGATTGCCGGCGACCCGCCGGCCGCGACACGGCGCGGGCTCAGAGCTCCGGCGGCGCCTCGCTCCACGCCGGGTCGAGCTCGCCGTGGGGCACCGGAGCGAACGGCTCGTCGAGGGACGACTTCGCGTCGGGCACGCCGCTCGCCGCGCCGGCGCCCGCGCTCGCCGCGGCCCCGTCGCCGTAGTCCACGAAGATCGGGCTCGACCAGGCGCGCTCCTCCACGTCGCCAAGGCGGTCGTCGTCCACGCTCTCGGCCCGCACGCCGAAGCCCTTGCCGTTCACGGCCGGCGTCGGCTCCTCGATCGCGCGCACGTAGTAGACGGCGTCCCGCGCCCGCGCGGCGAACTCGTCGTCGGCGAACTCGACGCTGCAGCCGGCCGCGTCCGGCGCGCACTCGATCACGCGCCACGGATCCTCGATCAACCCGTCCACCGGCTCGCCCGGCACCCGTTGCGGGCGGATTCGCACGACCTCGATGCGCGTCACGCGGTGTCGTTCGTCGACCGGGTTGAAGCACTCGCCACGGCACAGGCGCGCGAGTCGCTCGGCAGGCAGGCCGGTCGCCGCGTAATCGGGACAGCCCGGCTGCTGCTTCGGCGAGCCGATCGCGCGCACGCGGAAGCGCGGCGCGAAACGCAGGCTCACCTCGCTTCCCATGGGGCGCGGCGCACCGTCGGGCGCGTTCACCAGGTCGAACCACAAGAGCGTGCGCTGCCCGCTCGTGCCGTAGACCTCGCGGCGCTCGAGGCCGTCCCAGATCGCGCCGCGGTCGCGCGCCGCGGCGTGGACGGCCACGAGTCCGCCCGTGAAGAGCAGCGAGCCGATGCGATCGTCCGGCGGCCCTTCGCGCAGCAGCGCGGCGACGCCGCCGTCGCGCACCTCGCTCGCGCGCTTCGCGCGCGCGGGCACGGGGCGCGCGGGATCCCAGGGCCGTCGCGCGTCGCCGGCGCGGGCGCCGTCCACCATCAGCGCGCGCGCGAACTCCTTGTAGCCCGTGCCCGGCCGCGCGCTGTGCACGTCGCTCGCAGCGATGAAGCCGAGCCGGTAGCGCCACGGCCGCTCGGGATTCGCGAAGCTGGTGAGCGCGAGCAGATACTGCACGCTGAGCTGCGGGCGCAGCTGGAACGCGGGCAGGAAGCAGTCGCGGCATTGCCCGGCGTCGCCCCACTCGTCGCCGGACGCCAGCGGCACCACGGCCTCGGCCGCACGGCTCGGCACCAGCGCCGCCTGCTCGCGCGCGTCCGCCGCGCGCGCCGCGCACTCGTCGGCGCTCTCGCCGTGCGCGAGGCAGCGCCGCTCGATGATCTCGCCCGCGCGCCAGCAGGTGGGCGTGTAGTCCGCGCTGGGCGCCGGGCAGGCGGGCGTTCCGTCCGCTCCGCGCACGAGGGGCCGCCACGCGCGGTACTCCTCGCTGTTCCCGTGACCCGAGTACACCTCGATCAGGCGCTGGAGGCTCGCGTCGTGCACGCCATCGCCGAGCTGCGTGTCCCAGCTCGCGAGCGGCGCCGCCGTGAAACCCCAGGCCGTGCCGTGCGGAATCACCAGCGCAGCGCCGCCCCAGTCGCGCAGCTTCGCGAACAGCTCGTTCGGCGTGGCCGCGCTCTCGCGACAATCGGCGGGTAGCTCGCGCGTGGGCACGCCGTCTGGACAGCGCTCCGCGTCCAGCAGCTCGGTGACGTGGCGCGCGAAGCCGTGCACGCGCGCGTCGCCGAGGTTCGCCGCGACGAACGCGGCGCGCGCAGGCAGCGAGCCGGCGAGCCCGCCCACGCGCGAACGGCCGGCGGCGATCGGGCGCGCGGGGATCGCCGCATCGTCGAGGTCGCGCAGGATCACGTTGCGGTGGCCGTAGTGACGCTCCGCGGTGTCGCCCACCTGCGTCCACTCCCAGCCGAGGTAGCTCACGAGATCGGGCCGAGCGGGATCTCCGGCCACCGCGTTGCACTGGCGAATCGACGCGACGCTCTCGCGCCAGGTCTCCGGAGCAATGCTCTCCGCGTGGTCGTTCAGCGACCAGAAGTCGAGCGCCGAGCAGTACCGCGCGAAGTCGCAAGCGTCGGCGGCCGGATGCGCGCCCTCGCCGCCCGCGAGCGGCAAGCTCATCAGGTACGCGTCCATCGAGACGGACGTGTGGACGTGAAGGTCGCCGAACAGGATCGACTTCGCAGGCGCCGGAGCGGGCGCGGCATCCGCGGCGGTGGCGGCGATGATCTCGCTCGGCGGCGCCGGCGCGGAGCCTCCCTCCGTCGGCTGCGGCGCGACCAGGCGCGCGAGCGCGCCCTGCTGCGCCGAGTCGCGCGCGGCGACTGCCGCTTCGGGAACCCTCGCGCCCGCGATCTCGCCCGGCCCCTCGTGCGCGCCGAACACGCCGCGCCCGAGCGCGACCGCGAGGCCCAGCAGCACGAGCAGCAGTGCGACCGCGAGCTGCAGGCGCGCGCGCGTCACGAGCGCGCACCCTCGAGGAAGCGCAGCGCCACGGCGGCGTGCAGCGCCACGCCGTACGCCATGCCCTCCTCGTCGATCAGCATGCGATTCGAGTGGCACGGCGCGGGGTCGGAGGCGCCGGGCGGCCGCAGGCCGAGGAACACCATCGCACCGGGCGTGCGCTGGAGGACGTAGGAGAAGTCCTCGGCGCCCATGATCGGCGCGTCGAACTCGATCACGCCGCGCGGGCCGAGCAGCTCGCGGGCGACGCCGCGCGAGAACGACTCGAAGCCGGCGTCGTTCACCGTCACCGGGTAGCCGCGCAAGAGCGCGACGCGCGCCTCGACGCCGTGCGCCTGGGCGATGCCGCGCGCGATGCGCTCCAGCCCCTCCTGCGCGCGCGTCCGAGAGCGCTCGGAGAGCGCGCGGATCGTGCCCTGAAGCTCGACGGTCTCGGGGATCACGTTGCCGGTCGTGCCGCCGGCGATGCGCGTCACCGTGATCACGACCGGATCCGCCACGGGGATCTCGCGCGTCACGAAGGTCTGCAGCGCGGTGGTGATCTCGCAGGCCGCGGGGATCGGGTCGCGGCAGTCGTGCGGCATCGAGGCGTGGCCGCCCTTGCCCTTCACCGTGACGTCGAAGAAGTCCGCCGAGGCGAGCAGCGCGCCCGCACGCGTGCCGATCGTGCCGCTCGGCAAGAGCGGCGTGATGTGGATGGCGAAGGCGCCGTCGGCTGCGGGCATTCCCTCGTCGAGCATCACTTGCGCGCCGGCGAAGCCCTCCTCGCCCGGCTGGAACATGAAGACGATCTCGCCCGCCAGCGCGTCGCGACGCGCGCTGAGCAGGCGCGCCGCGCCCGCCAGCATGGCGGCGTGGGAGTCGTGACCGCAGGCGTGCATCGCGCCGGGGCGCTGCGAGCGGAAGGCGAGGTCGTTGTCCTCGGGCATCGGCAGCGCGTCGGTGTCGGCGCGCAGCAGGATCCGGCGGCCGGGCCGCGCGCCGCGCAGCGTGGCGACGACGCCGCTCGACTTGTGGTGCAGCGCCAGCTCGAGCGGAAGCCCGTCCAGCAGCGCGAGCAGCTTGGCGCGCGTCGCCGGATTCTCGAGCCCGAGCTCGGGCTCCTGATGGATCGCGCGCCGCAGCGCGGTGACCTCGGGCTGGAGCTTCCTCGCGGCTTCGAGCAGTTCCGAGAGATCGCGCATGCCAGCCTCCGCTGCGGCGCATTCTGGCATAGCGCGCGCGCGCGGCGGCTTGCTTCGCCGCGCGCGCCGCAGCAGGCTCCGCCGCCCCATGCAGACGCTCGCCGACCGCATCGACGCGCTCGCACGCACGCAGCCCGACGCGCCCGCGTTCCTCGGCGACGCGGGCTCGCTCTCCTGGCGCGAGTACGCGGAGCGCTCGGATCGCTTCGCCGCGCACCTCGCCGCCCTCGGCCTCTCGCCTGGCGAGCGCGTGGCGGTGCTGTTGCCCGACGGACCGGGCGTACACGTGGCGTTCGTCGGCTGCGAGAAGGCCGGCCTGATCGTGATGGGCATCGGGCCCCGCGCGGGCCGCGAGGAGATCCGCCACCTAGTGGCGAAGTCGGGCGCGGCGGCGCTGGTGTCGCGCGCCGCGGCGCGCGAGCTCGACCTGCGCGCGCTCTTCGCCGAGCTGTGCGCGAGCGGCCTCGCGCTGCGCGAGCACCTGGTCGTCGAGGCGCAGCTCGACGCGAGCGAACCTTGTTACGGGGCGAGCGGCGCGAAACCGGGTGAGGCCGAGCTCGCCGCGCGACGGCTCGGCGCCGAGGACCTGTTCCTGCTCAACTCGACCTCGGGTACGACCGGCCTTCCGAAATGCGTCACCCACCATCAGGCGCGCTGGATCCACTTCCACGCGCTGGCCGTCGAGTCCGGCGAGCTGACGCCGCGCGACGTGTTCATGTCCGTGCTGCCGGCGC
The DNA here is from genome assembly GCA_964460485.1 of uncultured Spirochaetales bacterium. Classification (GTDB taxonomy): domain Bacteria; phylum Myxococcota_A; class UBA9160; order UBA9160; family UBA6930; genus VGRF01. Next base: position 4,846 of record CAYWRY010000036.1, read on the forward strand.
CCTTCGGCTTCGGGCTGTGGACCGCGCACTTCACGCCGGCGCTGCTCGGCGCGCCCTGCGTGCTGGTGGAAAAGTTCACCCCCGAGGCGGCCCTCGCGGCGATCGCGCGCCATCGCGTGACGGTGCTCGCCGCGGTCTCGACGCAGTTCATCATGCTGCTGAACTCGCCGGCGCTGCCGCGCACCGACCTCTCGTCGCTGCGCGCGCTCTACACCGGCGGCGAGGCGGTGCCCAGCGAGCGGGCGCTCGAGTGGGAGCAGCGCACGGGCTCGCTGGTGCTCCAGTTCTACGGCTCGAACGAGACGGGTGCGCTCTCGCGCACCACGACGCGCGATCCGCAGGAGAAGCGACTCGCCACGGCGGGCCGCCCGATCGAGTCGATGCGCGTGCGGCTGTGCGACGAGGCGGGCGACGACGTGACCGCGTCCGGCCAGGGCGTCCCCGCCTGCCGCGGCCCCCTCACCTGCCGCGGCTACTACGACGACGTCGCCGCAAACCGGAAGCTCTACACGCGCGATGGCTGGATGCTGACGGGCGACGTCGGCCGCCTCGACGCCGACGGCTACCTCGCGATCGTCGGCCGCACCGCGGACTTCATCATCCGCGGCGGCAAGAACATCTCGGGCCCGGCGGTCGAAGAGGCGGTCGCCAGCCATCCCGCGGTGGCGCTCGCCGCGGCGGTGGCGTGGCCCGACGCGGTGTACGGAGAGCGCGTGTGCGCGTACGTGGAGCTGCGGGCGGGCGCCTCGCTCACGCTCGCGGAGCTGACGCGGCACCTGGAAGCGCGCGGCACGACGCGCGAGTGGTGGCCCGAGCGGCTCGTGGTGCTGGACGCGCTGCCGCGCGCCTCGGGCGGCAAGGTCGCGAAGGGCGAGCTGCGCGCCGACGCGCGGAGGCGCGCGGCCGAGGCCCGAGACGCGAGCTGAAGTGGCCCTTCGGGGTCTGAACCCAAAGGGCCACTTCACGCCGGCGGGGCGATCAGCGCGAGGGCGCTCTCGAACGGGTTCGGGGTCTCCCACGCGCGGCGCTCGACGCCCGCGCAGGCGGAGCGCGGGTCGACGCGCGGCACCGGCTGCGCGTCGCGCAGGTAGAGGTAGGCGGTCGCGCACACGTCGTCCTGGCGCTCGCAGATGCCGAACGCCTCGAGCGCGCCGCCGGTCATCATCCAGCCGCCGCCCGCCACGCGCCCCTCGCGCTCCAGCCGCTCGCGCAGCGCGCTCTGGCCCTTCGGCACTGGCAGCGCGCCGATCTGCTGGAGCGTGACGCGCAGCTCGCGCGCGAACACGATCGGGTCGGGGTCGTGCCAGCGGTAGAACGAGACGAGCTCCGGCATCGGCGCGCCCGGCGCCTGCGCGATCAGCGGCGCGCCCTGGAACGGCGTCGCGTGCGCGCCCATGCCCCACGCGCTGCCCACGTAGTCTTCGAGGCCGGTGCCGCACCAGGTGGGTAGCTCCCGGTCGCCGTCGAGATAGATCTTCACTTCTCCCTCGCCGTACCAGCTGAAGCCCTCTTCCGGCAGCACGCGGATCCCCACGTTGCAGCCGAAGAAGCGACCCGGCCCGCGCAGCCCCTCGCAGATCGTGAAGTCGCGCTTCAGCTGCGTCGGGTTCTCGCGGCGCCACGCGACGTGGAGGAGGCCCGCATCCGCGGCGGGCGCGCCCTCGGTGTAGGCGATCTGGTAGTAGAGCGGGAAGCGGCGCCCGCTCGCGTTCAGGAACTCGACGCGCATGCGCGCGCGAAACGGCATCGGCAGCCAGGCGTTGAAGCCGCGCCCCTCCTGCGCCGCCGTCCACTGCGACGCGAACGCCACGGGCCGCCCGAGCGGACAACCAAAAAAGTCGAGGCACGGCACCGAGATCGACGGTTCGCGCGCGTCGTCGTAGAAGACCTCGATCAGCGGCGCCCGCATCTCGTCTGGTGGCATCGGCGGGATCGTGAGCCAGAGGTGCCGCACGCAGCCGGGGCCCGCGACGTCCGCGAGCACGACGCGCTCGCCCGGCGCGAGCAAGCGGAACGGCGCGCCCTTGCGGCCGCCGTGCGACGCCCCGGCGGCGCCCTTCGCTCCCGTCGGATTCTCGAAGGAGACGGTGCGGATCGCTTGCGAGAGGTCGATGGCGAACGGCGGGCTGCGCTCGAACATGGAAGCTCCGCTTCGGTGCGGGCAGTCTGGCACGGGCGGCGCGCCGCGTGCCCGCCGCTCAGCGCGCCGCTCGGAGCTTCTCCTCGCACAGGCGCGCGAGCGTCGCGAGCTCGCCGTCCATCGAGCGGCCGAACCACCAGCGTCCCAGCGCGCCGAGAAACCGCGAGCCCTCGAAGTGACCGACGCGCGTGCGGCCGGTGTCGATGGGGGCGGCCGCCATGCCGACCTCGCCCTCGAACGAGCGCATCACGCACCAACCGGGCCGGTAGATCGCCTCGAAGCGCATCACGCGGCCCGGCAAAGGCGCGTTCGACTCGAGCGCGAGCCGCTCGCCGTCGCGGGCGACGACGCGGACCCAGCGCACGTAGCGGTCGAAGCGCGGGACGCCGCCTTCCAGGTCGCCGAAGATCGACCACACCACGTCGAAGGGCGCGTCGATCGTGCGCTCGCGGTACGCGAGATGCGGGCGCGCCGCCGCGATCGCGCGCAGGCGCGCGACGCTGTCGACGCGCGCGCTGGGCCACGCGGAGCGCTCGCTCGCCGCGCTCACTCCGACCACCGCTTCGCGAACGCTTCGCGCGCGCGGAACAGGCGCGACTTCACCGTGCCCTTCGCGACGCCGAGCTGGGCGGCGGCCTCCTCCTCGGAGAGCCCCTCGAGGTCGCGCAGCACGAGGATGGCGCGCTGCTCGGGCGCGAGGCGCGCGAGCACGGCGCGCACGTCCGGCGCCACGGCGGGGTCGCCGCCGGCGCCTCGCAGGGCGGCGTCGTCCGCGCCCGCGACGCGGGCGCCCGCGGCGCGCGCGCGCTGGGCGTGCCGCACCGCCTCGCGCACCGCGATGCGGCGCGCCCAGCCGCGCAGCGCGGCGGGCTCGCGCAACGTCTTCAGGTCCCGGAACACCTGCACCAGCGCCTCCTGTGCGGCGTCGTCCGCGTTCTCCAGGGCGATGCCCCCGCAGATCCGCGCGATCCACGGCGCGAGCCCGTCCATCAGCCGCGACATCGCCAGCACGTCGCCGCGCTGTGCGAGCACCACGAGCTCTCGCTCCTCCGCTCCCACTTCGGGATGGGGAGCCGGAGGGCCGGAAGGTTCCACGGAACCTTTCGCTTCCTGGACTCCCCTCCGAGGCCGAGGCTCGTCACTTCCCATCGCGAGGCATTGAAGCATGGAACGGCGCGGCGCGGCGGACTGGATCCTCCTGGTGCTGGGCGCGGGCGCGCTCGCCAACGGGCTCGTGATGCTGCTCGCGCCGGAGCCCTGGTTCGTGCGCATCGCCGCCGACACCGGCGCCTACAACTCGCACCTGGTGCGCGACGTGGGCGGCGCCTATGCGGCGACCGGCATCGCCGCGCTGTGGGCCGTGCGCGCGCCGCACTGGCGCGCGCCGCTCGTCGCAGCGGCCGCGCTCTTCCACGGCATGCACGGCGCCGTGCACGTGTTCGACGTGATCGCGGGCCTCCAGCCGGCGAGCCATCTGCTCGAGGATTTCCCGGGCGTCTATCTGCCCACGCTCGCGCTGATCGCGATCGCGCTCCAGGCGCTGCGCCGCTCGCCCGCGCGCGTCTGACGCTCTCGCGCCCGACAGGAGATTCCATGCGTCTCGCCCCGATCGAGAAACCGCCGTCGCTGCTCGGCAAGCTGCTCGATGCCGCCGTCCGCCGCATGCTGGGCCGCTCCATCACGCCCGCGCAGGTGGTCTACAACCGCGTGCCCGCCGCCTGGCGCATCTCCCTCGCCTTTCAGCTCTTCGAGCGATACGGCTCGAAGCTGCCCGGCGAGCTGCGCCTCTTGGCGACGACGCGCGTCGCGCAGCTCAACGGCTGCGCCTTCTGTCAGGACATCCAGCGCGCGTACGCGATCCGCACGCAGCTCGGCACGCGCAAGTTGGACGCGCTCGCCGAGTGGCGAGCGAGCGACGTCTTCACGTCGCGCGAGCGCGCCGCGCTCGCCTTCGTGGAGGAGGCGACGCTCGCGAAGAAGGTGAGCGACACGACCTTCGCCGAGCTGCAGCGCCACTTCGACGAGCGCGAGATCGCGGAGCTCACGCTGCTGAACGCAATCGAGAACTTCTACAACCTGATGAATCTGTCGCTCGGCATCGACTCGAGCGACGGGCTCGAGGCGCTCGCGCGCCAGAGCGCGCGAGCCGGGGCGCGCGCGAAGCCCTAGGCGACGGCCGGCTTCGCCCAGCGCAGGTAGAGCGCGGGCAGCAGGAACAGGTTCAGCGCGGTCGAGGTGACGAGGCCGCCGACGATCACACACGCCATCGGGTGCTCGATCTCGTGGCCGGGGATCACGCCGGCGGCGACGAGCGGGAGCAGTGCGAGCGCGGCGGCCGACGCGGTCATCAGGATCGGCATCAGCCGCTCGGCGGCTCCGCGCACCACGAGCTCGGACCCGAACGGAACGCCCTCCTCGCGCTCCAGATGCCGGAAGTGGCTCACCAGCAGGATGCCGTTGCGCGCCGCGATGCCGAGCACGGTGACGAAGCCGACCAGCGAGCCGAGCGAGAGCACGCCGCCGGAGACGATCGCCGCCACGACGCCGCCCACCAGCGCGAACGGCAGCGTGCTGGCGACGAGCACGGTGAGCCGCCACGAGGCGAAGTCCGCGTGCAGCACCACGAGCACGCCCGCGAGGGAGAGCAGCGCGAGTCCTAGCAGCGCGCGCGAGGCTTCGCGCTGCGCGCGCCACTCGCCCAGCACCTCGGCGTGCATGCCGGCCGGCGGCGCGAGCTTGGCGACGCGGGCTTCGATCTCGCTCGCGACGCTCGCCAGATCGCCGCCCGTCGCCACGTTGCAGGTCACGTCGATGCGGCGCGAGCCACCCTCGCGCTTGATCTCGTTGGGCGTGGACGTGACGACGACGTCGGCCAGCTCGCCCAGCGGTACGCGCGCGCCGCTCGGCGTCTCGATCGGCAGGCGGCGCAACGCGTCCACGCTCTCGCGCCGCGCGGGAACGCTCCATACCGCGACCGCCGTCACGCGCTGTGCCTCGTGCACCTCGCCGACCACGCGGCCCGCGATCAACGTGTTCGCCGCGCTGCGCACGGCGGCGGGCGTGAGCCCGAGGTTGGCCGCCGCGTCGGCGCGCAGCCGGATCTGCACGTGGGGCACGAGCTGCTGCGCCTCCACCCGGAGCGCGGCGATGCCGGGCACGTCCGCGATCGCGCCGCTCACGCGCTGCGCCTCGGCGCGCAGCGCGCCCAGATCGCTGCCGAAGATGCGTACGACCACGGAGCCGCTCGTGCCCGTCAACACCTCGCGCACGCGCTCCTTGAGATAGGTCTGCACGTCGCGGTAGAGACCGGGATAGCCGTCGACGACGCTCTGCACGCTGGCGAGCGTCTCGTCGTAGTCCACGTCCTCGGAGACGCTGATCCACAGCTCGGTGAAGTTCGGGCCGACGACCTCGTCCGCGACCTCCGCGCGCCCGATGTGCGAGCCCAGGTTGCGCACGCCGGGGATGCCGCGCAGCTCCTGGCTCGCCGCGATCGTGATCCGGCGCATCGCCTCGAGCGACGTGCCGGGCTTCTCGACCCAGTGCATCAGAAAGTCGCGCTCGCGGAAGCTCGGCAAGAACTCCTGACCGAGGAAGGGCCAGGCGATCGCGGTGGCGGCGAGCAGCGCGGCGATCGCGCCCGCGGCGCGGCGCGGCTGCGCGATCACGCGCGGAAGCGCGCGCAGATAGTGGGCCTCGAGCCACGCGGCGAGCGGCGCCTTGCGCCCCGCCGTGGGATCGCCGGGCAGGAGCACGAGGCAGAGCGCCGGCGTCACCGTGAGAGCGACGACGAGGGAGGCGGCGATCGCGGCGATGTAGGCAAAGGCGAGCGGCCGGAAGAAGGCGCCCGCGAGTCCGGGTAGGAAGAAGACGGGCAGGAAGACGAGCAGCACGATCGCCGTGGCGTAGACCACCGCACTGCGCACCTCGAGCGAGGCCGCGAGCACCACGTCGAACGCGCTGCGTGGCGAGCCGGCGGCGCGATTCAGCGCGAGGCGGCGGCGCACATTCTCGACGTCGATGATCGCGTCGTCGACCACCTCGCCGACGGCGATCACCAGTCCTGCCAGCACCATCACGTTGATCGTGCTGCCCTGCCACGCGAGCGCGAGCACTGCGGCCGCCATCGAGAGCGGCAACGCGAGGAGGCTGATCGCGGCGGCGCGCACGTCGCGCAGGAACGCGAACAGCACGACCACCACCATCGCCGCGCCGAGCCACATGGCGGTGGCGAGGTTGGCGATCGACAGCTCCACGAACGTCGCGGGCCGGAAGATCGTCGAGTCGATCGCCACGTCGCCGAGGCCCGGGCGCAGCGCGGCGAGCGCCGCCTCGACGCCACGCGTGACCTCGAGCGTGTTGCCCCACGGCTGCTTCTCGACGATCAGCAACAGGCCCGGCGTGTCGTTGATGATCGCGTCGCCGATCATCGGCGGCGAGCCGAGCGTCACCTCCGCGACGTCGCCGAGGCGCAGCGCGTAGCCGTCGCGCACCGCCACCGCGGTGCGCGCGAGCTCTTCGGGCGTGGTCGCGGCCGGTAGCTGGCGAACGGGCAGGCGCTGGTTCGGCGTGTCGACGAAACCGCCGGCGCCGACCACGGCGGCGGCGGCGGCGGCGCGCACCACCTGATCGAGACTCACGCCGTTCGCGGCGAGCCGGTCGGGATCGACGAGCACCTGGAGCTGGCGATCCCGCTGGCCCCAGATCGCCACGTTCGCGACGCCGGGCACCGCCATCAACCGCGGCCGGATCGTCCACCTCGCGAGCTCCGAGAGCTCCATCTGCGAGAGCGACTTCGAGGTGACGCCGATCTTCAGCACGCGCGAGAGCGACGACAGCGGCGGCAGCACGTGAGGCGCGCGCGCCACCGCCGGCAGGCTCACGGCGGCGAGGCGCTCCTGCACGAGCTGCCGCGCGCGCAGGAGGTCGGTGCCCGGCGCGAAGCGCAGATCGATCGAGGAGAGGCCGAGCACCGACTTCGAGCGGATCGTGGTCAGCCACGAGATGCCGTTCAGCGCCTGCTCGAGCGGGAGCGTGACGAGGGACTCCACCTCCTCCGTCGAGAGGCCCGGCGCCTCGGTCTGCACCTCGACCCGCGGCGGCGCGAACTCGGGGAACACGTCGAGCGGCGCCTCGCGCGCCGCGCGCACGCCGAGCAGCAAGAGCAGCGCGGCGATTGCCAGCACGGCGACGCGCCCGCCCAGCGCATGCTCCACCAGCCAGCGCAGCATCCCGCTCTCCTACTTGCCGGCGCCGAACTCGGTGCCGAACAGCTCGGCGGCGCCGGCGACCACGACCTCGCGCCCCGCGAGCGCTTCGCCCACCAGCGCGGCGTCCGCATCGACCACCGCCTCGATCTGCACGCGGCGGCGCGCGTAGGTCTGCGGCGCGACGCGCTCGTACACCCACGTGCCACCCTCGGCGTCGTAGAGCAGCGCGCTCGCCGGTACCACCACGCCGTCTCGTGCGCCGCGCAGCGGGACCCGCACGCCCACCTGCTGGCCGATGCGCAGCTCGCGCGCCGCGTCGCGCACCTCGTAGAGCACGTCCACCGCCGGCGAGACCGAGCGCGTGCGCGGGGCGCCGCGCACGGGTTGCGCGCGCAGCGAAGGCTCCGCGCTGCCCGAGGGATCTCCGACGCGCGCCTCGCGCGCGGTGTCGATCTCGCGCGCCTCGCTCGCGTAGACGGGAACGCGCACCCAGAGGCGCGCACCGTCCGCGCTCGCGCCGGCCGGGCCAAGCAGTGCGCGCTGGCGCTGTGCGCCCGCGAGCGCGGCCTCCGCCACGGCGACCTGCGTGCGCGCGTCGTCCACCTCGCGCTCGCTGCCGGCGTCGTCCGCCAGCATGCGCTGCGCGCGAGCGAGCGAGCGACGCGCGCCGTCGAGCCGTGCGCGCGCAACCGCGACCGCACCCTCCGCGGCGACCTGCGCCTCCGCGACGCGCACGGCCTCGGCTTCGGTCGCGGGCGTCGCGACGGGTGCGACCTCGCTGCCCGCACCCAGCGGCGCGATCACCTGCCCCGCGAGCAGGCGCGTGCGGGGCAGCGCGCGCTTCGCCGCCGGCGCGACCGCCACGCCGAGCCGCTGCTCCGCCTGCGGCGTGAGCGCGATGGTGGTGAGCGCGCTCTCGCCGACGGGGTTGGCGACGATCGCGGGCGGCGCGGCACTCACGGCTTCGTCGGCGTGCGCGGCGAGCGCGGCCGCGAGGAAGACGAGCGGAGCGAGCGTCGTGATTCGTCGTCGTGTGCTCATGGGGTTCCCGATTCGAGATTCGTCGAGGAAGTCGCTGCGGGCGCCGCCGGTGCGGGCGCGTCCAGCACGAGCTGCCGCCCGACCGCGCGCTCGAGCTCGGCTCGCGCGCGGCGCCACGCGGCGTCGGCGAGGGCGCTCGCGCGCGCGCCCTCCAGCTCCGCGATCTGCGCCTCGAGCACCGCGCCCGCGTCGGCCGCTCCATTGCGACGCGCGGCCTCCGCGCGCGCGCGCCACGCAGCGAGCGCGGGCAATCGCTCGCCGCGCCACTGCCGAGCAGCGCTCGCCGCGCTGGCCGCGCGCGCGTGCGCCTCGCGAACCTCGCGCGTCACGCGCTGGACCGCGGCCTCGTAGCTCGCGGCCGCGCGCGCGAGCTTCGCGTCGGCCAGAGCGCGCGCCGGGCGTCCCGCGTCGAGCGGGAGCTGGAGCTCGACGCCGGGACCTGCCTCGAACGAGCGGCCGCTGCCGTTCGCGTCGAACATGGCGATGAGCTGAAGCAGCTCCCGGCGCGCGAGGCCGGCGCGCTCGCCTGCCGCCTCGACGGCGATCTCCGCGGCGCGCAGATCCGGGCGCGCGGCGAGCGCCTCGGTCACGAGCGCGTCGGGAGGCGGCAGCTGCGCCGGCAGCTCCGCTGGCGCGCCCGCGAAGCAATCCGTTCGCTGCGGATCCGCGAGCGTCAGCTCCGCGAGCCGCGCCCGCGCGATCGCGAGCGTCGCCGCGTCCGAGGCCCGACGATCGCTCGCGGCGGCAGCGCGCAGCTCCGCCTGCGCCACCTGCTCGGCAGCGATCCCGCCGGCGTGGAAGCGGCGGGCCGCATACTCCGCGTGCGCGCGGAATGCGGCGCCCTCGGGACTCTGCCAAGCGCGCTCCACGCGAGCCGCCGCGCTCGCGTCGGCGCAGGCGACGCGCACGTCGCGCACCAGATCGAGACCGTGCTGCACGACTCTCTCCGCCGTCGCCTCCCAGTCGCGGCGCGCCGCGACGACGCGCTTCGGGCGCAGCCACAGCGCGTCGATCGGCAGCTTCGCCGCATACTCGAGCTGCTTCTCGCCGAGCGGGAACAGCACGCTGAAGGTGATGGGCGGCAGCGCGCCCGCGCGCATCCACTCGGCCGCGGAGATGCCGAGATCGGCGAGCGCCGCACGGAAGTGGGGGCTGTTGCGAAGTGCGAGCGCGACGAGTCGGTCTTCGCTGAGCGCGTCGCCCGCCGTCTCCGCGCCCAGTTGCAGCCCGGTCCGCTCGGCGAGCGACGTCTCGACCCGCGCGCGTCCGTCCGGTGGAGTGGCGCACGCGAGCGCGACAATCGCGAGGCTCGCGAACAGCGGTCGACTGTGCGCTGGCACCTGACTCCCTCGCCTGGCGACGGCTAACGATTCGTCTTCGCGATCACGCTCTCCGCGAAACGCAGCATCTGCTCGCGCTTCTGCGCGAGGGTCGAGCTGGGGCCCAGCGTGAAGCTGAACGGAAAGCAATTCGCGCCCGTCATCCCCTCCGCCTCGAGGCGCTGCAGGGTGGGTGCCTCGAGCGGCGTGGTGAGTGGCACGATCGTCTCGAAGGGCTTGGCCGCGCGCTCGCTCTGGGCGCGCAGCGCCTTCAGCCGGCGCAGGATCTGCGCCGCTTCTTCCGGCGTGTTGCCGACGCCGAGCCAGCCGTCGCCGAGCGTGGCGGCGCGCTTCATGGCGACGTCGCTGAGGCCGCCGAACCAGACCGGCACCTCGCGCGGCGGAGGCGGACTCATCTGCAGCGGCGCGAAGTCGAAGAAGCGCCCGTGGTGCTCGACCACCTCGCCGCTCCACAGCTTGCGCATCGCCACCACCATCTCGTCCATGCGTTTTCCGCGGGTGTGGAAGTCGACGCCGAGCGCGTCGAACTCCTCGCGGATCCAGCCGGCGCCGGCGCCCAGCGCGACGCGGCCGTTCGTGAGCAGCGCGAGGGTGCCGAGCGTCTTCGCGAGCTGGATCGGCTCGCGCAGCGGGAGGATGAACACGAAGGTCGCGAAGTGGAGCCGCCGCGTGACCGCGGCCATCGCCGCGATCGTGGTCCACGGGTCGGGGAACGGCGTGCGGCCGTCGAACATGGGCGCACCGTCCTCGGAGTACGGGTACTTCGAGCCGAGCTTCGCCGGAAAGAAGAGATGATCCGCGAGCAAGAGGCCGTGGAAGCCCGCCTCCTCCGCCGCCTGCGCGACGCCCACGAGCTGCTCGGGCTCCATGAAGGAGACCGCCTGCCAGAACTTCAAGACTCCCTCCTCAGGAACCGTCGCTGACGAACCTCACGAGGCTGCGAAATGTCTCGACGAGCGGCGGCCAGCCCGGCGACGAGGCGCGCTCGTGTGCGCTCATCGACTCACGTCGCCTTCAAGCGGGCACGAAGCGCGAGATGGTGTCGACGACGCAGGCGGGGCGATCACCGCCCTCGACCTCGACACTCACGCGCACCGTCACCTGCACCGCGCCGCCCTTCACCTCTTCCGCTGCCACGATCTCGCCCACGCCGCGCACGCGCGAGCCCACTCTCACGGGCGCGGGGAAACGCACCTTGTCGCAGCCGTAGTTCACGCCCATCGAGACCCCGCGCACCTCGAGCAGCTGCGGCAGGAACTGGTTCACGAGCGAGAGGGTCAGGTAGCCGTGCGCGATCGTCGCGCCGAACGGTCCGCTCTTTGCGCGCTCCGGATCGACGTGGATCCACTGGTGGTCGCCCGTGGCGTCGGCGAACTGATCGACGCGCGACTGCTCGATCGCGAGCCATTCGCTGGCGCCGAGCTTCCTCCCGACGGCGCCGAGCAGCTCCTTCGGGGCCTGGAAGATCGTGGGCATGCGGGCCTCCGCGGTGAGGGGGCGGATTCAAGCGAGTTTCCCGGGTGCGCGCAGCCGCGCTGCCCATAGGATGTGCGGCGGAGGAGATGCGCATGCGAGCGCCGCGAGGATTCGCGCTGGGGATTTCGGTCGGCGTGGCCGCGTGTCAGGCCGGACCGCCGCCCGCACAGGGCCCGGCGGCCGTGCCGACGCCCGAGGCCCGCGTGCTCGCGATCGCGGACGCGCTGGTGGACGACGCGCTCGCCCAGCGCCCGGCCGCCGTCGCGCGCCTCCGTCCGCCCGGCGCGCGTCACGACGCGCTGCCCGACGACTCGCTCGCCGCGCAGGCGGCGCGCGAAGCGCGCGAGTCGGCGTGGCTCGCCGAGCTCGCGGCCATCGACGCGGCGGCGCTGGGCGAGCCCGCGGCGCGTCTGGCCCATGGCCTCGCACGGGCTTGGCTCGAAGCGCGCGAGAAGCAGCGCGTGTGCCGCAGCGAGCTGTGGGACGTGAGCCAGGTCGGCCCGGCCTGGCAGGTGGACTTCGCCGACGCCGCGCTCGCGCAGCCCGTCGAAACGCCCGAGCTGCGCGCGCAGGCGCTGGCGCGCTGGGCGCAGCTCCCGCGCCACGTCGGCGACCAGATCGCCGCGCTGCGCGAGGGCGTCGCGCGCGGCTACAGCGCCCCCCGGCTCGTGGTGGACCACGTGGTCGCGCAGCTCGACCTGCTCGCCGCGGCCCCGGTGGAGGGGTTGCCCTTCGCGAGCCCCGCCCTGCGCAGCGACGACGTCGCCTTCCGCGCCGAGTTCCTGGCGCTGGTCGAGCGCGCGGTGCGGCCGGAGCTGCGCCGATACCGGCGCTTCCTGGCCGAGGAGTATGCGCCGTATGCGCGCGCGACGATCGCCGCGTCCGACTCGCCGGGCGGACGCGCTTGTTACGAGGCCGCGCTGCTCTTCAACACGACGCTGCCGATCTCGCCGGAAGAGGTTCACGCGCGCGGGCTCGCGGCGCTCGCCACCGTCGAAACGGAGATGGCGGCGATCTCCGCGCGCAGCTTTGGCGGGCGTCCGGTGCGCGACGTGCTCCAGACGCTGCGCAGCGATCCGGCCTATGCGTACCGCGACGAGGCGCAACTCCTGGCGGTGGCGCAGGCGGCGATGGACCGGGCGTGGTCTGCGCTGCCGCGCGCCTTCGCGGAGCTGCCGCGCGCGCGCGCCGTGCTGGAGCCGATCCCCGCGTTCCAGGCGAGGACCGCCGCCGCCCATTACCTGCAGGCCGCGCTCGACGGCAGCGCGCCGGCGACCTACCGCGTGCGCACGTTCGAGGCGCAGCGCCAGAGCTGGGCGACCGGCGAGAGCGTCGCGTTCCACGAAGTCGTGCCCGGCCATCATCTGCAGATCGCCCTCGCCAACGAGCGCGAGGATCTGCCGCGCATCGCGCGCCTCTTGTTCCGGCCCGGCTTCACCGAGGGCTGGGCGCTCTACGCCGAGGGCGTCGCCGACGAGCTGGGCCTCTACTCGAGCGACGCGGACCGGCTGGGCATGCTGAACGCGCGCGCCTGGCGCGCGGTGCGCATGGTCGTCGACACCGGCATGCACGCGCTCGGCTGGAGCCGCGAGCGCGCGCTCACCTTCCTGCTCGCGCACACCGCGCTGCCGGAAGCGCAGGCCGCACAGGAGATCGACCGCTACATCGCGCGCCCGGCGCAGGCGACCGCCTACCTGCTCGGCGCCGAGGAGATCGCCGCGCTGCGCGCCGAGGCGGAGCGGCGCCTAGGCGCGCGCTTCGACGTCCGGGAGTTCCACGGCGTCGTGCTCGGCAGCGGCAGCACCACGCTGCCGCTGCTGCGCGAGCGTGTAGAGCTCTGGCTGCGCGAGCGCGCGGGCGCCGCCGCCGAGTTGCCGGTCCGAGATCCAGGGGGCTTCGGCTCCGCCCCAACATCTCAGGGGCACTCCCCGGGGATGGGCTGGGCGCCCTGAGCGCGGCGCACACCTTTCCGGTCGTCAGGGCGACTCACGGAGCGGCCGATGAGCCGGCCTCAGGTGGATGGCATGACCGCGGCCTCAGTGACCGGCAAGTCGGCGAGCGAAACCCTCGCGCTCGAACGCGCGTTGCGCTTCGGGCTCGTCGCCGTCCAGCTCGCGTTGCTCGCCTGGGCCATCCACCGCTTTGGCATCGAGAGCGCGGGCTTCCAGCGCCTCACGCTCCTTGCCTTCGCGGGCTTCGCGGCCCACGCCTGGCTGCCGGTGCGCGGGCGCCTGCCGTTCTTCCTCGCCCTCTCGCTCGCCGGCTTCGCGCTCGTGCTCGGCGTCGCGAACGCGGCGTGGATCGTAGCGATCGGACTCGCGCTGATCGGCCTCTGCCACCTGCCCGCGCCTTGGAGCGTGCGCATCGGCCTGCTCGTGGCCGCCGGCGCGGGGCTCGCCTGGCTGCGCACGCAGCCCTTCGCGGCGCCGTGGTCGGCGGCGGTCTGGCCGATCCTCGCCTCCGCGTTCATGTTCCGGCTGTTCGTCTACGTCTACGACCTGCGCCACGAAAAGAAGCGCGGCAGCTGGCTCGAGGCGCTCTCCTACTTCTTCTTGCTGCCCAACCCGAGCTTCCCGCTTTTCCCCGTCGTCGACTACGCGACGTTCCGCAAGAGCCACTACGCCGTGCCGGACCACGAGATCTACCAGCGCGGCGTGCACTGGATCGCGCGCGGCGTGATCCAGCTGCTGCTGTATCGCGCCGTCTACTACCACGCGACGCTCGAGGCGGGCGAGGTGCAGGGGCCCTTCGACCTGCTGCGGTACCTCGTCACCAACTTCCTGCTCTACCTGCGCGTCTCCGGCCAGTTCCACGTGATCGTCGGGATGCTGCACCTGTTCGGCTTCCACCTGCCGGAGACCAACAACAACTACGTCCTCTCCTCGTCCTTCACCGACTTCTGGCGCCGGATCAACATCTACTGGAAGGACTTCATGTTGAAGGTCTTCTACTACCCGGCGTTCTTCGCGCTCCGCAAGCGCGGCACGAAGCCGGCGCTGGTCGGCGCGACCCTGTTCGTGTTCGTGGTGACCTGGTTCCTCCACTCTTATCAGTGGTTCTGGCTGCGCGGCAGCTTCCCGGTCACGTGGCAGGACGTGCTGTTCTGGGGCGTGCTCGCGCTGCTGGTCGTGCACGGAACGCTGCGCGAGGCCGACCCCGCCTTCCGCAAGCGCAAGCCGAGCGCGGATCCGGCCTGGCAGCGCGGGCTGCGCATCGCGCGCACCTTCCTCGCGATCTGCGTGCTGTGGTCGGTGTGGACCGCAGAGACGCCCGGCGCGTGGCTCGCGCTCTGGAAGCAAGGCTTCGCCTGGCACGGGCTGCCCGCGCTGCCGGCGCTCGCGGACTGGGCGCCGATCGCGGCGGTCGCGGCCACGTTCGCGGGCGGGGTGTGGGCGGCGCGCGAGATCGCGCGGCGTACGGCTCCCGCGCTCGCCGGCGCCGCGGGGCCCGCGGCCGCGATCGCGCTGCTGTGCGTGCTCGGCACCGCGACGGCGCAGGCGCGGCTCGGCGCCGCCGGCGAAGTGCTGCGCACGCTCGGCAAGAGCCACCTCTCGGAAGGCGACGCCGCGCGCCTCGAGCGCGGCTACTACGAAGAGCTGATCGACATGGATCGCTTCAACTCGCCGCTCTGGGAGCTCTACATGGCCAAGCCGGCTCAGTGGCCGGTGATCCACGAGACGCCGGCGGGCCGAGCCGTGCGCGGCTGGATGAAGGTCGAGCTCGTCCCCTCCGTCTCGCTGAACTATCACGGCGCGCAGCTCAGCACGAACCGCTGGGCGATGCGCGACCGCGACTACCCGCTCGAGAAGGCGCCCGGCACCTTCCGCCTCGCGCTGCTCGGCTCGTCCCACGTGATGGGTTCGGGAGTGCACGACGACCAGACCTTCGACGCGCTGCTGGAGCAGCGCCTCGCCGAGCGCCGGCCCGGCGGCTTCGCGCGCTACGAGGTGCTGAACTTCGGCGTCGAGGGCTACACGCCGCCGCAGCAGATCGACGTGCTGCGCGACCGCGCGCTGCGCTTCGCGCCGGACGCCGTGCTGTTCGTCGCGCACAAGATCGACGGGCGCCAGATCCGCGCGCACCTCGCGCAGGCCGCGCGGCTCGGCGTCGAGTTCCCGCATCCGGCGCTGCGCGAGATCGTGGCGCGTGCGGGCGTCGGCCCGGGCGACATGGACGGCGAGAAGAAGCTCGCCGCCCACGCCGAGGAGCTGATCGCCCTCGTCTACGGCGAGATCGCAGCGCAGGCGCGTCGGGCCGGCGCGGTCCCCGTCTGGTTGCTCGTGCCGACGCCGAAGGAGGAAGCCTCGGACTCGGCGACACCGCGCCTCGTCTCGCTCGCGCGCGAGGCGGGCTTCGTCGTGATCGACGAGACCGAGAGCGCCTATGCGAGCGTGCCGATCGAGCAGATCCGCGTCGCGGAGTGGGACTACCACCCGAATGCGAAGGGCCACGCCCTGCTCGCCGCCGCCATCGACACAGCGCTCGCGGAGCGCGCCGAGGAAATCTTCCGCGCTGCTGCGCCGCTGCCGGCGGCGCCGGCGGACGAACCCACTGCCAGGAGCCAGGCGCCATGAGCCGCGACGAAGCTTCGATCCGTTCCATCGTGCGGAGCTACATCCTGAACGAGCTCGTCCCGGGCGAGGCTCCCGAGAAGCTCGACGACGCGCTGTCGCTCAAGGAGGCGGGCATCCTCGACTCGCTCTCCACGCTTCAGTTCGTGTCGCACGTCGAGGAGGCCTTCGGCATCGAGCTCGAGCCGCACGAGGCGTCGTCCGCCTTCACGTCGGTGAACGAGATCGTGGCGCTGGTGAAGGCCAAGCTGGCATGACGCTCGCGGCAGAGGTCGCCTCGCTGGCCGCGCTGCTGGAGAACTGGGCGCGCCGCACGCCGGGCGCCGTGGCGGCCGAGGACTCCGCGGGCCGCGCGCTCGCCTACGCGGGGCTCGACGCGCTCGCCTCGCGCATCGCGCAGCGCCTCGTGGAGCGCGGAGTCGCGCCGGGCGACCGCGTGGGCGTCTGCCTGCCGAAGAGCCTCGCCTCCTTCGCGTCGCTGCTCGCCATCTCGAAGGCGCGCGCGGCCTACGTGCCCGTCGACTTCTCGGCGCCCGCGGAGCGCAACCGCTTCATCTTCGCGGATTGCGGCGCGCGCGTCGTGATCACCGACGAGGCGCGCGCCGCGGCCCTCGCGGCGGGCGACGACTTCGCCGCACCGCTGCTCGCCTTCGCGGGCGACGCGTCGCAGGGCGAGGACGCCGCGTGGCTCGAGGGCGCGAGCGCCGGCTTTCGCGCTGGGAGCGCCGCCTCGCGCGAGGACCTGGCCTACATCCTCTACACGTCGGGCTCGACGGGAAAGCCGAAGGGCGTCGTGCACACGAACGCCAGCGCGCTCTCCTTCGTGGACTGGGCGGCGAAGCTGATCGCGCCCGCGAGCGACGATCGCTTCAGCAGCCACGCGCCGTTCCATTTCGACCTGTCGATCCTCGACCTCTACGCACCGCTCACCGCCGGTGCGCGCGTCGTGCTGGTGAGCGAGGCGCTCGGCAAGGATCCCCACGCGCTCGCCCGCTTCATCGCCGAGCGGCGCATCAGCGTGTGGTACTCGGTGCCGTCGATCCTGGCGGTGCTCGCGCAGCACGGAAAGCTCGCGCAGCACGACTACGCCGAGCTGCGGCTGGTGCTCTTCGCGGGCGAAGTCTTCCCGGTGAAGCACCTGCGCGCGCTGAAGAAGCTCTGGACGAAGCCCGCGTACTACAACCTCTACGGGCCCACCGAGACGAACGTGTGCACGTACTTCCGCATCCCGGACGCGATCGAAGAGGCGCGCGCGACGCCCTTCCCGATCGGCCCGGCGTGCGAGAACTGCGAGGCGCTGGCCCTCGACGACGCGATGCAGCCCGTGCCGGCTGGCAGCGAGGGCATGCTGTACGTCCGCGCGAGCGGGCCGGTGATGCGGGGCTACTGGAACCTGCCCGAGCGCGACGCCCAGGCGTTTCGCGAGACGGCGGACGGGCGGCGCTGGTACGCGACCGGCGACGTGGTGGTCGCGGACGCGGCCGGCTGCTTCAGCTACGTGGGCCGTCGCGATCGCATGGTGAAGCGGCGCGGCTACCGCATCGAGCTGGGCGAGATCGAGGCCGTGCTCTACCGGCACCCCGCGATTCGCGAGGCCGCCGTGGTCGCGAAGTCGCAGGAGGACGGCGTCGCGATCTGGGCGTACGTGACGCCGAGCGCGGCGGGCGCGGCGCCGTCGATCATCGAGCTGAAGCAGTTCTGCGCGAAGCAGCTGCTCTCCTACATGAGCCCCGATCGCTTCGTCGTGCTGGAGCGGCTGCCGCGCACGAGCACGGACAAAGTCGACTACCAGGCGCTGCTGAAGAGCGCTTAGGCTGCACGCATGGATTTCTCGCTCACCCCCGCACAGCAGGAGCTCCAAAACGCGGCGACCCTGTTCGCGCGCGGCGAGCTGAACGACGCGCTGCGCGCGCGCGACGCGGCCTCGGAGTTCTCGCGCGCGAGCTGGGACGCCTGCGCGCGCTTCGGCGTGCACGCGCTGCCGGTGCCCGTGGAGCACGGCGGCCAGGGCGCGGACCTGACGAGCACGATCGCCGTGATGGAGGGGCTCGGCTACGGCTCGGGCGACGCGGGCCTGCTCTTCTCGATCAACGCGAGCCTGTGGACGAACACGATCCCGCTGCTCCAGTTCGGCAGCGCCGAGCAGAAGGCGCGCTACCTGCCGCCGCTCACGCGCGGCGAGTGGATCGGCGCGAACGCCGGCAGCGAGCCCGAGGCGGGCTCCGACATCTTCGGCCTGCGCACGCGCGCGGTGCGCGACGGCGACCACTACGTGCTGACGGGGGCGAAGACCTGGGTGACGAACGCACAGGTGGCCGACCTGTTCGTGGTGTACGCGACGCTCGACCCCGCGTTCGGCCTGATGGGCATCACCGCGTTTCTCGTCGAGCGCGGCACGCCGGGCCTCGAGGTGGGCGGCGCGCTCCACAAGATGGGCCTGCGCACCTCGCCGATGGCGGAGGTGTTCCTCGACGGCGTGCGCGTGCCGGTCGCGAATCGCCTCGGCCGCGAGGGCCGCGGCGCGGCGGTCTTCAACTGCGCGATGGACTGGGAGCGCGGCTGCATCCTCGCCGCCTGCCTCGGCGCCATGCGGCGCCAGCTAGAGCGCTGCGTCGAGCACGCGAAGACGCGGCGGCAGTTCGGCCGAGCGATCGGCGAGTTTCAGAGCGTCTCGAACCGCATCGCCGACATGAAGACGCGCCTCGACGCCGCGCGGCTGCTCGTCTACCGCATCGGCTGGCTGAAGGACCGCGGCCAGCCGAGCGAGCTCGAGGCGGCGCTGGCGAAGCTGTTCGTCTCGGAGGCCTACGTGCAGTCGTCGCTCGACGCGATGCGAACCTTTGGCGCGAGCGGCTACATGCAGGAGCTCGAGATCGAGCGCGACGCGCGCGACGCCATCGGCAGCCTGTTCAGCTCGGGCACGAGCGACATCCAGCGCAACATCGTCGCGAAGAAGCTGGGGCTGCCGGCCTGAGGCTTCGCTCGGCTCCGAGCGATGCTGCCGCGACGCCAACGCGCAAGCCGCGCCTCGATCGGCGCGACGAGCAGCCCCTTCGTCGCGAGCGCGCAGCGTGGCGGAGTCTTCGGAGCCGAGCGAAGCCGGCTACGGGTGTTGGCTCGAAACCGCGACGATCTCGCCGGTCATGTAGGAGGCGTAGTCGCTGGCGAGGAACACCATCACGTTCGCCACTTCGAACGGCGCGGCGGCGCGGCCGAAGGCCTCGCGCTTCTCCAGCTCCTCGAGCAGCCCGTCGGGCGTCACCTTCGACAGGAACTCGTGCATGGCGATCGACGGCGCGACCGCGTTCACGCGCACGCCGCTCGCCGCCGCCTCCATCGCCACGCAGCGCGTGAACGCCATCACGCCTGCCTTCGCGGCGGCGTAGTGGCTCTGGCCCGGCTGCGCGCGCCAGCCGAGCACGGAGGCGTTGTTCACGATCGCGCCCGATCCGCGCGCCAGCATGTGCGGCAGGAACGCGCGCGTGACGCGCATCGTTCCGTTCAGCGTCACGTCGAGCACGCGGCTCCACTGCGCGTCGGTCATGTCCACCAGGTTCGCGGTGCCGCCCAGGCCGGCGTTGTTCACGAGCACGTCCACGTGACCGAGCGCCGCGAGCGCGGCGCGCTGCAGCGCGTCCACCTGCTCCTGCTTCGTCACGTCGCAGAGTGCGGTCGCGGGACGCTTGCCGGTGAGCTCCGCGAGCTTGTCGGCGGCCTCGTCGAGGCGCCGCGCGTGCAGGTCGCTCACCAAGAGCGTCGCGCCTTCCTCCGCGAAGCGGCGCGCGGCCCAGAAGCCGATGCCGGTTCCGGCGGCGGCCGTGATGACTGCGGTCTTGCCCGCGAGCACGTTCTTGCCCTGGGGATACGGCGGGACGGTTCGGCTCACGGGACTCTCACTCGTTAGGCGGGGCGCGGCTCGCGCGGCAGGCCGAGCGCGCGCTCGGCGATCTGGTTGCGCTGGATCTCGTTCGAGCCGCCGTAGATCGTGTCGCTGCGCGTGAACAGGTAGAGGCGCTGGAGGGGCGTGAGCTCGTACGGGAAACCGGCGGCGACGTCGCTCTCGGGGCCGAGCACGTCCATCGCCAGCTCGCCGAGCTTCTGGTGCCAGGTGGCCCAGAGGATCTTGTGGACCATGCCGGCGCCGGAGAGCGCCGTTTGGTCCGAGAGCGTGCGCAGCGCGTTCCAGCGCTGGATCTCGAGACCGATCCAGGCGTCGGCGATGCGCTGGCGGATCAGCGGGTCCTGCGCCTTCCCGTTCTGCTTCGCGATGCGGACGATCGACTCGAGTTCGTTGCGGAAGAGCATCTGCTGGCCGAGCGTCGAGACGCCGCGCTCGAAGGCGAGCGTCGCCATCGCGACTCTCCAGCCGTCGCCGGGCGCCCCCAGCGAGTTCTCGCGCGCCGTGCGCGCGCCGTCGTAGAACACCTCGAAGAACTCGGCGTCGCCGGTGATCTGGCGGATCGGGCGGATCGTCACGCCGGGCTGCTTCATCGGCACGAGCAGATAGGAGAGTCCGGCGTGGCGCTTCGAGTCGGGGTCGGTGCGCGCCACGACGAAGCACCAGTCCGCCCACTCGGCCCAGCTCGTCCACACCTTCTGGCCGTCGATCACCCACTCGCCGCCCTCGAGGCGCGCGCGGGTCTGCACGTTGGCGAGGTCGCTGCCTGCGTTCGGCTCCGAGTAGCCCTGACACCAGATCGTGTCGCCTGCGACGATGCCGGGCAGGAAGCGAGCCTTTTGCTCCGGCGTACCGAAGGCGATGCAGGTGGGGCCGAACAGCGTCTCGCCCATGTGACCCAAGCGGCCGGGCCCGCCCGCGCGGGCGTACTCCTCGTAGAAGATCACTTGTTGGGAGAGCGAGAGGCCGCGGCCGCCGTGCTCGCGCGGCCAGCCGACGCACGTCCAGCCGCCGCTCGCGAGCTTCTTCTCCCAGGCGCGGCGCTCCTCGACGAGGGCGCTCTCGTCGCCGGGGCCGCCACGGTGGCGCAGCGCCGCGAACTCGCCGGACAGCGCCGCGTCGAGCCACGCCGCGACCTCGCGACGGAAGGCCTCGTCTTCGGGAGAGAAGTGGACGTTCATGCGAGTGGGCCTTTGGGGTCAGACTTCAAAGGGCCACATTACGATACGATCCGTCTCGAAGCTACGAAAAGCCCTGCAATCGCCGGGAGTTCCGCGACTTGGCCGGATCGAGCCCTCAGCTGACCGCCGACCCGACCCCGAACTGGGCGGAGATGACCATCCCGCGCGCGCTCGCGCGCGCCGCCGAGCTGTGGCCGGAGGCGAGCGCGGTCGAGGACGGCGCCGCGCGCTTCAGCTTCGCGCAGCTCGCCGCCGCGGTGGAGCGCGCCGCGCGCGCGTCTCTCGCCGCGGGCATCGCTCACGGCGACCGCGTCGCCGTGTGGGCGCCCAACGGCTGGCAATGGGAGGTGGCGGCGCTCGGCGCGCAGAGCGTCGGCGCGGTGCTCGTCACCCTCAACACGCGCTTCAAGGCGCACGAAGCCGCCTACGTGCTCGCGAAGAGCGGCGCGCGGCTGCTGTTCACGGTGGGCGACTTCCTCGGCACGAACTACGCCGAGTCGATCGCGCAGCAGGATCTGCCGCGGCTCGAGCGCG
This sequence comes from uncultured Spirochaetales bacterium, assembly GCA_964460485.1. Classification (GTDB taxonomy): domain Bacteria; phylum Myxococcota_A; class UBA9160; order UBA9160; family UBA6930; genus VGRF01. The sequence continues at coordinate 26,237 of CAYWRY010000036.1, forward strand.
TCGTCACCTTCGCCGGCGCCGCGAAGAACGCGCAGAGCTGGGACGCCTTCGTCGCGAGCGGCGAGCGCGCCAGCGCCGCCGAGGCGCACAAGCGCGCCGCCGCCGTAACACCCGACGACCTGAGCGACATCCTCTTCACCAGCGGCACCACGGGTTTTCCCAAGGGCGTGATGACCGCCCACGGCCAGAACCTGAAGGTGTTCCACGCCTGGAGCTCCGGCGTCGGGATCCGCGCCGGCGACCGCTACCTGATCATCAACCCGTACTTCCACAGCTTCGGTTACAAGGCCGGCTGGCTCGCGTGCCTGATCCGCGGCGCCACCGCGCTGCCTCACGCCGTGTTCGACGTGCCCGCCGTGCTCGCGCGCTGCGGTGCCGAGCGCGTGAGCGTGCTGCCCGGCCCGCCCACGCTCTATCTCTCGATCCTCGCGCACCCGGATCGCGCGAAGTACGACTTGTCAGGCCTGCGCCTCGCGGTCACCGGCGCTGCGCCCGTGCCAGTGGAGCTCGTGCACCGCATGAAGCGCGAGCTCGGCTTCGAGACCGTGATCACCGCCTACGGCCTCACCGAGACCTGCGGCACCGTCTCGCTGTGCACGCCTGGCGACGACGCCGAGACCATCTCCGGCACCTCCGGCAAGCCACTCCCCGACACCGAAGTGAAGTGCATGCGCGACGACGTCAGCGAAGCGCCGCGCGGCGAGCCCGGCGAAGTGTGGGTGCGCGGGTACAACGTGATGCGCGGCTATTTCGAAGACCCCGCCGAGACCGCGAAGACCATCGACGCGGACGGCTGGCTCCACACCGGCGACGTCGCCGTGATGGACGCGCGCGGCTACCTGCGCATCACCGACCGCATCAAGGACATGTACATCACCGGCGGTTTCAATTGTTATCCCGCCGAGATCGAGAACCTGATCTACAAGCACCCCGGCATCGCGCAGGTCGCCGTGATCGGCGTGCCGCACGAGCGCCAGGGGGAGATCGGGATGGCGTTCGTGGTGCCCGCGCCCGGCGCGACCATCGAGCCCGACGCGCTGATCGCGTGGTGCAAGAAGAACATGGCCAACTACAAGGTGCCGGGGAGCGTGCGCTTGGTGAGCGCGCTGCCGCAGAACGCGTCGGGGAAGGTGCTGAAGACGGAGCTGCGGAGGATGGCCGGGGAGAAGGCGTAGCGGACCTCACCCAGCGGCTGAAACAGCTCGACCGGGTTGCCCGACGGATCGTCGATCACGACCTGAGCGCCGCGCGGCCCGCTGACGATCTCGTTCCTGCGGAACGGCACGCCCGCGCCTCGAAGGCGCGTGTTAGGCCGCGGCGGCCTTGCGGGCGGCCCGACCCTTGACCGCAAAGAGGACGGTGAGCCCGAGCCACATGGCGCTCAGCAACACGTACATGGTGTGCGGACCAACGCGGGAGTCGAGGAGCTCGCACTCGCCGCGAAGCTCGAGCCAGCGGGTCGCGGCGCCGCCCGCTAGTACGATGGCCAGAACCAGGGTCTGAAGAGCTCGATAAGGATCGAGCCGCGCTCGCTGTGCCCAGAGCAATGCGCCAAAGACGTTGGCGGCGAGCCCACAGCCGAGAAGCACAGCAGCAGACAAGGGAGACTTGGCAGCGAAAGCCAAGCCAGAAAGGAAGAGCCACGCCGTGCCCCCGAGCTGGGTGCCGAACCAGGCACCCACTTGCCAGTGAGAGGCCAGCGGAGTGAGCGCCCGGGGACTCGCGGACATGGCTTGAGAATCGGCCGCCCGGACCTGCAGATTGAATTCCTCCCGCGACCAAACTCGAGCCGCCGCGTCGCGATCGTCACCCTCTCACGCCACTGGCAGCGCGGCCGCACGAGGCCATTCGGCCAGCGCGCCTTGCAAGCCCGCCGCGGCTTCGTAGTCGTACACGAGGCCCTGCCAATCCTCGCGGTCGAGCTCGATCACGATGTCGGCGCTCGCATCGCCGGGCACCGCGCCGATCTCCCCGTCGCGCACGGCGTACTTGAACGCGACGCCGTCGCGCGTGCGCAGCGCGAGGCTCCCGAAGCCGGCGACGACGCGCGCCGCCCGCGCCGAGCTCGCGAGGCGCGGCGGCAGCACCTCGCGATGGAACGCAGCGAAGTCGACGGGCGCGAAGCCTGCGAGCGGCATGCAGCGCTCCTCGACGCGCGAGCATACGCCCATCCGCGGCGCGCGAAGGACGGTGACGGCTTGGAAGCAGGCACGTCGCAGACGGTCCCGGCGAAACGTCGTGAACCGCGTGTGGGGGATCGGGCGTAGGCGACGCGCGCTCCCCTGGAGGTTCCATGAAGCTCGCTCTGCTCGCCGCGATCTCGATCGTGTTCGCTTGTGGGGCACGCGCCCAGACCCTCGCGGAGGTGGTCACGCATGCATCGGAAGCCGCGGGCGTCGATGCACTCGCGCGGCACGCCTCCTCGCACGCAAAGCTGCGGGTCACCCTTCAGGGCCTCTCGGGTGTGGGAGAACGAATCGAGGACCTGCGTGGAGGACGCGTTGTCGAGCGCTTCGACCTCGGCGTGATTCGCCTCGCGGAGGGCTTCGACGGCGAGACCCCATGGTCGATCGAGGGCAACAACCCCGCGCGGCCCGAGCGCGAGGTAGGCGCGGTCGCCGGCGCGATCAGCGCGGCCTACCGGCGCACGCTCTCCTACCTAACAAGCCGGCACCCAGGGCGCGTGGAGCTGCGCGGTGAGCGCAGCGAGGGCGAGCGGCGCTTCGCCGTGCTCGCGATCGTGCCGGAGCACGGGCGCCCCTTCGACCTTTGGCTCGATGCGAGGACCTGGCTGCCCGATCGCACGATCGAGCGCGACGCCAGCGACACGATCACCACGACCTACTCCGACTGGCGGCACGTCGATGGCGTCGCGGTGCCGTTCTCGGTGCGCGAGAGCAATGGCGACGCAAAATACGACACCTCGATCGCTATCGAGTCGATCTCGTTCGGGCCCGCGCGCACGCCTGCCGAGTTCGCGATGCCGGCGCCGCCGTCGCGAGATTTCGGCATCGCGGGCGGCGCTCCGAGGGCGACGATTCCCTTCGAGCTCGCGAACAACCACATCTTCGCGCCCGTGAAGCTGGGCGCGCGCGAAGTGACGCTGCTCGTCGACACGGGCGGACTCAACGTCGTGACGCCCGAGCTCGCGCGCGAGCTCGGGCTCGAAACGAGCGGCGCGCTCGAGGGCCGGGGCGTCGGCGACGCGAAGGTGGATGTCGCGGTGACGCAGATCGCGCGCGTCGAGCTCGGCGGCGCGTTCCTCGAGAACCAGACGTTCTTCGTGATCCCGCTCGGCGCGCTGTCCGCCGTCGAGGGCCGCCCGGCGCGAGGCATCGTCGGCTACGAGGTCTTCCGCCGCTTCGCGACGCACATCGACTACGCCCGGCGCGAGCTCACGCTGCACGATCCGGCGGGGTTCAGTTATCAGGGAACCGGGACGGCCGCGCCGTTCGTCTTCGACGAGCACACGCCGCGCATCGAAGCCGAGGTCGACGGTCTGCGCGGCTGGTTCGACATCGATACCGGCGCGCGCAGCTCGCTGGTGCTCGCGCGCCCGTTCGTCGCGAAGCACGCTCTGCGCGCGAAGTACGCGCCCCGCTTCGCCGCGGTGACGGGCTGGGGCGTCGGCGGGCCGACCCGCGCGGACCTCACGCGCGCGAGCGTGTTGAAGATCGGGCCCTACGCCGTGCGCGAACCGGTAACGCATCTCTCGCTGCAAGAAGCGGGCTCGTTCGCGGCGGAAGGCTTCGCCGGCAACATCGGCGGAGGGGTGCTGCGCCGCTTCAACTTGCTGCTCGATTACGAGCACCAGCGCATCTGGTTCGAGCCCAACGCGAACTTCGGCGAGCGCGAGATCTACGACCGCTCCGGGCTCTGGCTGAACGACGCGAGTCACGCGCTCGAAGTCATAGACGTGACGCCGGGCGGCCCTGGGGAGCGCGCTGGCGTTCGGACGGGCGACAAGATTCGCGCCGTCGACGGAGTCGAGATCGCGCCAGGCGACCTGTTGCGGCTGCGCGCGCGCTTCCGCAGCGAGGCGCCGGGCGCGCGAATGCGCCTCGAGCTCGAAGCCGCGGACGGCGCGCGCCGCGAGGCGACGCTCACGCTCGCCGAGATCGTGTGAGGGGCACAGCACAGCTGCCTCGAACTAGAACCTATCTCACAAACCCGCTGAGCCTGTGGAAGTCATTAGGTTCCGGCGATCCCCGGGTCGCGCATCCTCCGGTCGAGCAACCGCCCCCAGTGCGGGATGCGCATGGACTTGACCGAGGCGCAGTGGGCGTTGGTGAAGCCGCTCCTGCCGAAGGCGCGGCGGCGTTCCGATGGCCGAGGACGGCCGTGGCGCGATCCGCGCGACGTGCTGCACGGGATTCTCTGGGCGCTGCGTACGGGCGCACCTTGGAATGACCTGCCCGATCGCTACCCGCCGTACCAGACCTGCCATCGGCGCTTCCAGCACTGGTGTCGCGACGGCACACTCGAGCGTGTGCTTCAGCGCTCGCGGAGGACTTGCACGAGCGCGGCGGAATCGACCTCAGCGAGGCCTTCATCGACGGCACCTTCGCAGGGGCCAAAAAGGGGGGCGCTGCGGCGGAAAGACCAAGCGCGGGAAGGGGACCAAGGTGAACTTCCTCGGCTTCCTCCAGCTCGGCTGCATCTGCATCCTGCTGCGGCATTTGTGAGATGCGTTCTACTCTCGATCGATCATCGCACGGGAGGCACCGTCGTGAGCTCGAAGTGCATCGTCGTCTCGAAGACCGGCGGCCCCGAGGTGCTCGAGCTGCGCGACCAGATGGTCGGGGATCCCGCCCCGGGCCAGGTTCGCGTCCGTTGTACCGCCGTCGGCGTGAACTTCATCGACGTCTACTTCCGCACCGGCCTCTACCCGCGTCCCCTCCCCTTCGTCGCCGGCCTCGAAGGTGCAGGCCGCATCGAGGCCGTGGGCGCTGACGTCGTGGGGCTCGCGGCGGGAGATCGCGTCGCGTGGTCGTCGGTGCCCGGCTCCTACGCAGAGCAAGTGGTCGCTCCCGCGGCCTCGCTCGTGCGCGTGCCCGATGGCGTGGGCGACCGCACGGCGGCGGCCGCCATGCTCCAGGGCATGACGGCGCACTATCTCGCGCACGGCGTGCGCGAGACGCGACCCGGCGACGTGGCGCTCGTGCACGCGGCCGCTGGCGGCGCGGGGCTGCTCACTGTGCAGCTCCTCGCGCGCGCCGGCGCAACGGTGATCGGCACGTGCTCCACGCCCGAGAAGGAATCGCTCGCGCGCGCTGCAGGATGCGCGCACGTGGTGCGGTACACGGAGACGGACTTCGCGCAGGAGGTGAAGCGCATCACGCAGGGGCGCGGCGTCGACGTGGTCTACGACTCGGTGGGCCGCACCACGTTCGAGGGCAGCCTCGCCTGCCTGCGCCCGCGCGGGCTGCTCGTGCTGTTCGGGCAGTCGAGCGGGCCGGTGCCGCCCTTCGAGCTCGGGCGCCTCAACGCGCTCGGCTCGCTCTTCGTCACGCGCCCCTCGCTCGCGCACTACACGCAGGGTCGCGCGGAGCTCGAGCTGCGCGCGGGCGAGGTGCTGCGCGCGATCGAGAAGGGCGCGCTGAAGATCCGCATCGGCGCCGAGTTTCCGCTCGCCGAGGCGGCGGCGGCGCATCGCGCGCTCGAAGGGCGCGAGACGACGGGGAAGGTGCTGCTGATTCCGTAGGCCGGCCCCCGGATGGAGGCTCCGACAGCCGGACCTTCTCGCGAATCGTTTTGCCTGTAGACGAGAGCCTCTACGGCGTCAGCGCACGACCGCCGCGGCCCACCCCGCGGATGCGGTTCGCCGCGATCCGTCGACGCGCGCCGAGCGCCTCGTCGCGCGTCGCCCGCGCCACGCCCGCCGCTGGGTCGCTCCACCGATACGTTCGGGCGATACCGCGCCGCGGTCCCCGATGTCTGCCCGCTCACCCGACCGACTGCTCACGCCCCGCCAGCTCGAGGTGCTCGAGGCTCTGGCCAAGGGGCTCACGGCCGTGAGATCGCGGGCGCGCTCGGGATCTCGGCGGCCACGGTGAAGGTGCGCGTGGCGGCCGTCATCGAGGCGCTCGACGTCACGAATCGCACCGAGGCGGCGTTGGCGCTCGCGGCGCTTCAGCAGTCGGGCGAGTCGGCGCGGGTTTCCGGCGCGCGGAGGGGCGGACTCCATCCGCCGAGTGGCCTAGGCCGATCCAGCCCGGAGTTGCGCGAGCCCGCTCGCCCCCGCGGCGCGCGCGCAACTCAG
>CAYWRY010000037.1:0-32410 GCA_964460485.1 uncultured Spirochaetales bacterium
GGCAACGGCGGCGCCGAGTTCGGCGTGCGCGGCTACGTCTCCGCCTACGACGCCGAGACGGGTGCGCTGCGCTGGCGCTTCTACACGGTGCCCGGCCCGCCCGATCGGCCGCGCGAGCACCCCGAGCTCGAGCGCGCTGCGAAGACCTGGCCGAAGAACGCGCTCTGGGAATCGGGCCTCGGCGGGACGGTGTGGGACTCGCTCGCCTTCGACCCCGCGCTCGACCTGCTCTACGTCGGCGTCGGCAACGCGAGCCCCTACCCGCGCGAAGTCCGCAGCCCCGGTGGCGGCGACAATCTCTTCCTCTCCTCGATCCTCGCGCTGCACGCGAAGACAGGCGCGCTCGCCTGGCACTACCAGACGACGCCCGCCGAGAACTGGGACTTCACGGCGACGCAGCACATGATCCTCGCGGATCTGCCGATCGGCGGCCGCACGCGCAAAGTGATTCTGCAGGCGCCGAAGAACGGTTTCTTCTACGTGCTCGACCGCGCGACTGGCGAGCTGCTCTCCGCGGAGAAGTACGTCGCCGTGAACTGGGCGAGCCACGTGGACCTCGCGACGGGCCGGCCGGTCGAAACAGGGAAAGGCGAGTGGAAGCGGACGCGCTTCATGCGGCCCGGCCCGGCGGGCGGACACAACTGGCACCCGATGGCGTTCCATCCCGGCACCGGTCTCGTCTACATCCCGACCTACGCCCTCGCCTATCCGTTCCATCGCGACGAAGCGTTCCGGCAGACGCCGCAGCGCTTCAACACCGGCGAGGACTTCGCCGCGATGCAGAAGGCGGTCGACGGCTACGAGCGCTCCCTGCGCTTCTGCGAGCCGACGCGCCTCACCGCGTGGGATCCCGTGAAGCGCGAGCGCGTGTGGCGCGTCTCGCACGCGTCCGAAATGCACGGCGGAGCGCTCGCCACGGCGGGCAACCTCGTGTTCCACGGAACCGGTGGCGACTCGACGCTCGCGGCCTATCGCGCCACCGACGGCGAGCTGCTGTGGGAGGCGGAGGCGCCGACCGCCGTGATCGCCGCGCCGATCAGCTACGCGGTGAAGGGCGAGCAGTACGTCGCGGTCGCGATCGGCGCGGGCGGATCGGCGGGCCTCAACTTCTCGGTGCTGCCCTACGAGAACGCGGGCTACGTCGCGGCGTGGAAGCTCGGCGGCAAGGCGAAGCTGCCCGCGCGGAGACCGCGCGCGACGTACGCCGTCGAGGCGCCGGCGCGGACTGCGAGCGCCGGCGAGGTGGAGCGCGGCCGCAAGCTCTACCACGCGTGGTGCATGTTCTGTCACGGCATCGGCACGAAGAGCGGCGGCCTCCTGCCCGACCTGCGCTTCGCGAAGCGCGAAGTCTACGCGCAGTGGCACGACATCGTGCTCGGCGGCGTGCGCGCGGATCGCGGCATGCCCACGTTCGCAGACTCGCTCTCGCGCGAGGACGCGGAGGCGATTCGCGCGTACGTGATCGCGCAGGCGCATCGGGAGCCGAGCTTGCTCGAGCGCGGCGCGAGTTGGCTGTACGAGCAGGGCGCGTGCGTGCCGGCGAAGTGGGTGGCGGATTGACCGGCCTCCGCAGGCAAGGGCCCAAGAAGCGGCCGTGCTACGGACCGTGTCGAATGGACTGAGCTCCATCCGGGGGCTTCGCCCGGTTCGACTTGCGGGCTTGTCTTGCTCGCCGCTCCTCTGACCTCATTGCGCCGAGGACCTCGTCCGTGGAGAACGCGGAGCCGGTAGCGGCTTTGCGATTCTGGGCCCGCCTCCTCGCCTCGACCTTCGAGGGTGGCCGTTTCGTTCGAGGTTTTGCCTCGCTTCGAACCGCCGCGTCCTCGCCTCGAACGACAGCCAAGACCATGCGCCGAAGCTTTACGAACTCCTGATGGACCCAAGGTTGGCAGGTAACAGAAACCCGCGCAGGTCCATTGGAGAAGGAACTCCCCGGACTCAGCTGGAAGTAGACGCCCCCCGCATCCATTCGTAGTCGTAGTCCACGTTCTCCGGGGAAGCGATCCCGTCGAGATGTATCAGCAGTCGCTCGAGGCGCTCCTCCGAACAGCGCACGTAGCTCGCTGGAAACAGCGCATGGATCTGCGCACCCTCATCTCCGTGAAGGACCACGAAGGCATCTGCGCTCCGCTGAGCATCCGGCAGTGAGTCGAAAGTCCCGACCGCTTGCGATCGCAGCTCATCGAGCGGGCGCACCCCCTCCGCATCCGCCTGAGCCCCGGTGCCTGGCGTCTTCTCCATCTGTGCCCCTTTCTACCTGCTGTCGCTGTGTCTCCGTCCAGCATGAGGGCCCCGCCATCGCCTACAGCGGCCCCGGCCCGATCTCGACTCCCAGCAGCGCCTTCCCCACGCGCTCGAGGTGCGCGGTCGAGACCGCCAGGTGCTGCGTGAGCGCGTGCACGTCGCGCCAGCAGCGCTCGAGCGCGCCGCCGGCGGCGACGGCGGTCATGCCGGCCGCGTTGCGCATCAGGTCCACGGCCTGGGCCGCGTGCTCCGTGGCGGTCACGTAGCTGAGGCGCAGCCGCACCTGATCCTCGCGCGTGGGCGCGGCGCCGTTCTCGATGCGCGCGAAGATGCCGCCCGCCACGTGCGTCAGGTGGCCGCGTGCGGAGTCGGCGAGGGCGTAGGCGCGGGCGACGTCGATCTGCGCGCGCGCGGCGTCGCGCAGCGGCTTCGCGCTCATCAGGGGAGTCTTGGCCTGCGCGAGCGCGCACAGCTCCTCGCGCGCGCGGCGCGCGATGCCGATCGCGACGGCGCTGAGCGTGGCGCCGAGGCGACTCACGATGGGCAGCGCGGCGAGCGGGTCGAGGGGGCGCGCGGTGGTGGTGCGGAAGTCGAAAGTGTAGGCGGAGGGAACGAAGACGTTCTCGAGCAGCGCGTCGTGGCTGCCGGTGCCGGCCATGCCGCTCGGGCGCCAGGAGTCGAGCACGCGCGCCTCGCGCGAGGGGAAGAAGGCGCCGACGATGATCGGCAGGCCGTCGGGCGCGAGGCGCGGGCGCTCGTTCTCGATCACGAAGCCGCCGGCGACGAGCCAGGTGCTCTGGTGGATGCCGCTCGCGTAGCGCAGTGCGCCGCTGACGCGGTAGCCGCCTGCCGCGGGAGTGAGCCTGAGTGAGGTGGGGTTGATCGAGCCGGCGCCGAGCGCGCGCGGGACTTTCACCAGCGACTCGAGCGCGGCGCGGTCTTCCAGCAGAGCGAGGAAGGCGTTGTTGCCGGCGCCGATCGCGAGGTTCCAGCCGGTGGAGCCGTCGGCGCAGGCGACCTCTTCGAGGATCGGTGCGGCCTGCACCGCGTTCAGCCCGGCGCCGCCCAGGGCCTCGGGCAGCATCATGCGGAAGAGGCCAGCGTCGTGGAGGGCGTCGACGACGGGGGCCGAGAGGCGCCGCTCGCGCTCGTTCTCGTCCGCGTGCGCGCGGACCAGCGGCGCCAGCGTCCGGGCGCGTTCGGTCAGCTCCGCCTGCGTGCGCGCCCGCGAGTCCATCCGCATCCTCCTTCGCCGCGCGAAGCCTACCCCGACCGCGCCGCCGGGCGGCGGTGCGCATCGAGGCCGGGCCGAATTGCGCATTTCGGCGTCGTCGGCGCTGCTCGAGCTCGATCGCACGTGCATCCGGGCTGGGCCGAAGCGCGCACCCGAGCGCGCATCGAGGCCGGGCCAGAATGCGCACTTCCCCCCGCGCGACGGGCGGGCTGGGGTAGGGTGGCGCCGCCGCTTCCGAGGCTCCCGCGCATGTCGGCTCCCGGCGCCAGCAGCGATCCCGCGCACCCGAGCTTCGTCCCGCCGCCGACCTTCGACCTGATGATTCCGTTCTACGACGCGCTCGTCGGCCGGCTGCTGCGCGACGACGTGATGCGGCGCGCGCTGCTCGACGACTCGGGCATCGGCTCTGGCCACCACGCGCTCGAGATCGGCTGCGGCACCGGCGAGCTGGCGCTGATGCTCGCGCTGCGGGCGCCCTACGCCTTCGTCTACGCGCTCGACCCGAACCCCAACAAGCTCGCCCGTGCGATCGGGAAGTCGCTCGACTACGGCCACCCTTATCAGGTGTTCCGCGGCGTGGCGCAGCGCATGCCGTTCCCGACCGAGAGCATCGACCGCGCCTATGCGTCGTTCCTGCTGTCGCGGCTCGAGCGCGGGCAGGCGGTCGCGGCGCTGCGCGAGGCGCGCCGCGTGTTGCATCGCGACGGCTCGCTGCACGTGGTCGACTTCGCGCCGCCCGTCACGCGCTGGGATCGCTTCGTCGCGCAGACCGCGCTGCGCGGCCGCACGCTGCGCCCGCACCTGAACGGCGAGCTGCCCGCCCTGCTCGCAGAGGCGGGCTTCGTGCGCGCGCGCGAGACTGGCCTCGTCAGCGCGCCGGTGGGGCGCCTCGCACGCTGGATCGCCCATCCCGTCTGATCAGGCTCGCGCCCCCCAATCGATCGAGGAGACACCATGAAGCTGTTCGCAACGCTCGGGAGGATTCTCGCCGCGCTCGTCGTGCTCGCGGCCGCCGCGTTCTTCGCGCCGCGCTTCGTGCACGATGGCCCGCTCGGCCCGATCCCCGGCGGTCCGCTGCGCGCGGGCGAGCTCTTCGACCTGCCCGTCAGCGACTGGTCGTTCGCCACGGACGTGGGCGAGATCGAGCTCCAGCTCGAGAGCCAGCGCATCTCGCGCACCACCTGGATCCTGGTGCGCGACGGCGCGGCCTACGTGCCGTGCAGCCTCGGCTTTCCGCCCGGCAAGAGCTGGTACCGCGACGCGCAGGCCGACGGCCGCGCGACGCTGCGCATCGACGGGCGCCGCTACCCGGTGACGCTCGCGAAGGACGACGACCCGACGCTGGCCGAGTTCGCGCGCGGCGAGGTCGTGCGCAAGTACGGCAACGCTCCGCCCAGCGAGGCCGGCGTGCTGTTCTTCCGGGTGGCGTCGCGCGCCGTCTCCGGCGGCTGAGGTCAGTCGGGGTCGGAGCGCGGCGGCGCTGCGACCTGCGCGTCGCGCAGGTGCCGGGGCGTTCGCCGGAACCACCAGCGGTACGCGAAGTAGCCGGCGATCGCGATCGCCAGCGCCGCCAGCCAGATCTCGGCGGACGCCTGGCGCTCGAGCCACTCGATCGCCGCGCGGCCGAAGATCACGAACAGGGCCATCGGCGGGACGAAGCCGACCAGGCTGCCCGCGACGAAGGGTGCGAAGCGCACGCCCGAGAGCACGAGCGCCCAGTGCGCGGGCGCGGCGAGCCCGAAGAACATGCGCACCGCGATCACGCTGCGCAGCGGGTGCTCGCGGGCGTGGGCGGTGAAGGCGCGCAGGCGCGGCGGCAGGCGCTGCTCGAACTTGTCGCCCAGCACGCCGCGCGCGAGCAGGAAGGCGACGACGCCGGCGCCGGTGGCGCCGAGCGCCGACATCGCGATCGCGACGCTCGTCGGCCACGCGAGGCTCGCAGGCAGCACGAACACCGCGCCCGGCACGCCGAAGGGCTCGAGCAGCGCGAAGGCGAGCACGTAGAGCACGGGGCCCCACGCGCCGGACTCGCCGAGCAGGCGGTGGATGTTGTCGTGCGTCACCCAGGCGAACACGCCGGTGCGCCACGCGACGAGCAGCGCCACGAGCACGGCGATCGCCAGGGCCATCCGCTTGCGACCGCGCATCTGTCTCAGGACTCCGGGAACAGACTGCAGTGGATGGCGTCCTCGCCGGGCACCTGGCGCGCGAGGGTGCGGATGGCCTGCTCGGCGTCGCGCAGCGCGAAGTCGTGGGTGTGCATCTTCTCGAGCGCCACGCGCCGCGACTCGATCAGGCGGATCGCGCTGCGATAGGCCGAGGACGTGACGCCGATCGCGCCGCGCACCGCGATCTCCTTCATCACGATCTTGTCGCTGACGAAGTTCTCGATCGGCCGGAAGCCCTTCACGCCCGCGAGCACGACGGTGCCGCCGGGAGCGCACCAATCGATGGCGTCGCGCACCGGGCCGGTCGCGTAGGACGACACGTCGACCACTACGTCTGCGCCGCGCCCGCCGGTCGCGTTCAGGATGCGCTCGCGGGCATTCTCGTTCTCCACGTCGATCGCTTCGTCGGCGCCGTACTCGCGGGCGAGGGCGAGCTTGGCGCGGTCGGCGGCGAGGCCCGTCACCAGGATCTGCGCCGCGCCGGCCTCGCGCGCGGCCAGCACACAGGCGAGGCCGCGCTGGCCCGGGCCGAGGATCAGCACCACGTCGCCCGGCTTGGTGCGCGGGATCTCCACCGCCCAGCGGTAGCCGGCGCCGAGCGGGTTGAAGAGCGCGGCGATGGCGGGCGCGAGCGTGCGGTCGACCTTGTGCACGACCGTGCCCTCGTCGAGCACCATGTATTGCGCGTAGGCGCCCCACAGGCCGTGCTCGACGCTGGTCGGGACGTACGAGTAGATCCGCCGCCGCGCGCACAGATGCGAGCGGCCGGCGAGGCACTGCGCGCAGAAGCGGCACGAGATCATGTTCTCGACCGCCACGCGGTCGCCGACGTCCACACCCCAGCGCCGCGCGGCAGCGTCGCCGATCGCCTCGATCACGCCGAGCGGCTCGTGGCCGGGGATCACGTCGTTCGGCGTGCGGAGCTGGCCTTCGAACTGCTCGTAGTCGCTGCCACAGATGCCGCAGGTCTCGACGCGCAAGAGCGCGCGGTCGCGGCCGGTCTCGGGGATCGGCAAGTCGCGCGGCACGAGCTTGCGCGGCTCTTCGAGCACCATCGCGAAGGCTCTGCGCTGCGGCACTCGCTCTCCTCGGGCGGCGCATTGTAGGCGCGCGTCAGGGCGCCGCCGCGCTCTCCTGGGCCGCGATCGGCAGACGCACCACGAAGGTGGTGCCGTGCCGGTCGCTGGAGAGCACCTCGAGCTTGCCGTCGTGCTCGCGCACGATCTGCTGGGAGACGTAGAGGCCGAGCGTGGGCTCGCCGGCGCCGCGCGCGACCGCGAACGGCTCGAACAGCCGGTCGCGCTCTTCGGGGCGGATCGGTGGGCCGTCGTCGTGGACGCTGATCCACACGGCGCCGTCCGCCTGCGCCGTCGACGCGCGCACGTGGCCGCGGGGCCCGGCGGCCTGCTGCGCGTGCGTGAGCAGATTGAGCAGTACCTGGCGCAGCTGGCCGGCGTCGATCTGCACCGGCGCCGCCTCGCCGAGCTCGAGCGCGATCGGGCAGGTGCCGTCGTCGCGCGTCGCGGCGAGGCGCGCGGCGTGCTCGAGCTGCGCATTCGCGTCGACGGCCTCGCGCGCGCCGCCGCTCGCGCGCGAAAACTCGCGCAGATCGCGCACGATCGAGACGATGCGGTGCACGCTCGCGAGCGACTGCGCGCGCCGCTCCTCGAGGAAACGGATGCGCGCCAGAGCGTCGTCGCGCGCCGCCCCCTCGCCGCGCGCGAAGGCCTTCTCGAGCGCGGCGATCTCCTCCCCGAGCACGGTCAGGTTCGAGCGCACGTAGGCCATCGGGTTGTTGATCTCGTGGGCGATGCCCGCGGCGAGCTGGCCGACCGCCTCGAGCCGCTGCGCGCGCTGGAGCCGCCGCTCGATCGCGCGCCGGTCCGTGATGTCCTCGACGATCGCGAGCGCGCCGGCGACCGCGCCAGAGGCGTCGCGATAGGGGGAAACGGTGGTGTGGGTGGCGAGCCGTCGCCCCCACCACGACACGAACTCGTACTCGCCGTCGAGCGGCTCGCCGGTCTCGAGCGCGCGCGCGAGCGGCCCGGCGAAGCCCGCGCGCTCAGCGAGCTCGTCCCGCGTGAGGTCGACGACCTGGCTCAAGAACTGCTCGAGCGTGCAGCCGCACATCGCCAGCATCGCCGCGTTGGCGTGCTCGACGCGACCCCGCGCGTCCATCGCGATGAAGCCGATCGGCGCGTGCTCGATCACGTGGCGCAGGCGCGCCTCGCTCTCGCGCAGGCTGTGCGCCCGCGCCGCCACCTGCTGCGCGAGGCCGAGCTCGAGCCGGCGCTGGCGCAGCGCCAGCAACCGGCTCACGCCGAGCGAGACCACGAGCGGCCCGTACTCGAGCACGCCCTCGCACCGGACGAGGCCGAGCCCGGAGATCAGCGAGCTCGCGCCCATCGCGGCGTACAGCGAGAGCGCCGCGCCGAATACGCGCTTCTCGTCCTCCGAGAGGATGGCGGAGCGCACCACGCGCCCAATGCACCACACGATCGCCACCGCGGTCTCGAGCCCGCACAGCAAGAGGCCCGGGCCGGGGCGTGCGCCGAGGAACGCCTCGCCCGAGAGGTCGAGGCGCGTCTCGAGCTCCGGGCCCAGGAACCACGGCGTGAACAGCGCGGCGAGCGAGGTCGCGACGACGATCGCGCCCACGGCCTCGCGCTCGCCGCGGCGCGGCTGGTGATCGGTGACGCTGCCGACGAGCCGGTAGAGCGCCCACTGCAGGAAGGGCGTGGTCGCCAGCGAGACGCGCGCCGCGAGCAGCGCGGCGTCCGGGTCCGCGGTCGTGAGCTGCACGAGCCGCGCGAGGGAGAACGCCACCGCGCTGATCGCCCAAGCGCCGGCCCAGCGGCTCGGGCCCATGTCGCGGGCGTCGAGCCAGAGGCGCAGCGCCGCGAGGTGCGTACACGCCCCCGCCGAAAGGATCAGCAGCGCCTCGGCGGGGTTCGGCGTCACGCGGCGACCTCCGCCGAGGCGGGCGCGGCGGGCAGCCAGACCTCGAAGGTCGCCCCCTCACCGGGCTGCGACTCCACGCGGATCTCGCCGCCATGGCTCTGCACGATCTGGTACGAGAGGAAGAGGCCGAGACCGGTGCCTTCGCCGGCCGGCTTGGTGGTGAAGAACGGCTCGAAGATGCGGTCGCGGTGCTCGGCGGCGATGCCGGGGCCGTCGTCTCGCACGCGCACGCAGGCGCCGCCGCGCGCGCTCGCGGTCTCGACCTCGACGACGCCCTGTGCCCCGGCGGCCTGGAGCGCGTTCACCACGAGGTTGAGCAGCACCTGGCGCAGCTGCCCGGCATTGCCGAGCACGCGCGGCGGCCGCCCATGGTGCTCGACGATGCCGGCCTCGCCGCGGCGCTGGGTCGCCGCCATGCGCACCACGCCGCCGAGCAGCTCGGCGAGGTCGACGGGCTCACGCGCGAGGCTTCCGCCCTGGGAGATCTCGCGCATGTCGCGCACGATGGCGATCGCGCGCTCGACGCCCTCGCGCGACTCGCCCAGCAGTTCCTCGATCTCGGCGAAGCGAGCGGCCTCGTCTGGCCCGTACGGCGCGCCCTTGCGCAGCGCCTCGATGCCGTGCTCGAGCGCGGCCAGGTTCTCGCGCACCTCCGCCATCGGCAGCGTGACGCCGCGGGCGATGCCGCTCGCGAGCTGGCCGATCGCCTCGAGCTTGAGCGCCTGGCGCAGCCGCGCCTCGACGGCGCGCCGCCGGGTCACGTCTTCGACGAGGATCAGGGCGCCATCCGGCTCCCCGCCGGCCGTACGCTGGGGCGCGATCACGAAGCGCAGGTCGACGCGCCGTCCGCTGCGCGTTACGTAAGGCATCTCGCTCACCGCCGGCTGCCCGGTCTCGAGCGCGCGCGCGAATCTGCGGATCTCGCCGGCCGCCTGCGCCGGCGCGTCGCGCAAGAGGTTGCGCGGGTCGGAGCCGCGCTCCACCGGGATCTCGAAGATCTGGCGGAAGCGGTCCGTCATGGTGAGCACGTTGCCGGCCTGGTCGCACACCACGATGCCGAGCGGCGCGTGGTCGACGAGGCTCCGGTAGCGCTCCTCGCTGGCGCGCAGCGAAGCGGTCTGCGCGTCGATGGTCGCCTCGAGGTCGTGCTCGAGGCGCCGCTCGCGGTTCGCGATCAGATGGCTCGTGCCGATCACGATCGCCAGCGGCGCGAACTCGACGACGCCGGGCCACGGCACGATGCTCAGCGAGGAGAGCACGCTCTCTGCGGCCATCAGGGCGTAGACGATGATGGCGGCTCCGAGCGCGCGCGCTTCGCTGCGCGTGAGCTCCTTCGTGCGTGCGAGCGCGCCCAGCGACCAGCCGAGCGCCGCGTAGCTGGCGATTCCCACGAGCACGATGCCCGGCCCGCCCTGGAGGCCCAGATAGGGGTGGCCGAAGTAGTCGGCCCGCTCGTCGATCCGGTCGATGACCGCCCAGGAGGAGACCAAAGACACCGCGGCGAACGCGATCGCGGCGGCCAGGAGACCGCGCCGTACGCGAGGCGAGACCTGCTCGCCGGTGAGCTCGCTCACGAAACGGAAGAGCAGCCACACCATGATCGGCGACAGCGCCGCGTAGCTGCGCGCCGCGAGCAACGCGTGCGCCGGATCGTCGGTAGAGAGCTGCGCAAGGCGAGCGACGAGGAAGCCCGTGGCGGAGAGCGCCCAGCCCACCAGCCAGCGGCTCGCCCGCATGTGCCGCGCGAAGGCGCCGTGGAACACGCCCGCGTAGAGCGTGACGCCCACGGCGAACACCAGCAGCGAATGCGTGGAGAGCACTCAGACACCCCGGCCCGCTATCGGCCATCCCGGGGGGCCGCGGGAGAGGGTTTTCGTTGCCCGCGAAGGTCCCTCGCGCCTACGGTTGCGCGCCCATGTCGACCCTGCGCGCTCCGCACCGGCCCGTCTGGCTGCTCGTGCTCGGTGCCGTGATGGGCGTCGCCGCCGCCGGCGCCGCGCTGCTGCGAACGGGAGCGGACGCCGGCCTCCCGGACGGCGCGGTGGCGACCGTCAACGGCACGGCGATCTCCGCGGACACCTACACGCGGCTCGTGGAGGGCTACGAGGCGGACACGCGCGAGCCGGCGAGCCCCGAGCTGCGCCGGCGCATGCTCGACCGACTGATCGAGGAGGAGCTGCTCGTGCAGCGCGGGCTCGCCCTCGGCCTCGCGGAGAGCGATCGCCGCGTCCGCGCGGACATCGTGCAGGCGATGATCCGCGCGGCGATCGCCGAGGCGGAGAGCGAGGCGCCCACCGAGCGCGAGCTGGAGGCCTTCTACGAGGAGCAGCGCGCGCACTTCACGACGCCCGGGCGCGTCCGCGTCGAGCAGCTGTTCGTGCGCGTGAAAGGCGCGGAGGACGACTCGCCCGCGCGCGCCCGCGCGGAGCTGGCGCGCGCGAAGCTGGTCGCGGGCGAGCCGCCCGGGGATGTGCGCGCGTCGCTCGGCGACCCCGAGCTGTCGCCGATCCCCGACGCGCTGCTCCCGCCGGCGAAGCTGCGCGAGTATGTCGGGCCCACCGTGCTGCGCGTGGCGCTCGAAGCGCCGCTCGGCGAGTGGAGCCGCCCGGTGCGCTCGGGCGCGGGCTACTCGGTGCTGCGCGTCGTCGAGCGGGAGCCCGCGCAGACGCCGCCGCTCGCCGAGATCCGTGGGCAGGTGCAGGCCGAGTGGGTGCGCCGCGGGGGCGACCGCGCGCTGCGCCGCTACCTCGACGAGCTGCGCGCGGAGGCCGACGTCCGCGAGGCGGAGGAGCTGCCGCAGTGAGGGGGCGTGCGCTCGCGCTCGCAGCGGCCGCTGCGCTCGCGCTCGCAATCGGGCTGGCCACCGGCGGCGCGCACGCCCACACCCGCAGCACGTCCTACTCGACCTGGGAGATCGACGGCGCGCGGGCGAGGGTGCGCTTCGACATCCCGCAGTACGAGCTGACGCGCCTGCCGTGGGGAATCGTCTCGCCGCCGACGCTCTCGTCCGAGCTCGCCCGCTACCTGACGCGCGCACTGCGGCTCGAGGCGGCGGGCGAGCCGTGTGCGGTCGTGGACGGGCCGCGCGCCCTCGCTGCGCCGCCCGAGCGCGCGGTCGTGGAGTGGCGCGTCGCCTGCGCGAAGCCGGGGCCGTTCGTGCTGGTGAGCGAGGTGCTGCGCGAGGTCGCGCCGAGTCACCTCCACTTCGCGAAGCTGCGCGGAGCGCGCATCGTCGAGCGCGTGCTGACGAGCGGCGCGCCGCGCTGGGAGCTGCCCGGCGCAGCGGAGGAGGCGAAGCCCGCGGTGGGGAGCAGCGTCGGCGCCTACGTGGCGCTCGGCGTGGAGCACATCGCGACGGGCACCGATCACCTGGTCTTCGTGCTGGGCCTGCTGCTGCTCGCGGCGCGGGCGAGCGAGGTGATCACAGTGGTCACCGGCTTCACCGCCGCACACTCGATCACCCTCGGCCTCGCCGCCCTCGGGCGCGTGAAGCCCGAAGCGGCCGCGGTGGAGGCGCTGATCGGGCTGTCGATCGCGCTGGTCGCGGCCGAGAATGCGTGGCTGCTGGGCGGCCGCGCGCGCGCGCTGCCCGCCGCCGTCGTGGGGCTGCTGGGCGCGCTGGGAGCCGCCGCCGTGTTCGGTGCCGGCGCCGTGCCCGCCGCGACCTACGCGGGCCTCGGGCTGTTCGTCGCCTGCTACTTCGGGCTGCTCGCGCGCAGCGAGCGCCCGGCGCGACTGCGCTTCGCGGTGGCGTTCTGCTTCGGCCTGGTACACGGCTTCGGCTTCGCCGGCGTGCTCGCCGAGATCGCGCTCCCCCAGGGCCGCCTGCTGTCCGCGCTGCTCGGCTTCAACCTCGGCGTCGAGCTCGGCCAGCTCGCGATCGTCGCCGCGTTCTTCGCGCTCACCGCGTTCGCGGCGCGCTTCACTCGCGCGGGGGTCCGCGCGCTGGTGCGCGACGCGGCCAACGCCGCGGTGTGCGGGCTCGGCGTCTACTGGTGGGTGAGCCGCGCGTTCGGCAGCTGAGCGGGCGCGCCCGCGGGCTCAGCGCGGTGCCGAGCTGGCGGCGCCCTCCGCCGTGCGCTTCCAGCCCAGCGCCTCGACGATCGCGTGGTAGACGTAGCTCTGCTCGCGCACGCCGGTGAACAGCTCGCTGCCGGGACCCCCGGCGTAGATCGCCACGTCCTCGCCCGCGTGCATGCCCGCCTCCAGCGGGACGTGGGCCTCCTGCAAGTAGCCGGGCGCCGTGGTGTCGACGCCCGAGAGGTCGGGGCGCGGCACGTCGCTGCCCTGATAGACGGGCCGGTAGTGCGGGAACGTCTTCGGTCCGGCGGGCTGGACGTCGCTCGCCGCCGTGTTGCCGGGACCCGCCGGGTAGCTGAGGGTCGTCATCGGCCGCCCGAAGGCGTCGAGCAGCGGGCCCGCCATCGGCTCGCCGTCGGGCCCGGGCACGACGAGCTTCCCGAGGATCGGGTTGCCGCGCACCGCGTAGCCGGCGAACACCAGCGGCTGGCTGTGGTCGGCCGTGACCACGATCAGCGTCTCCGCCGGGTTCGTCAGCGCGAGCGCGCGCGCCACGGCGCGCGACAGCTCGATCGTCTCGGTCAGCGCGCGGTGCGCGTTGTTGGCGTGGTGCGCGTGGTCGATCTTGCCGCCCTCGACCATCAGCACGAAGCCGCGCGGGCTGCGGGCGAGGATGCGGATCGCCTGCTCGGTCATCTCCGTCAGCGAAGGCTCGCCGCCCGCGTCCTGCGCGCGGTCGATCTCGAACTCCATGTGGCCCGGGTCGAACAGGCCGAAGACGCGCGTCGTGTCCGCCGGATCGAGCGCCAGGAACTGCGCGCGGTTCCAGACGAAGGCGCCGTCGGGGTAGCGCGCGCGCCAGTCGGCGACGAGATCGCGGCCGTCGAGGCGCGCTCCGCGCAGGGCCGCGTCCTCGGGATCCGCCTGCGTCTCGGGGAGGAAGAAGGCGCGGCCGCCACCGAGCGCCACTTCGATCCCGTCGCCGGCGGAGAACTCGACGAGCTGCCGCGCGAGATCCGGAAAGCCCGCGGCGCGCGCCTCCTCGGAGAGCGCGCCGTCGAACTCCCAGTCGCGGTCGGGCGCGTGGGCGTAACAGGCGGCGGGCGTCGCGTGGGTGATCGTGGTGTTGGTGACGACGCCCGTCGCGAGCCCGCGCTCCTCGGCCTCCTCGATCAGCGTGGGCAGGCGGTGCGCGACCGCCGCCTCGAAATCGCCGGTGGCGACGCTCGCGTCGACGCTGAGCGAGCCGGCGCGCGTCTTCGCGCCGGTGACCAGCGCGGTCATCGTGCCCGCCGACTCCGCCACCTGCTGGTTGGTGTTGTAGGTGCGCGAGAGCGCGGTGTAGGGGAGCCGCTCGAACGAGAGCCAGCTCTCCTCGCCGGTTCCGCCCGCCTGCTGGCCCGCGAGGATGCGCGCCGCGGCGACCGTGCTCGGGCCCATGCCGTCGCCCACGAACAGGATCACGTTCTTCGCGCGGCCGCTCGCGGGCGCCTGGGCGCGGCGCTCGGCGACGTCCCGCTGCCCGCCGCGGAAGTAGGGGTCGAACGCGCGATTCGCGTGGGCACACGCGGCGAAGCCGAGCAGCAGCGCCGTCACGAGCGCGGCGCGCGCGCGCGTCACGGCAGCGCCCAGCCGGCCATGTCCTGCGCCAGCGTGGCGCGGATGCGCTCCACCATCGCCCCGCGCAGCTTGCGCTTCGTGGCTCGATACGCTGCGAGCGACAGCTTCGCGAGCCGGGCGGCGCTGGCCAGCGCTTCCGCCTCGACGCGCTCGGGGGCGACCAGGCGATCGAGGTAGCCCGCAGCCACCGCGCCGGCCGGATCGTAGACCTCGGCGAGCGTCGTGGCGCGCGTCAGGTGTTCGCGGGCGAGACGCGCGCGCGCGAGCTCGATGGCGAAGATCGGCAGCGTCAGCTCGATCGCCACCTCGTTCAGGCCGAGCTTGAAGTCGCCGCTCGCGCCGACGCGATAGTCGGCGGCCAGCAGCAGCAGCGCGCCCATCGCGAGCGCGTGCCCCGTGCAGCCCGCGACCACCGGCACCTCGCTCTCGACGATCCGCACCAGCAGCTCGCCGCCCGCCGTGACCAGGGCGCGCGAGGCGTCCAGGCCTTGGTGGATCACCGAGAGGTCGAAGCCGGCGGAGAAGCGCCCAGGCCGTCCCAGCAGCACCGCCGCGTTCGCCTCCTTCTCGGCGCGCGAGAGCGCCGCGTCGATGGCGGCGATCGACGCGTGGGAGGCGACGTTCGCGCGCCCGTCGTCGAAGCGCAGCAAGGCGACCGAATCCACCAGCTCGTAGCGCAGCAAGTCCGTCATGCGCGCCACCGTAGCCAGGCGGGTGCGCGGCGCGCTCACCGTCGACGCGGATCGCGTAGCCTCGCGCCCGGCCGAGATGTCGCGCTCGCGGGGGCCGCGCGGGCGGCGTCAGCGGCTCAGACGCGCAGCGCGCGGGTGCGCTCGAGCGTGAAGGCCAGCAGCGCGGCCTCGGTGTCCTCGTCCATGCCGCGGAAGCGAATGCCCATGCCCGGGGGCAGGTTCGCCTTCGCGAGATTGCCGGCGACGTTCGTCATCACCACCTCGGCCGGGACGCGCGCGTCGTGCTGCGGCAGCGGGAGCTGCACGTGGACGAGCGTGCGCGGCAGCGAGGGCTGCGCCGTGGCGAGGAATGCGCCGCTCGCGGAGAGCGAGTAGATCTTCGCCAGCTTCTCGCGCCCGCCGAGCCGGAACGTGACCGGCCAGTTCGTGGGCACGCGCTCGGCCCGGCGCGCGGCGCGCAGCGGGCCGCCGCCGGCCAGCGCGCGGTTCACCTGGAAGCGCAGCAGGTGGTCGTCGAGCGGGAACCAGAGCGCGTGCTCGACGCCCGCGCGGCGCAGGCGGTCGCGCGCAGTGGGATCGGGGCGCGTCCCGCAGGCCAGCATCGGCAGCATGCCGGTGCGGCCGCCGGCGCGCAGCGCGTGCAGCACGTCGCGCAGGTCGAGCACGCCGACGTCCGCGGGAATCACGGCGGCGCCCAGCAGGTAGCGCGGGTCCCGTAACAACTCTTGGGCGTCGCGCGGCGTCTTTGCGCGCACCACGTGGTTACCGAGGGCGGCGATGCGGCGCGCCACCGGCTCGAGGGGTTCGCCGCCGCCGTCCACCACGAGCAGGCTCCTGCGCACCGCCATGTCGCCCCCACCTTTGCGTTGCCTCTCGTATCGACGTGGGAGTTGCCGGTGTGCGTGACGGGAGTCACGCCGCGAAAACGCCGGCCCGCGCGTATGCTGCGCGCATGCCGCAAGTGGGCGACCGGCTGCCCCTCCACCGCTCGCGCTCGACGACGGACGTGTCCCAAACTGAAGCCCTGCTCGCGGCGCTCCGCGCGCTCTGATGCGGGCGCCGCTGCGCGCGCTCGCGGCGGCGCTGGGGCTCGCACCGGCGCTGGCTCTCGCGGCGCCGCCCGAGGTCTACGCGCATCGCGGCGCGACGCGGCTCGCGCCCGAGAACTCGCTCGCCGCGTGCGCCGCCGCGTTCGCGCTCGGCGCCGGTTGCGAGGTGGACGTGCGCGCCGCGCGCGACGGCGAGCTGGTGCTCATGCACGACGCGAGCGTGCGCCGCACCACGACCGGGCGCGGGGCGGTCGCGAAGCACACGCTCGGCGCGCTGCGCGAGCTGCGGCTGCGCGGCGCCGCCGGAGAGGCGCGCGTGCCGACGCTCGCGGAGCTGCTCGCGCTGCCGCGCGGCGGACGCCCGCTGCTCCTCGACTTGAAGCTGGCGGACGCCGCATTTCACGCGCGGGTCCTGGCCGAGCTCAGCGCCGCGCCCAGAGAGCGCGGCGAGGTCGCGCTCGGCGTGCGCGGCGAGGAACAGGCGCACGCGCTGCGCGGGCTCGCGCCCGCGCTCCCACAGGTCGCGCTGATCGAGAGCCCGCGCGAGATCGAGAGGCTCGCGGCGGCGGGCGCCGAGACGATTCGCCTGGAGGTCGCGTGGCTCGCGCGGGATCCCACGCTCGCCCCGCGCGTGCGCGCCGTCGGCGCCCGGCTGCTCGTCGGCGTGCCGGGGGGCGACCGGCGCGATCTGCGGGCCGCTCTCGCGCACGCGCCGGACGCGTTGCTCGTCGACGCGCCCGTCGAGGCGCTCGCGCTCGCCGGCGCGTCGCCGGCCTCGGCGCCCGCGCGCTGATCAGCCGGCGCCGTTCGCGCGCGGCGCGTTCCGGCGCAGCCACGCGACCAGGCTCACCGCCACCACGATCAGCCCGAGGCAGAGGCCCGCCCACAGCCCGCGCAAGCCGAAGTCGGTGCGCAGCGCGAGCCAGCCGCCCACCGGCAGCGCGATCGCCCAGTAGCCGACGAGGTTCGCGATCGTGGCGGGCATCGGGCGGCCCATGCCGCGCAGCATTCCGCACGCCGCCGCCTGGGTGCCGTCGAAGATCTCGAATGCGCCCGCGATCGGCAGCACGGCGGCGCACGCCGCGATCACGGCGGCGTCGCCGGTGAAGGCGAGCGGGAGCAGGTCGCGGCCGAGGATGAACGTGGCGGCGGCGAGCGCCATGAACGCCGCGCTGCCGGCGATCCCGAGCCAGCCCGCGCGCGCGGCGGCGTCGGGCCGCTCCGCGCCGAGCAGGTTTCCGACGCGGATCGTCGCCGCCTGCGAGATGCCGAGCGGGATCATGAAGGTGATCGACGCGAACTGCATCGCGACCTGATGCGCGGCGAGCTGGACTGCGCCGAGCGGCCCGGCGATGAAGCTCGCCATGCCGAACGCCCACATCTCGGTGCAGGTCTGGAACGCGATCGGCACGCCGTAGCGCAGGATCTCCGCCTGCTGGCGCCACTCGAAGGCCTGCCTGCTGAAGGGCTCCCACGCGCCCTCGTAGAGGCGGAACGCGCGCGTCCACGCGAGCAGCGTGAACGCGGCGGCGATGCGCGTGGTGCTGGTCGCGATGCCCGCGCCGAGCACGCCGAGGCTCGGCGCGCCGAGGTGGCCGTAGATCAGGGCCCAGGCGGCGACCGCGTTCACGGCGTTCGCCACCGCCATCACCACCACCGTCTGGCGCACGTGCTCGCGGTTCTGGAGGTAGCGGGAGAGCGCGGTGTTCCCGAGGAAGAAGGGGATGCTCGGGATCTGGGCGCGCACGAAGCTGGCCGCGAGCCGCGCGAGCTCGGGGTCCTGACCGATCGCCAGAAGCACCGGCTCGGTGAACCACCAGGCGAGCGCCACCGGCACCGAGAGCGCCGCCGCGAGCACGAGCCCGGCGTGGAGGGCGCGCGCGGAGCGCGGGCCGTCGCCGGCGCCGTGGGCGCGCGCGATGATCGGGTCCAGCCCGAGCAGGATCCCGTTCGCGAACATGACCGTTCCGAACACCCACGGGTTCGCGAGTCCGACGGCGGCCAGCTCGTTGGTGCCGTAGTGCCCGAGCAGCAGCTGGTCGACGGCGCCCATCGCGATCATCCCGAGGTTCGAGAGCGCGATGGGCACGGCCAGGCGCGCGAGGCGCGAAGCCTCGCGGCCCACGGTTTCGGGCGGCTGCGATGTACGGGACGCGGCGGCGATGGGAAGCCTCGAACCTGCGTTGGGGCGGAGCCGGGCGAGGGCTCCGCGCGTCTGAGTGCTGCGCTGCGCCTCCGCCCGACTGCGCGGCCGCGCTTCGCGCGTCCGCGCGCTCAGTCGAGCGCGAAGCCGAGGTGGAGCGAGAGCTCCTTCAGCGCGGGCGCGGGCGCGTCCACCTTGATCGTGCGCATGCCGAGCTCGCGCGCGGCCTTGAGATTGCGCCCGATGTCGTCCAGGAAGACCGCCTCGCCGGGCGCGACGCCGAGCGCGTCGCAGGCGAGGCGGTAGATGCGCGGGTCGGGCTTGCGCAGCCCCACCTTGCTCGACTCGATGAACGCGTCGAACAGATCTCTCAGGTCGTGCGTCGGCTCGCCGCGGTCGTTCGCCCAGTTGTTGGTGAGGGCGCCCGCGCGCAGACCGCGTCCGCGGATGCGCCGGATCGCGGCGAGCATCGCCGGCCTCGGCTCGCACTCGGCGATGCGCGCCATCATCGTCGCCGCCGAGATCGTGTATCCGACCGCGCGCAGCTCGCCCTCGAAGGCGCGATGGAAGTCCTCCATCGAGAGCTCGCCGCGCTCGAGCCGCGACCAGGCGCCCTGCGGACCCGCATCGACCACGACGCGGTTCACGACGCCGGCGGGAATGCCGAGCTCGCGTTCGTATCGCGCGATCGCGTGCAGCGGGGAATCGATCACGACGCCGCCCAGGTCGAAGATCACGGCTCGTACGGACATCGGCGTACGCTAGCTCGGGGGTCGGGAGCGGTGGGGCCGCGCGCGGGCGAAGCGCGAGCTCGCGAACGGCCGTTGCGCGGAGCCTCAGGGCGCGGCCGGCGCGAGCCAGATCGGCGACGTCCAGGCGCGCTCCTGGATCGTCTTCGGGACGCGCGGGTCGCTGCAGGCATCGGGTCGAAGCTCGGGCGCGAGCGCGTTGCACTTCCAGGTGGTCCAGCGGCAGCTCGGGCTCTCGACGACGCGCGCGTAGTAGACGGCGGCCAGATCGGGATCGAAGTCGCGGTCGGTCCAGGTCGCGCAGAGCGCGGCGGGGCCGCTGCCCGTGAGCTCGCACGAGCCCGCGTCGACGCCGGCGTCGCCCTGCGCGACCGCCACGTCGACGACGGATTCGTGGAACTCGCCGTTCGGCCCGGCCCAGGCCTTCACGATCTGGAGGCGCTGGAGGGGCGCGCCGAGCGGATCGCCGTGCGCAGACACGGCGAACCGCAGCGCTGCGTCTGCGCGCGGCCGCGGCGGCAGCGTGCGCCCCATCGACACGCCCGCGGCGTCGCCGGCCGCGGCGAAGCTCTCGGCGCGGCAGAGGTCGGGGAGCTCCCAGCCGCCGTAGAAGCGCGGCTGGATGCGCGTGCCGCTGGTCGCGAACACCTCGCGCCGCGCGAGCGCGGCGAAGATCGCCTCGCGCGAGTTCTCCTCCGCCCACACGCCCGCGAGGCCGCCCGCGCTGTTGCCCGCGGACGGGCGCAGCTTGTCGCCGAGCGTGAGCGCCGCCTCTGCGCTCTCGCCGAAGGTGCCGATGTGCGAGCGCTCGCTCGTTGCGCCGGGCGTGCCGAGGTGCGTGTCGGTGCTGCCGATGAAGCCCAGCTCGTACGGGTTCACGCCGATGCGCTCGCGCTCGCGCAGCCCTTCGATCAGTGCGTAGCGCACGTAGTCGAGGCGCGACGTGCAGCCGCGCCCGGCCTGGGCACCGCTGCCGGTCCCCTCGCCGCAGTCCTCCGGTGGCGCGGAGGAGAGGTCGCGGACCTTCTCGAAGTCGCACAGCTCGTCGGGGCCGCCGACCACGCCGAACATGCCGTTCCGGCACTCGGACTCGCCCTTCAGCTGCATCATCTCGACCACCGGCTCGAGCCCGGCGCGCAGCTTCGCCTGCGCGCGCTGCTCCTCGAGCGGGAGATCGCGATACCAGATCGCGAACAGCTGCCCGTTGGAGAGATTCGGGTTGTGCGGGATCGCGATCGCGTCGCAGCCCGAGTCCGTGTCGACGCACTGTGCGCGCAGCTTCGCCCAGAACTCGGGCTCGCTCGGCGTGTCGATCCACGAGATCGGCAGCTCGGGCACGATCTCGTTCCGGAAGATCACGTTGCGGTGGATCTTCGTGGAATCGGGCGAGCGGCTGTACTCGAAGGCGTGGAACGTGGTGAACTCGCACGCCGCGCTGCGGTCGACCCAACGCTCGGCGGCCGCCTGGTTCTCTTCCCACAGCGTGCGCGTGCGCGCGCGGCAGGCGCCAGCGTCCTCGCCGCAGATCTCGTCGTTGCGGCCGAAGATCGAGAGCGCGCCGAGCAGTCGCGCGCGAAAGCCCTCGAGGCCGAGCAGGCGCGCGCGCAGCGACGTCTGCTCGCCGCGGAAGATGCGACACGAATCGGTGTCGTAGGCGGCTGCGGTTTCGTCCTGGCAAAGCGACGTCTCGCCGAGCCACTCGGCGTGGTCGGTGACGGCGGCGAAGTCGAGCGGGCGCTCGATCGCGAGCGTCGCGCTCGGCGCGCCGTCCGCATCGAAGGGCGGGATGCCGATCGCCTGGCCGCGCGCGAACCGGTAGGCGTCGTCGGGCGTCGCGAGCGTTCCGCTGAGCCACGCGTCCATCGAGACCGCGGTGTGCACGTGCAGGTCGCCGAACAGCGCGCGGCGCTGCGGCTCCTGCTGGGCGCAAGCCTCGCGCGGGACGAGCGCGCGCTTCTGCGCGCGCGTGGAGTCCGGCTCCCACGCCTGCTTGCCGGGCTCGCGGCAAGCGAGGGCGAGCAGTCCCGCCGCAAGCGCGCTGGCCGTCCGATTCAACTTGGACCCTCCTCAATCCCGAGTCGATTCCGCCCGATACGCCCGCATCATGCACGATCCCGAGAAGGAGACGCGCGAAGAGCTCGCGCCGGTGGCGCTGCCGCGCCTTGGCGAGCAGCTCAGCGCGCTGCTCGCGCGCTTCGACGCCCAGCCGCTGCTCGGCGTGGTCTCCGTGGACGCGAGCGGGCTCGGCTTCGTCGAGCAGGGCCACGGCGGCGTTGCGCACGGCCAGGCGCTCGCGCGGCTCGGCGCGCTCGTGCGCAGCGTGGCGGAGCTGTGCTTTGGCGGCGACGCGCTCGTCGTCGCTGGCGAGACCGGCCGGCTCGAGCTCGCCGTGCTCGTCTGTCGCGGGGCGGAGGACGGAGCCTTCTTTCGCCAGGAGCTGCCCGGCCTGGTGCGCGCCCTCGATCGCGCCCTCGAGCAGAGCGGCCGCCGCATCGTCTACCCGTGGGCGCGCGAGGCGCCGGTGATCGGCGTCGGCTACGCGGCCACGCTGCGCAACCCGTTCCGCGCCGCGGAGACGCAGCTGCGCGCCGTGCTCGAGGAGGCGCGCGACGACGCCTCCCTCGCGCGCCGATCGCGCGAGCGCCAGCGCCGGCAGTCCTTCCTCGGCGTGCTGCTCTCGGGCGGCGTCACCTCCGTCTACGAGCCGGTCGTCGAGGTCGCCTCGAAGACCGTGTTCGGCTACGAGGCGCTGGCGCGCGGACCCGAGGGCACCGAGTTCCACGCGCCGCTCGTGATGTTCGGGACCGCCGAGCGCGAGGGCCTCGTCTACGAGCTCGACTGCCTGTGCCGACGCAGCGGGCTCGCCGGCGCGACGGCTTTGCCTGGCGGCACGCGCCTCTTCCTCAACGTGCGCCCGACGGCGATCCACGACCCCCAGTTCCGACCCGACGCCGTCGTGCGCACGCTCGCCGAGGCGAACCTCACGCCTCGCGACGTGGTGTTCGAGATCTCCGAGCAGGAGTCGATCGGGAACTTCGGCCGCTTCCGCGAGATCCGCGACGAGTACCGCAAGCTCGGCTTCCAGTTCGCGCTCGACGACACCGGCGCCGGCTACGCGAGCCTGCACGCGCTGATCGAGCTCGAGCCGGAGTTCATCAAGGTCGACCGCGCCTTGATCACGCACCTCGACACCGACCGTTCGAAGCAGAGTTTGTTGCGGGCGCTCCAGCTCGTGGCCGACGGCATCGGCGCGCGCATCATCGGGGAGGGCCTCGACACGCTGGAAGAGCTCGACATGCTGGGCCAGCTCGGCATTCCGTTCGGGCAGGGGTGGCTGTTCGGGCATCCGACGCCGCTCAGGGCGCGCTGAGCGCAGCCTCGGACGCCGGCAGCCGCGCCGCGCGTCCTCAGCCTTCGCCGGGCGCGAGCGCCTGTCGCGCCCGCCACGCGCTCGCGCTGAAGAGCGCCAGCGCGAGCCAGATGCAGGCGAAGCTCGCGGCGTGGGCAGGAGTGAAGGGCTCGCCGTAGGCGAAGACCGCGAGCAACAGCGAGATCGTCGGCGAGACGTACTGGAACAGGCCGAGCACCGTGAAGGGCAGGCGGCGCGCGGCGGCGGCGAACGCGACGAGCGGCGCCGCGGTGATCGGGCCCGAGGCGACGAGCAGCGCGCGCGTCGCCGGCGATGCGCCCGCGAGCGCGCCGCCCAGCGCCGGCGTCCCGAACACGAGCCAGGCGAGCGCCACGGGCGCGAGCGCGGCGGTCTCGAAGCTGAGGCTCGCGAGCGATCCCACGGCGGTGCGCTTCTTGGCGACGCCGTAACAAGCGAACGTGGCGGCCAGCGCGAGCGCCACCCAGGGCAAGCCGCCATAGCCGACGATCTGGACCGCGACGCCGAGGGCGGCGAGCGCGATCGCGACGACCTGTGCGGGTGCGAGGCGCTCGCGGAAGAGCGCGACGCCGAGCGCGGCGTTGATCAGCGGGTTCAGGTAGTAGCCGAGGCTCGCTTCGACCAAGCGGTTCGCCTGCACGGCCCAGATGAAGAGTCCCCAGTTGATCGCGATGAAGACGCTCGCCGCGCCGAGGCCGAGGCGCTCGCGCGACGAGCGCAATGCCGCGCGCAGCGCGCTGAGTCGCCCGAGCGCGGCGAGCAGCGCGAGCGTGAAGGCGAGCGACCACAGCACGCGGTTCGCGAGCACCTCGACCGCCGGCACGTCGCCGAGCAGCTTCCAGTAAGCCGGCAGCACGCCCCACAGCAGGTACGCCGCAGACGCCGCCGCGATTCCCGAGCCGCGGGCGGAGGCCTCGTTCACGAGCGGCCGGCGACGCGGGGCGGTGTCAACCGCCGGACTCTGCGTCCTCGGCCTCGCGGCCGGGAGGCGTCGGGTCGTCGCGGCGCAGGAGCCAGCCCTCGGGCAGCGAGACGCGCTGGCGCCCGGCGTGCTTGCCGCGCGCGACGCGCAGGCCCTGTGCCGGGAACGGCAGCTCGCGCGGCACGCCGGCGAGCGCGTCTGTGAGCTGCGCGAGCGACTCCGCGGCCACCAGCGCAGGCCGCAGGCGCGCGCCGCCGGGGAAGCACTTCGTGTACCAGGTGGCGTGCTTGCGGAAGCTGCGGATGCCGGCGCGCTCGCCCCAGTGCCGCACCAGCAGCTCGGCGTGCTCCAGCAGAACGTCGCACACCCCGCCGAGCGTCGGCGGCGCCTCGGGCTCGCGGCCGTCGAAAACCTGCGCGAGCTCGCGGAACAGCCACGGCCGTCCGAGGCAGCCGCGGCCCACGACCACGCCGTCGCAGCCGGTCGCGCGCAGCATGCGCAGCGCGTCCCAGGCTTCCCAGATGTCGCCGTTGCCGAGGACGGGGATGCGCGTCACGGCCTGTTTCAGCTCGCCGATCGCGTTCCAGTCGGCTTCGCCGTCGTAGAGCTGCGCCGCCGTGCGCGCGTGCAACGCCACCGCCGCACAGCCTTCCTCCTGCCCGATTCGGCCGGCATCGAGATGGGTGGTGATCGACTCGTCGACGCCGATGCGGAACTTGATCGTCACGGGCACTGCGCCCGCGTTCGCGACCGCCGCGGCGACGATGCGCGCGAGCAGGCGCGGGCGCGCAGGGATGGCGGAGCCGCCGCCGCGGCTCGTCACCTTGCGCACCGGGCAGCCGAAGTTCATGTCGATGTGGTCGACGCGGTTCTCGGCGACGAGCTGCGCCACCGCCTCGCCCACGATCACGGGGTCGACGCCGTAGAGCTGGAGGCTGCGCGGCTTCTCGTCCGGCGCAAACTCGGCGAGCCGCAGGGTCTTCGCGTTGCCCTCGACCAGCGCGCGCGCCGTGATCATCTCGCTCACGTAGAGGCCCGCGCCGAAGCGGCGGCAGAGCGTGCGGAACGGCGCGTTGGTGACGCCCGCCATCGGCGCGAGCACCACCGGCGGCCACACGGCGTGCGGGCCGATGCGCAGCGTCGCGAACTCGCCCGGCCGCGCCAGCGGCACCGCAGCGTTCAGCGCGCTGCGCGGGGCGACGTTCGTGAGTTCGGACGGCTTCATGCGTAGGCTTTCGGCGTGGCGTCAGCTGGTGCGGATCGTCATGCGGTCGATGGCGTGCACGGGCGCGGAGTCGCCGGCCATCAGGTGCGCGATCGCCGCGTACACCGCCTGCTGCTGCTTCACGCGCGAGAGGCCGGCCAGCGCGCTCGCGGTCACGGTCAGCTCGAAGTGGCCGGGGCTGCCGATCTGCACCTCGGCCGTCGCGCCGGGCAGCGCCTTCTCTACGGCTTGCGCGAGCTGCTGCGCGACCTCCTCCGGCTCCGGCGGCGGCGACGAGAGGATCTTCAGCGCCATCGAGCTCCCTCCGTGGGCCCCGCGTTGCGCGGGAGCCGCTGTTCGACTTCGTTCGGCCTCGCCGCACTGCGCGGCCCCGCTTCGCGCGCCGTTGCGGTCAGTAGCGCGGCACGCTCGGGTCGATTTCCAGCGACCACGCGTCGATGCCGCCCGCCACGTTCCAGACGTTCGTGAAGCCGAGCGCCGCGAAGTGCTCGGCGGCGCGCTGGCTGCGCCCGCCGTGGTGGCAGTGGAAGACGAGCATCGTGCTCTTGTCGAGCTGCTCGAGCTGCGCGGCGAGCTCGCCGTCGAGCAGGCGTGCGCCCTCGATGTGCGCGACCGCGCGCTCCTCGACGCTGCGCACGTCGAAGAGACCGAACCGTTCGCCCGCCGCGAGGCGCCGGGCGAGGTCGCCGACGCTCATCTGGCGCACCCCCGCACTCTTCGGCGCGTTCGGGTTGTCGATGCGGAAGGCGGGACCCTCCGCGCGCGCCTCCGCGTCGAGCACCAGCCCGTTCGCGCGCGGCGCCGAGAGCGGATCGATCTCGAGCGCGACGCCGTTCACCGCGAGCGCGAGCGCGCCGGGCTCGCTCGGGCCGAAGTAGAGGCCGTGCTGGAACTGCGCGTCGATCGTCAGGTGCAGCGGCCCCGCGGAGCGCGACGACAGCTTGCGCAGCGCGTCGGCGGCGGCGTCGGTGATGGTGAGCTGCGGCACCGCGACTACGGGCTTCGGGACGCCGAGCGTCTCGTACAGCGAGCCGTCCGCGAGCATCTCCTGCACGATGTCGCAGCCGCCCACGAACTCCCCGCCCACGTAGAGCTGCGGAATCGTCGGCCACTGCGAGAACTGCTTGATGCCCTCGCGCAGCGCCGGGTCGGCGAGCACGTTCACGGTGGCGTACTCGGGGATCAGCCCGTCGAGGATGCGGCAGACGGTGGCGCTGAAGCCGCACTGCGGCGCGCCGCGCACGCCCTTCATGAAGACGACGACGCGCTGCGAAGCGATCAGATCCTCGATGCGCGTGCGCAGAGCGGGCTCGAGCTGCATGCATCCTCCCGGCGGTTGCGAAGCGGCGCATGATCGCCGGGGATCGCGAAATGCGCCCGCGGGCGCGGCGGCGCGGCGCAGGCGTGTCGGCCCCACCGCCGTGGTTTTACGCCGGCCGAGGCGGAGCGCTCCGCAGGCGCGCCGCTAGGAGCGCGAAGGCTGGAGGGTGACGAGATCGGCGAGCACGCGCAGCGCTTCCTTGCGGTCGGGCCGCGGCGCCTCCTCCTCCGCGTCCTCGCCGGTGATCTCGGAACCGGGCGTCGCGGGACCGATCGCGGCGGTGAGTCCGCCGCCGACGGCCGGCGCCTGGCCGGGGGCCTGGGCAGACTTGCCGCCGCTGCCGTTCTTCCCGTCCGTCGTGCGGCGCTCCTCGGCTTCGCGCTCTTCCTCCTCGCGCCGCTGGATCAGCGTCGCCAGCTTCAGCTTGCCGTGGTCGGCCTCGCGCTCGGCGAGCTCCTCGCGGATGCGCTCGTAGTCCGGATCGCGTGCGACGCGCTGCGCCGAGCGGCGCGCCAACTCCGCGATCATCTTGTCGGTGACGGGCTCCCAGCGCGCGCGGCCGAGCGCCGCGTTCGCCGAGCGCGACAGGAAGGGCGCGACGTGCTCCTGCGGGAGCGCGAACTTCTCCTCGCTCTCGCCGATCATGTCTGGCGTCAGCAGCGAGGGCAGGGCGATGTCGGCGCGCACGCCCTCGTGCTGGGTCGATGCGCCGCCCGGCCGGAAGAACATGCCCGTCGTGACCTTCAGCGCGTCGCCTTGCGGGCGCTCGTCCATGCTCTGCACGGTGCCCTTGCCGAAGGTGGCGGCGTCGCCGACGACGACGGCGCGCCGGTAGTCCTTGAGCGCTCCCGCGACGATCTCGGACGCCGAGGCCGAGACGCGCGAAGTGAGCACCACCATCGGCCCGACCCAGGCGATGCCGCCTTCCGGATCGCGGATCACGTGGCTGGTGAAGCCCTCGCGCACCGCCACGACGCCGCCGTCGTGGATGAAGAAGCCGGCGATGCGCACGGCGTCGTCGAGCAAACCGCCGCCGTTGAAGGCGAGGTCGAGCAGGAGCCCGTCGACCTGCTCGCGGCGCGCTCGCTCCAGCAGCCGGCGCACGTCGCGCGAGGCGAGGCGCTCCATCGGGTTGCGCGGGTCGCCGCCGCCGTAGAAGCCGGGCAGGGTGAGCACGGCGAGCTTCAGCTTGCGGCCGTCCTGCACGACCTCCTCGACGTCGAGCTTCGCGGCCTGCTCCTCGAGGTCGATCTTGTCGCGCACGATCGTCACGCGGAAGCGCTCCGGCGGCGAGCCGTCGCGCATCACGGTCAGCTTGACCTTCGTGCCCTTCTTGCCGCGGATCAGGCGCACGATGTCGTCGAGATCCATCTCGGCGATGTCGACCGGCTCGCCCTTCTCCTGCGCCACCTCGAGGATCTTGTCGCCCTCGCGCAGCGAGCCTTCGAGCTTCGCGGCGCTGCCGGGCATGATCTGCTGGACGACCGCGACGCCCTCCTTGTCCTGGAGCTGGACGCCGATGCCCTCGAGCGAGAGGCGCATCTGGATCTTGAAGTCGTCGTAGGTGCGCTGGGAGAAGTAGTTGGAGTGCGGGTCGAGGGCGCCCGCGAACGCGTCGAGCCAGGCCGACAGCAGCTCTTCCTGATCGATGTCGCTGACGCGCTTGGTGCGCAGCTCGGCGCGCTTAACGACGCGCTTCACCGCATCTGCGCGCGCCTTGCCGCTGGCGATCTCCTCCTGAGGCAGGCCGTTCTCGAGGTTCGACACCTGGAAGTGCACGAGCGCCTCGATCTCCTTGCGCCGTGCGTCCTCGTTCGGCAGCCAGCCGCGCTCCTCGACGTCGAGCGTCACGATCGCGTTCGGGTCGAGGGCGTAGTCGGGCCGCGTCACGAACGCGCGGACCTGCTCCTCCATGCGCTTCGTGCGCGCGACGATGTCCGCGTGCAGGGTGCGCAGGTGCGCGCAGTTGCCGTTGCGGATCTCGCGGGCGGCGCGCATGAGCAGCGCCTTCTGGCGCTTCACCTCGGGCGCGAGGAAGAGCAGGCGCTGCGAGTCGAGCCGCTCCAGGAAGAGGGTGGCGGTGCGCTCGTCGAGGGCGTCGTCGAACGCGCCGTAGCGGATGTGCGCCCGCAGGAACTGCCGCTCCAGGTCCTGGAGGTCGGAGCAGAGCAGCTCGGCGTGCGCGGCCGGCGCGAGCAACAGGAGCAGAGCCAAGAGGGGGAGGGGGAATCGGTTGCGCATGAGGAGCGCAGAATAACGGCGGAGAGCGGGGGCGGTCGGGGCGGTGAGGCTGCGCGGCATCGGGCGGGGCTCCTCGCGATCGTGCACACGGACTCCCAGGAACGTGCCGCCCGGCGGGGCGGGCGTGACGTTCCCGGCTCATCGGCGTGTGGATGCTGCAACTGGTTCGCAAGCTCGCGCCGAGCCGTGCGCCGAGGCTGCGTACCCCCCGGCCCCGGCCGGTGCCGCCGCCCTCAGACCTTCTCGGTCCCCGTGAACGCCAGCTCCTCCGGGCGGCACACGAAGCGCAGGGCGGGAATCGTGACGTCTGCGAGCGTGATCGAGGCGGAGACCGGGTAGTAGGGGTCGAGGCGCGGGTCGCCCCACGCAGCCGGCGAGAATGCCGAGAGCTTCGGCCGCAGCCGCTCGGCGCGCGCGGGGCGGAACTCCGGGTCGACCTGGACGAGCCGCCAGCCGCGCGGCGTGTCGGCGAGGTTCAGCGTGCCCGAGTACTGGACGTCGCCGGGCGCGAGAGGCTCCGGGTCGGCGCCCTCGAAGCCGAGGATCGTCTCGCCGCCGCGCGCGACCTCGAGCCGCACGGTGTCGTAGGCGCGCTGCCAGCGGATCTCGGCGAGCTGCGCGGGAAAGCCGAAGCCGGCGGCGAGGGCGCGCGCGGCCGCCTCGCCGTCGCAGGCGGCGCCGGTGACGAAGCCGCGCGGGCGCACCCCGCTGCGCGTCTGCGCGCGCACCTGCACCAGCGAGAACGCGCCCCACGGCGACTCGGGGCAGCGCCAGGCCTGGAGCACGAGCGCGGCCGGGTTGGTCGGGTGCAGCCCCGCCGGCAGGATGCTCTCGCGCGCCGAGGCCGGCATCTCGAACATCGCCTGGACGATCTCGACGCCCGGCAGCGTCACGGGTGATGCGTCGAGCGACGGCATGCGCGGGCGCCGGGCTTTCAGGTCTTCGAGGCGCGCGGTTCCCACGATCACAGCGCGGCTCCCGCGGCGCGCGCCGGCGCGAGCTCCGCGCCCTTCGTGAAGTGCGGCATGACCTCCTTCGCGAACAGGCGCAGCGAGTCGAGCACCGCCTGTTGCGGCACCACCTCCATCCCGTTCAGCAAGAAGTTGATGCCCGTCACGCCCATCGACTCCCAGCGCTGGATCGCGGCGATGCAGTGCTTGGGGTCGCCGATGCACAGGCCCTCGGGCAGAGCGACACCCTCGCTGGGGTTGGTCGCCTGGGACTGGGAGCTGGGCGCGAGGTTCGCGAGCGACTGGTAGGCGCGCGTGGGGAATGCCTCGCGCGTCCAGAGCAGGTGGGAGTTCGCCACCGAGAACGTGCCCATGAAGCGCATGCCCAGGTCGGCGGCGACGCGTCGATCCTCGTGGCAGTACAGGAAGTTGAGCGTCGCCACCTGGTCGTTGACGACGCTCGACACCGGGTTGCACGACTGGATGCGCCGGTGGAACTCGCGCGTGCGGCGCTCCTGCTCCTGGTAGCTCGCGGCGGAGACGCCGAGGCAGCCGATGCCGCGCTCGGCGGCGTCGAGCTCCGTGCCGGGGCTCGTCACCGTGACCCACAGCGGCGGATGCGGATCCTGCAGCGGCTTGGGCAGCACGTTGCGCTCGGGCATCGAGAAGCAGCGGCCCTCCCAGCGCACGGGCTCGCGGCGCCAGAGCACGGGCAGGGCGCGCACGAACTCGTCCCAGGTCTTCTTGGTGTCGTCGGGGTTCACCTGGAAGCCGCCGAGCTCGGTCCACGTGGAAGAGCGCGCGGTGCCGAAGTCGAGGCGGCCGCCGGACAGCACGTCCAGCGTCGCCGCCCGCTCGGCGACGCGGATCGGGTGGTTCATCTCGGGCACACACACCACCGCGCCGTGGCCGACGCGGATTCGCTTCGTCTGCATCGCCACGGCGGTGAGGAACAGCTCGGGCGCCGAGCAGTGCGAGTACTCCTCCAGGAAGTGGTGCTCCACCGCCCACACCCAGTGGAAGCCCAGCTCGTCGGCCAGCCGCGACTGCTCGAGGGCGTTCTCGTAGACCTGGCGCTCGATGCCGTGGGTGAACGGCCGCGGCACCGACAGCTCGAAGAAGATTCCGAACTTCAACGCGCGCTCCCCGCTGCGAAATGGCGAAATGCGAACGTTACGACGGCGTTACCCGCGCCGCTGCTCAGGCGACTCCCTTGCACGGCACCCGCACCTCGCGGCCTGGCCGACCTGGAGCCGAGATGAGCGAAGCGCTTCGCCACGCTCCCGCGCCGCGCGTGCGCATCCCGCTCTGGGATGGGTCCGGGCAGGCCGAGCGCTTCGCCGGCGTGATGGCGCTCGCCGGCATCCTGTTCGCGGTGCCCTACGCGCTCGCGGGTCGGAGGATCGTCGCGGCGCTGTGCGCGGCGACCGCGGCGGCGCTGATCGCCCTGTGCGGGTGGTTTGCGCGCGGCGGCCCGCGCGCCGCGCTCGGCCTGGGCACGCCGCTCACGCTGACGCTCGGCGGTCTGGCGCTGCTCGTCGCGACGGCGGGCACCTGCGTCGCCTCGGCGGCGCTGCTCGCGCTGGCGCCCGCGGTCGCGCTGCTGTGGGGCCCCGCGCGGGCAGGCTGGGCCTTCCTGGCCATGGCGCTCGCCAGCGCGGTCGTGCTCGTGCTCGCGGGTCCGAGCGAGGTCGCGGCTGGCGCGGAGCCGTGGATCGCCGACCCGCGCGCCCCGTGGCTGATCGCGCCGCTCGCGCTCCTGCTCTTCCTGCTGGCTCACTCGTGGAACACTGCCCACGACGCGTGGCGAGAGCAGGTGCTGGCGGCGCACGCGGTGATGGCCGCCAGCGAGGCGCGCTTCAAGGCCTACGTGGAGAATGCTCACGACGTCACCGCAGAGCTCGATGGCCGCGGGCGACTGCTGTTCATCGCGGCCAAGCGCCAGGCGCACTATGCGCTGCCCGTCGCCGAGCTGCTCGGCACGGACGGAGGCGCCTACATCCATCCGGACGATCTGCCCGCGGCCCGGCGCGTGTTCGAGGCGGCCGCGCTCGGCAGGCCGACTGTGAGCGATCCGATTCGCTACCGCGGCGCGCGCGAGGGCTGGCGCTGCATGAGCATCGCCGTCGCCTCCTATCGCACGCACGCCGGGCGGCTGCGCTTCGTGCTCCAGGCGCGCGACGAGACGGAGCGCGTGGAGGCTGCGGCGGAGCGCGAGCGGCGCGTGGCGGAGCTCGAGGCTGCGCTCGCGCGCAGCCAGACGCTGCTATCTCAGGCGTGCCCGCATTGCGGTGAGGCCCGCGCCTCGTAGCCGCAGGGCGCGGCCGGATGGAGTGGGTGTGAGCTGGCTTCCCGAGCAGGCGAGAGGTGCCAACGACTTCGAGCGCGTGTTCGGCCTGCGCGAGAACCTGTTCGCCGCCTGGCGCGAGTTCGTCGCGCTGCTCTGGGAGAGGCGGCTCGCGCCCCCGGTGATGCTCCAACTCGCGCTGCTGCGCGTGCGCCAGCTGCACGGGCTCCCGCTCGGCGCGCACCGCATGAGCGAGGCGCTGGAGGCCGGCTGGGACGAGGGCTGCGTCGCGGAGCTCGACGCGTGGTGGAAGAGCGCGCGCTTCTCCGGCGAAGAGC
Organism: uncultured Spirochaetales bacterium; assembly: GCA_964460485.1. Lineage (GTDB taxonomy): Bacteria > Myxococcota_A > UBA9160 > UBA9160 > UBA6930 > VGRF01. Next base: position 31,553 of record CAYWRY010000037.1, read on the forward strand.
GCGCCTGCCTGCGGCTGGCCGAGCAGTTCGTGCTCGACGCGAAGGGCATCGGCGACGAGGAGATCGCGCCGGTGCGCGCGGCGCTCGGCGACGCAGCAGTCGTCGCGTTCGTAGAGGCGCTCGCGATCTTCGACGGCTTCTCGCGCTTCCAGAAGATGCTCGGCATCGCGGAAACCGTGCGCCCTTCGCCGCCGAGCAAGCGGCGCGAGGTGCGCGTCGTGACGAGGCCGGGCATGCGCATCGCGCTGCCGAAGCCGCTGGGCAGCGACGCGATCCAGGCGAGCGCGCTCGCCCACCAGCCCGAGGCGCTGGCGGCGTTCATGAAGCTCTACGGAACGCTCTGGAGCCGCGGCCTCCTCAGCCACTCGACGAAGGAGATGGCGCGCATCCGCAGCGCGCGCACCGTCGACTGCGGCTTTTGAAAGAGCGCGCGCTTCGCAGGTGCGAAGCAGGAGGGGCTCAGCGAGGCCGTGGTGGACAAGATCCGCGACGACTTCGCGGCCAGCGACCTCACGACGCAACAGAAGTGCGTGCTGGCGTGGACCGACGCCTTCCTCGCCGACGCGGAGGCGCCGCCCGCGCTGCGGCGAGAGGCGCTCGCGCACTTCACGCCGGCGCAGCTCGTCGAGCTCGCCGCGGCGAACGCCATCTTCATGGGCTTCAGCAAGATCGCGCTCGCGCTCGGCGACGTGCCCGACGACCTGCCGCTGATGGAGCACGCGACGCCGGACGTGGTGTGAGGCGAGCGGGACCCCCGCGGCGCACGGCGGACCGCCGCGACGGCGCGTCCGCCCGCGGGCCGACCGCTAGCCCGGATTTCTCACCAGCCGGAGGACACCGCGCCCTCATCTGCTGCTA
>CAYWRY010000038.1:0-31387 GCA_964460485.1 uncultured Spirochaetales bacterium
TGCCCGACTGGGCGCAGACCTTCGGCGCGGCCTTCTCCATCGCTCTGATCTTCCCTTCCTGGGGCGGCATGCTGAACGGGCTGCTCACGCTAAAGGGCTCGTGGCACAAGCTGCGCACGGACCCGCTGCTCAAGATGTTCGTCGTCGGCCTCACCTTCTACGGCATGAGCACGTTCGAAGGCCCGATGATGTCGATCAAGTCGGTGAACGCGCTCTCGCACTTCACCAACTGGACCATCGGCCACGTGCACTCGGGGGCGCTCGGCTGGGTCGGCATGACGCTGTTCGCGGTGCTCTACTACCTGATCCCGCGGCTCTGGCACACGACGCTCTGGAGCGTGCGCCTCGCCGAAGCGCACTTCTGGACCGCCACGCTCGGCATCGTGCTCTACGTGACGCCGATGTGGGTGTCGGGCGTGACCCAGGGCCTGATGTGGCGCGCGGTCAACGCCGACGGAAGCCTCGCCTACACGTTCATCGAGACGGTCTCGGCGATCCGCATCTACGACGTGCTGCGCTTCTTCGGCGGCGCGCTGTTCCTGACCGGCCTCGGCATGATGGTCGTGAACGTCGCGCAGACGATCCGGCACGGCTCGGCCGAGATTCCGGCCGAGCCCGAGCCGCCGCTGGCCCCCGCCGCTGCGATGGCGGGAGGGCGCTAGCCATGGCCTTCGAACGGCATCGCGCGCTGGAGAGCAGGAGCTTCCGCTTCACCGTCTTCACGCTGCTCGCGGTCGTCGTGGGCGGCATCGTGCTGCTGATCCCGCCCGCCTTCATGCAGGGCACCGTGGAGCCGCTCGCGGGCCACGTGCCCTACAGCGCTCTCGAGCAGGAGGGCCGCGACATCTACGTGCGCGAGGGCTGCAACGTCTGCCACAGCCAGCAGGTGAGGCCCTTCAAGACGGAGACGGATCGCTACGGGCACTACTCCGTCGCGGGCGAGGGCGTCTACGACCGGCCGTTCCTCTGGGGCTCGCGGCGCACCGGCCCCGACCTCGCGCGCGTCGGCGGGAAGTACCCGGACTCGTGGCACTGGCTCCACTTCGAGGATCCGCGCCGGATCGAGCCGCGCAGCAACATGCCGGCCTTCGACTTCCTCACGAGGACGCCGCTCGACACGAGCCTCTCGCGCCGGAAGCTCGCGGTGCTGCGCGCGCTCGGCGCGCCCTACGGCGACGCCGAGGTCGAGAACGCCGCGGCCGACGCGCTCGCGCAGGCGCAAGCGGTCGCCGCCTCGCTGCGCAAGGACGGCATCGCGCTCGACGAGACCCAGGCGCGCAGCGAGGCGATCGCCCTGATCGCCTATCTGCAGTCGCTGGGCCGCGCGATCAAGGCGCAGCCGATGGACACCGCCATGCTGGAGCCGCGCTGATGGAATCGACCGCCGACTGGGTGTGGATCTACAAGCTCGGGCGCGAGCTGCTGATGTTCGGCGCGTTCGCCGGCATCGCCGCCTGGCTCTACTGCGCGAAGAATCGCGACCGGCTCGAGGCGCCTGCGCGCCGCATGCTCGAGGAGGACGAGGCGTGAGCGGCGATGCACACGGGATTCCCGAACGACCCCGCGCGGACGACGCCCCGCGCGACGGCATCGGCGAAGAGGACAACGCGATTCCGCTCTGGTTCAACGTCGGCTTTTACGGCCTGATCGCGATCGGCGTCTGCTACATCGCTTATTACGCCTTCCTCTCGGGCTGGTCGCAGCGCGCACAGTACGAGGCGGAGGTCGCCTCCCTCGAAGCGAAGTACGCGGCGGTGCGCGAGGCGAACCGGCCGACGACGAACCCGTACCACGGGAACGCCGAGGCGATCGCGATGGGCGCCGAGACGTGGGCGACGATCTGCGTCGCCTGCCACACCGCCGAGGGCACCGGGCTGGTCGGCCCGAGCCTCGTCGATCCCTACTGGAAGTACGGGAACGACGACGCTGAGCTGTTCGCGACCGTGTCCGAAGGGCGGCCGCTCGGCATGCCGCCGTGGGGCGCGCAGCTCGGCACCGAGAAGATCTGGCAGGTGCTCGCCTACATGGAGACGTTGCCCAGGCGCGACGAGCCGGGCATCGGGTCGCCGGAGTACGAGGCCGCGCAGGCCGCGGCGCAGGCAACGCCCGAGAGCGACGCTCACGGCGACGTGGAGACATCGGCGCCAAGCGAGGGTGAGCGCGAGGACGCCGAGGAGGGCTGAGTGCTGAACGCCCGGCCCGTCGAGGGCCGCTTCCGCCGGCTGCGGCACGGAGCCAACGCGGCGCTGATCGCGATCCTGTTCGGCATCCCGTGGATCCGAGTCGCGGACGAGCCGCTCGTGCTGCTCGACGTCCCCGGCCGAAAGTTCCACGTGCTCGGCCTCGTGATCTTCCCGCAGGAGCTCTACTTCCTGTGGTTGATCGTCGCGGCGCTCGCGCTCGCGCTGTTCTTCTTCACCGCGCTCGGGGGGCGCCTGTGGTGTGGCTGGGCGTGCCCCCAGACCGTCTTCACCGACGTGTTCGCGCAGCTCGCACGCCGCATCGAGAGCTGGCGCGGGTCGAAGCGCCCGCCGCGCGTGGCGCTCTGGCGGCGCGTCGTGCTGCACGCCGGCTGGGTCGCGCTCTCCGCGACGATCGCCTTCCACGTGGTCGGCTACTTCGTCTCCCCGCACGCGCTGATCGATCGCGTTCTCGCCGCGGAACCGCTGGGCGCGAGCGGCGCGTTCCTGGTCGTGCTCACCGCCCTCGCCTACGCGGATTTCGTGTTCGCTCGGCAGACCTTCTGCAAGTATCTGTGCCCGTATGCGCGTTTCCAGGGCGTGCTGTTCGACCGCGACACGCTGGTGATCGGCTACGACGCGCGGCGCGGCGAGCCGCGCGGCAAGCGCGGCACCACGACGGGCGACTGCGTCGACTGCAAGCTGTGCGTGCAGGTTTGTCCGAGCGACATCGACATCCGCAAGGGGCTGCAACTGGAGTGCGTCGCCTGCACGCAGTGCATCGACGCCTGCGACGGCGTGATGGATCGCGTCGGGCGGGAGCGCGGCCTGATCGCCTACCGCGCGCTGAGCACGCTCGAAGAGTCGCGGCCGGCGCGCCTGTTGCGGCCGCGCGTGGTGATCTACGCGGCGCTGCTCGCCGTCGTCACCGCCGGGTTCGCAGTCTCGCTGTCCCGCCGCGTGCCGATGGACCTCGCAGTCGAGCACAACCGCGAAGCGCTCTACACGCGCGCCGGAGACGGACGCGTGGGCAACGCCTTCAAGCTCCACATCGAGAACCGCGCGCGTCGCGCGGAGAGCTTCCGCCTGCGCCTCGAGAGCGAGCCGCCCGGCTTCGAGCTGATCGCCGGCCAGAACCCGATCCCCGTCGCTCCCACGAGCATCGCGGACGCCAGCGTCTTCGTGATGGCGCCCCACGGCGCCTCGGAGGCGGAGCTGCGCTTCGTGCTCGAGTCCGGCCTGCGGCCGGGCGACGCCGTCGCGCGCGAGACCCGTTTCATCGCGCCGCTCGGAGGCGCCTCCGGTGGCCGCTAGCGCGCTGCTCGGTGCGGAGCCGCGCTCCGCTGCCGCCCGCGCCAGCGCGGAGATCGGCTTCCTGCTCGAGGGACTGCGCTGTGCGGGCTGCGTGCGCAAGACGGAGGAGGCGCTGCGCGCCCAGCCCGGCGTCGCGAGCGCGGCGGTCCACTACGGCGACCAGCGCGCGCTCGTGCGCTTCGATCCCACCGTCACCGGCGTGAAGGCGCTCGCGAGCGCAGTCGAGGCGCTCGGCTATCAGGCGATTCCCTACGACCCCGAGACGCTCGACCGCCCGCAGCGCACGCAGGCGCGCGCGGCTCTGACGCGCCTGCTGGCGGCGGGCTTCCTCGCCATGAACGTGATGTGGCTCGCGATCGCGCTCTACATCGGGACCTATCAGGGCATGGACGCGTCCACTCGCGCCGGACTGCGCTGGCTCGCTGCCGCGCTGTCCGTCCCTGCGGTCGCCTGGTGCGGGCTGCCCTTCTTCCAGGGCGCCTGGCGCGGACTGCGGCGCGGCGAGCTCTCGATGGACTTGCCGGTGTCGCTCGCGATCGCGACGGCCTTCGCGACCAACGTCGCCGGCACCTGGCTCGGCCGCACGCACCTGTTCGTCGACTCGGCAGCCTGGATCGTGTTCCTGCTGCTGCTCGGTCGCACGCTCGAGCGCGGCGCGAGCGCGCGCGCGGCGAGCGCCGTGGAGCGCCTGCGCAGCCTCGCGCCGCGGGAGGCGCTGCGACGCCGGGGCGCCCAGCTCGAGCGAGTGCCGGCCGCCGACCTCGCCGTCGGCGACGAGATCGTGATTCCGGCGGGCGAGCTGTGTCCGGTGGACGCGACGCTGCTCGCTCCCGCGACCGAGCTCGACGAGTCCGCGTTGACCGGCGAGGCCGCGCCGGTCGCCCGCGCGCCGGGCGCGCGCATCGCGGCGGGCGCGCGCAACCTGGTGGGAGAGATCGCGCTGCGCGTCGAAGCCCCGGCGAGTCGCGGCACGCTCGCCCGACTCGCCGCGCTGCTCGAGCGCGCGCAGGCGGAGCGGCCGCGCATCCAGCGCAGCGCCGACCGCTTCGCCGCGGCGTTCGCGCCCGCGGTGCTCGCGATCGCCGCGCTGGCGGCTCTGGTCCTCGCGCTGCGGGGGGCCTCCGCGCTGGACGTCGCCTTCCGCGCCACCACGGTGCTGATCGTCGCCTGCCCCTGCGTGTTCGGCCTCGCGACCCCGCTCGCGATCGCCGCGGCGCTCGGCCGCGCCGCTCAGCTCGGCGTGCTCGTGAAGTCGGGCGAGGCGCTCGAGCGCCTGGCGCGCGTGCGCTGTGTGCTGCTCGACAAGACCGGCACGCTCACCGAGGGGCGTTTCACGGTCGCGGCCACCGTGTGCGCGGAGGGCACTTCCGAGCGCGAGCTGTTGACTGCCGCACTCGAGGCAGAGGGCGCAGCCGTGCACCCCATCGCCGACGCGATCCGCCGCGCCGCCGTTCGCGCGGAGCTGGCGCCCGCGCCGTCCGCGCGGCGCGAGACGCGCGCCGGGCTCGGCGTGCTCGCCGTGCCGGAGGAAGGGGGCGAGCGCGTCGCCGCCGGCGCCGACGCGCTGCTGCGGCAGCTGGGCTGCTCGCCCGCGCCGCGGCTCTCCGACGCCGCTCTCGCTCACGCCCAGCGCGGCGCCAGCCTCGTGTGGGTCGCCGAGGGCACGCGCGTGCTCGGCTTCTTCGCGCTCGAGGACGCACCGCGTGCGGATGCCCGGGAGCTCGTCGCGCGCCTCGCGCGCGAAGGCGTGGCCACGGAGCTGGTGAGCGGCGACCACGCGGGCGCCGTCGCGCTCGCCGCGGAGCGCAGCGGAATCTCGCGCACGTTGGCCGGCGCGACGCCCGAGGCGAAGGTGGCTCGCGTGCGCGAGGCGCGCGGCGTGGCCGGCGCGACCCTCGCCGTGGGCGACGGCCTCAACGACGCCGCATTCCTCGCCGCCGCCGACTGCGGCGTCGCGATGGCGCGCGGCTCCGAGATCACGCTCGCTGCGGCCGATGCGGTGGTGCGCTCGCCGCACCTCGGCGCGATCGCGGATCTGCTCGCGCTCTCGCGCGCCTGCCTCGCGCGAATCCGCGAGAACTTCGCCTTCGCGATGCTCTACAACGCGGTCGCGGTTCCGCTCGCGGTCGCCGGCGTGCTCCACCCGCTCGGAGCCGCCATCGCGATGGCGCTCTCCTCGCTGACGGTCACGGCGAACTCGCTGCGCCTGCTGCGCTTCCGGGCGGCGCCGTGAGCTTCCTCGCACTCACCCTGCCGCTCTCGCTGCTGCTGGCGGGCACCCTCGTCGCGCTCGTGATCGCCCACGCGCGGCGCGGCGGCTTCGAAGACTGGGAGGGCCCGGCCTGGCGCCACCACTTCGACGACGACCGCGCGCCCGAGCGCGACGCCACGCGGGAAGCGTGAGCAGCCGAGGCCGCGCACGGAGGAGCTTGATAGGTTGCGCCGCTCGGTACGCCGGGCGGAGGTGGAGAAGATGAGCGGCGCGGTGGGATCCCGGGTGGTCGTGGCGGGCGCGAGCCTCGCGGGCATGCTCGCCGCGCGCGTGCTCGCGCCGCACTTCGAGCGCGTGCTCGTGCTCGACCGGGACGAGCTGCCCGGCGAGCCGGCGCCGCGACGCGCGACGCCGCAGGCCCAGCACGTGCACATCCTGCTGAAGGCCGGCGAGAACGCGATCGAGGCGCTGCTGCCCGGCTTCTGCGCCGAGCTCGAGGCGCGCGGCGCGCTGACCGTCTCGGGCGGCGGCGACACGCTCGCCGCGTCCGACCTCGGCGTGGCGCCGCGCTTCGAGAGCAAGCTCACGCTACACAGCCAGAGCCGCTGGCTGCTGGAGCACGTCGTGCGCTCCCTCGCCGTCGCGCGCACTCCGAACCTCGAGCTGCGCACCGGCATCGTGGTGCGCGCCCTGGTGCGCGAAGCCGCGCAGAATCGCGTCACGGGCGTGCTCACCGATGCGGCGGAGGAGCCGATCGCCGCCGACCTCGTGATCGACGCGACCGGCCGGCGCGAAGAGGGGCTGCGCTGGCTCGAGGCGCTGGGGCTCCCGGCGCCGCCCGTCGAGACGGTGAAGGTCGACTTCGGCTACGCGAGCGTCGTGCTCGAGCTCGACCCCGCGCAGGAGCGCGACTGGCGCATGCTCGCGGTGGGCAATCTGCCGCGCGTGGGCGCGCGCGGCGCCGTGATCCTGCCCATCGAAGGCGGGCGGGCGATGTGCTCGCTCGGCGGGCGCGCTGGCGACTATCCGCCCACCGAGCGCGAGGCCGTGCTCGCCTTCGCGGCGAGCCTTCCTCACCCGGTGCTCGCGGAGACGCTCCGCCGCGCGCGCTTCGTGTCGGAGTTCGTGCGCATGATCTATCCCGCGAATCGCTTTCGACACTACGAGCGCTACGAGGCGCTGCCGCTCGGGCTGCTTCCGCTCGGCGACGCGCTATGCAGCTTCAACCCGACCTACGGGCACGGCATGTCTTCGGCGGCGCTCCAGGCGGTGGCGCTCCACGAGACGCTCTCGTCTCGCGCGGCCGGCGAAGGGCTGCGCGAGCTGTCGCGGCGCTATCTGGCTCGCGCCGAACGGGTCGCGCAGATGCCCTGGCGCCAGGCGAACTACAACGACTTCCTCTACCCGACCACCGAGGGCGACCGCGCGATGTTCAGCGCCGAGGAGATGCAGTACCGCACCGCGGTGCAGATCGCGGCGCTGCGCGACGATCTGGTGCGCGAGAAACTCACCGAGGTGAACCAGCTGCTCGCGCCGTTCGAGACGCTGCTCGCGCCGGAGATTCGCGAGCGCGTGACGCGCGGCGCTGCCAGCTTCGGCGTCTGAGCGGTCCCCGCCTCACAGGCCCGTGATGCCGGCGTCCACCGCGAGCACTTGCGCGGTGACGTACACGCTCTCGTCGCTCACGAAGAAGAGTGCCGCGTAGGCGATCTCCCAGCCCGTCGCCTGCCGGCCGAACGGGATCGCCGCGCGCGCGCGCGAGGGGCGGCCGGCGCTGGCGAGGCGACCGAGTGGCGTGTCCACGAGCCCGGGGCACACGACGTTCGCGCGGATGCCGCGCGGCGCGCCCTCGCGCGCGACGTGGCGCATCAGGCCCTCGAGCGCGGCCTTCGACGCGTCGTAGGCCGGGAGCTGCGAGCCCGAGGTGAGGCCCGCGATCGACGAGATGAACACGATCGGCGAACCGTCCGCGAGCTGGGGCAGCGCGGCCTGACAGGCGAGCATCGCGCCGCGCACGTTCACCGCGAAGGTGAGGTCCCAGGCGTCCGCGTTGGTGCCGGCGAGGCCGAGCGCGCCGACGCCGATGCCCACGTTGAGCACGAGGCCGTCCAGACCGCCGAGCCCGCGCTTCGCTTCCTCCACCATCCGAGACACGTCCGCGGGCTGGGTCACGTCGGCTTGCAGCGCGAACGCGCGGCCGCCCTCCTTCTCGATCTGGCCAACCGTCTCCTCGGCGCTCGCCCGCTGCTTGTCCGCGACCGCCACCTGCGCGCCCTCGCGCGCGAACAGCCGGCACATCGCGCGCCCATTGCCGACGGGATCGGTCGCCGGGTCGAAGCTGCGCTGGCCGCCGCCCACCACGAGGATGCGCCGGCCCGCGAGCCGCGCCCGGCCGGGCGCCTCGCCCCGCGACTCCGCGCTCGGCGGCCGCTCGCTGCGTTCGCTCATGGGGTCTCCTTCACGCGAGCCGCGCGGGCGCCTGCGCAACCCCGCGCCAGAACTCCGGGTCGTGGCCGAACATCACGCGCGCGCCGGACGCCGCGAGCGCGCGGAACGCGCGCAGCGAGGCGAGCGCGGCGTCGCGGTCGAACAGCACGCCGGGCAGGCGCAGCTGCTCGAGCGACTCGCGCAGGTAACAGGCGTCGCCGCACAGCACGTGCTCGCCGCCGGCCGCGCGCACGCGCAGCGACTGGTGGCCGGGCGTGTGGCCGGTGGTGGGGAAGAGCACGACGCTGCCGTCGCCGAACAGATCCAGCTCGCCGTCCACGAGGCACACGCGCTGGCCGGTGTCGAAGTCGCGCCGGCGATAGGCCGGATCGTCGTCGGGCAGCGCGCGCGCGTGCTCCCACTCGCGGCGCTGCACCAGCACGTCGGCGTTCGGAAGCTGCGCGTTGCCGCCGCAGTGGTCGTAGTGCAGGTGCGAGTTCACTACGTGGGCGATCGACTCGGGCGCGCAGCCGAGGCTCGCGAGCCGTGCGCCGATCTCCTCGCCCGCGGCGAAGTGGAAGGCCGTGCCGCGCATGCCGCGCTCGCCCATGTGCGCGGCGGCGTCGCCCTGGATCGCGAGATGGAGGCCGCTGTCGAACAGCACGCGCCCGCGCGGATGCGCGATCAGATAGCTGGGCACCGGGACGCGCAGCTTTCCCTTCGCGCCCTCGATCAGGAAGCCGCGGGGAATCGTGAGCTCGCCGCAGGTGAAAGCGTAGAGCGAGACGGCAGACATGCGGCGCAGCGTATCGCGAGGCCCGCGGCGACCGAAGCGCGCTCAGCGGCACAGCTCGTCGCACGGAGTGCCGTCGCCGTCGCCGTCGAGGCGCGCAACGCCGCACTCCACCAGGTAGAAGCGCGCCTCGACGCAGCTCGACATCTCGCGGCAATGGCGCTTCGCGCCGCAGGCGGCTCCCCCGGCCTGCGACGGCGCCGCGCTCGGCGGCGAGCGGGGGTCGGCGGCGTCCGCGGCCGCGGGGCGGGCGCCGTCCCGCCACTCCCACGGCGGCACGAAGGTGTGCGCCGGGAGGCTCCACAGCCCGCGCCGGGCGCTGCGCGCTTCGCGCTCCCAGTCCAGGAACTCGGGATCGCGCAGGTACTTGCGGAACGCCCAGGCGTGGCCCTCCCGGACGAGCGCGCAGGCCACGCACACGTCGCCCGCGAACACGCGCGACACCTCGCGGCCGTAGCGGTCGATCTCCACGAACTCGACACGCAGCACCTGGCCGTTCACCAGCGCCGCGAGCGCGCGCGCCGCGCGCTTGCCCCAGGCCTGCCCGCGCTCGGGCGCGTCGATCTCGGCGAGCCGCAGCTCGCGCTGGCGCGCGCCGTCGCTCACGATCAGCGAGTCGCCGTCGCGGACGTGCACGACGCGAGCCTGGTAGCGGCTCGGCCCGGGCGCGTGCTCTGCGAATGCCCCGCTCGCGCAGGCGAGCGCGAGGGCGGCGGTCGCGAGCCCCAGCCTAGCCCTCACCGCCCGCGCGCTTCCCGCGCCCGCGCGCCGCGCGGACGGGGGCGCGGCGCTCGCCGGCGCGCTGCGCGTGGGCCAGCAGCTCCATCGCCCACTTCGTGCCGAGCGCGCCGTCCTCGTGCTTGAAGAACGCGAACGCCTGCACCGGCGCAGCGGCGCGCAGCTTCGTGGCCCAGTCCGCGAGCGCCGGCCGGTCGTAGTCGGTGCGGCGCAGGCGCAGGTAGAGCCACGGCGCGGTGGCGACGATCTCGGCGCGGCCGTCCTCGTCGTCCTCCGTGATCACCCATGCCATCCCGCGCGCGCGCAGGCGGCCGAGCACGGCCTCGTCGCGCCAGGAAGCGTGGCGCGCCTCGAGCGCGGCGAGCGTGCCGACCGGCAGGTGATCGAGGAAGCGGTCGAAGCGCTCGAGGTCGAGCTTCAGGTAGGGCGGGAGCTGGAACAGGATCGGCCCGAGCTTCTCGCCGAGCGTCCGCGCCGTCTCGATCAGGTACTTCGTCTCCTCGCCCACGTCCGCGAGGCGCTTCAGGTGCGTGATCTTGCGCGAAGCCTTCACCGCGAAGCGAAAAGCGTCGGGCACCTGCACCGCCCATTGTGCGAGCAGCGTGGCGCGCGGCATGCGATAGAAGGTCTGATTGATCTCGACCGCGGGCAAGCGCGCCGCGTAATAAGCCAACCGGTCGGCGGCGGGCAGCTGCTCGGGATAGAACGCGCCGTGCCACTCCTGATAGGAGAAGCCGCTCGTGCCGGAGTAGAGGCGCATGCAGGGGACCCCGAGGAGCCGCGCATCCTACACCCGGCCGGAGCACGGTTGAATCGGAAACGCGCTCAGCTCTCGTCGGCCGAACGCTCGAGGCGGCGGAGCAGGCCTGCGAGCAGCGCCGCTGCGTCGATCCCTCGGCCGAGCACGCCCACGAACGGGTCGCCGTGCTTCGCGAGCTGGCGCGGCGCGCTCGCGATGTTCCAGCGCGCCGGGTCGAGGCGTGCGGTGACCTGCGCCCAGGTGAGCGGCATCGAGACCGGCGCGCTCGGGCGCGGCCGCACGGACAGCGGCGCGGCGATCAGCTTGCCGCGGCCGTTCTGGAGGAAGTCGACGTAGACCTTGTCGCCGCGCGCCGCGACCGGGCGGGTGACGGTCGCGATGTCCGAGCGCTCGGAGACGACCACCAGCGCGATCGCCTCCGCGAGGTTCTTGGCCTCGTCGTGCGAGAGCGCGGCGCCGAGCGGCAACAGCACGTGCATGCCCGCCTGGCCGGAGGTCTTCACGAAGTGCGCGGCTCCCGCCTCGCGCAGGATGTCGTGAATCAGCCGCGCGAGCGCGATCACGTGAGCGAACGGCGCCTCCTTGGGGTCGAGGTCGAGGATCAACCAGTCGGGCCGCTCGAGACTGCCGAGGCGCGCGCTCCACACGTGCAGGGGAATCGCACCGGAGTTCACCACGTAGAGCAGCGTGCGCAGGTCGTTGCACACGAAGTAGTCGGTGCCCTCGATCGACTGGCGCCGCGCCCAGGCCGGCGCGAACTCGGGCGCGTTCTTCTGATAAAAGCTCTTGCCCTCGATGCCGTCCGGATAGCGCGTCAGCACCACGGGGCGGTCCTTCAGATACGGCGCGAGCCACGGCCAGACGCGCTCGTAATAAGCGAGCAAGTCGCCCTTCGTGTACCCCTCGGCCGGCCAGAACACCTTCTCGAGGCGCGTGAGCTCGAGCTCGGCCTCTGGCTTCGCGCTGCCGCGAGCCGGCGCCGCTTCGGGTGCCGCGCTCTCCGCGGCCCGCACCTCGGGCGCCGGGCAGTCCGCCGCCGCTACGTCGTCGCGCGCGCGCACGAAGACCGGATGCCGGAGCATCCCGCTGCTCGTGGTCTCGGTGAAGCGCACCTCCGCAAACAGCTCGGGCGCGACGAACCAGGAGCCGCGGGGCAGCGGATCCGGTCCGCCCGCGAAGGCGGGCTTCGCGCGGCGCCGGCGCTCGAGCGCCGGCAGCAGTGCGCCGATGGCGAGCTCCGTGAGGCCCGAGCCCGCGTTGCCGACGTAGACGAGCGCGCCGTCCCGCCAGCCGCCGAGCATCAGGGAGCCGAGCGACTTCCGGGAGCCCTGCCCGGGCGACACGCCGACGATCGCGAAGCAGCCGGCGCGCGGCGCCTTCACTTTGAGCCAGCGCTTCGAGCGCTCGCCCGCTGCGTAGGCGGAATCGGCCTGCTTGGCGATCACGCCTTCGAGTCCGTGCGCGCGCGCGGCCTCGAACAGCGCGAGGCCGTCGCCGCTCACGTGGTCGGCGAGGCGCACCGGCCCGCGCGGCGGCACCAGGGCGGCGAGAATCTGCTTGCGCTGCTCGAGCGGCAGCGCGCGCAGGTCAAAGCCGCAGGCGGCGAGGCAATCGAACGCGTAATACACGACCGGCACCTCGCGGCGCAGCGCCTCCGCCTCGCGCGGGTCGCTCTGGGTGAAGCGCCGCTGGATGCGCTCGAAGCTCGCGCGGCCGCGCTCGTCGAGCGCGACGATCTCGCCGTCGAGGATCGCGTGCTCGACGGGCAGGTGCGCGAGGGCGACCGCGAGCTCCGGGTAGAGCCGCGTGCGCTCGCCGCCGGTGCGCGCGAACAGCCGCGCGACGCCGCGGCCCGCCTCGGCGATGGCGCGCACGCCGTCGTACTTCAGCTCGAACAGCCAGCCCTCGCGCGAGAAGGCGCGCTCGCTGCTGCCCGCGAGCATCGGCCGGAGCTTCGCGGCGTCGAGCCGCGCGCGCTTGGCGCCCGCGCTCTCCGCGCGCGCGGCGAGGCGGCGCACCTCCGCGTCGCGCGTCGCGCCGGCCGCGAGCTCGCGCACCGCGAGCCCCGAGAGCACGGACTCGGGAGCGCGCTCCACCACGTCTGGCGGCTGGAAGCCGCGCTCCTTGGTGAAGAGCAGCCACTCTCTGGCAGGCTTCGCCTTCCCGCCCGTGCGCACCAGGGCGAAGCGGCCGCGCAGCTTGTAGCCGTCGAGTGCGAGGTCGAGCTTGCCCTTTGCGAGCCCGTCCGCGGGCGCGACACCGTCCACGCTCCGGTAGCTGCCGCAATCCCAGACGATCATCGCGCCTGCTCCGTAGTTGCCGGCGGGGATCACGCCCTCGAAGTCGGCGTACTCGAGCGGATGGTCCTCGGTCTGAACCGCCAGCCGCTTCTGTGCCGGGTCGAGGCTCGGCCCGCGCGGCACCGCGAAGCTCACCAGCACGCCGTCGATCTCGAGGCGCAGGTCCCAGTGCAGGTTGCGCGCCGCGTGCTGCTGAACGACGAAGCGGCGCGGCGCGCCGGGGGGAAGCGCACGCGGCGCGTCTTCCGCGCCGAACGGCTCCGGCGTGCGGCTCGGATCGCGCTTCGCGCGGTAGTGCTTCAGGTCTCGCAGTGCGCGCTCCAGTCATCAGGCCCGCGGGAGCCGCGCTCGCATCCAGTGTCGGAGATCCGACACCGAAGCGTGTCGCCATCAAGCCGCGCGCCTCGCTCGTCGATTTCTCGCATGGTAGGGTGCGGCTCTTCCGCGCCACACCGAACCCTCCCCCGTTCGAAGAAGCAGGTGTCCATGGCGGCTCGCGCGAACGCCTCCGCGACGATCTCGTTCGGCCTCGTGTCGATTCCGGTGAAGGTCTACACCGCGAATCGGAGCAAGAGCGTCTCCTTCAACATGCTGCACGCGAAGGACAAGTCGCGGCTCAAGCAGCAGTACGTGTGCGCCGCGTGCAACGAGCCCGTGGAGAGCGCGGACCGCGTGAAGGGCTTCGAGTACGCGCGCGACCAGTACGTGGTCATGACGGACGAAGAGCTGAAGGCGCTCGAGCGCAAGAGCGACCGCACGATCGAGATCGAAGAGTTCATCCCGATGGAGCGCGTCGACGCGCTCTACTACGAGAAGGCGCAGCTGCTCGGCCCCGACAAGGGCGGCGCGAAGGCCTACCGCCTGCTGAACGAGGCGATGACCACGATGGGCAAGGTGGCGATCGGCCGGCATCACGTGCGCGGCCGAGAGCAGCTCGTGCTGATCCGCCCGCTCGGCCGCGGCCTGGTGCTGCAGGGTCTCTATTACGCCGACGAGGTCGCCGAGTTCGACGAGATCGAGTTCGGCGACGAGCCGGAGATCAAGCGCGGCGAGCTCGAGCTCGCCCAGCAACTGATCGAGCAGCTCGCAAGCGAGCGCTTCACGCCGGACAAGTACGAGGACGAATACCGGCGCGAGCTGCTCGCAGCGATCGACCGCAAGGTCGCCGGCGAAGAGGTGGTGACGGCGCCGAAGCCGGAGCAGCGCGAGCAGATCATCGACCTGGTGGCGGCGCTGAAGAAGAGCCTCGAGGAGAAGCGCGGGGCGGGGCCGACGCGCGTGACGGCGGAAGACGCGGCGGAGCGGGTGCGTAAGCCGGCGCGGGCCAAGGGGAAGACTGGCGGGAAGCGCGCGTCCGGCTGAGGTCGCAGATCGCGGCGGGCCGGGGACTCCCGCCGCGAAGAGCAGCGAGGCGGCGCAGGGGCGGGCGGGGCTCGGCTACGGGCGGCGGGGCTCGCTGCGCTCACCCGCTTGGCCGCGATGACCGGTGGTGTACGGGGATCGAGTCCGACGCTTTGCAAAGTGCCGTTTGCGCGGCCTGCGGCTGGGGACTCGCTCCGCGACCCCGCTCGCCCTCCGCCGCGCCCCGCCCGCCCCTGCGCCGGCGATGCGCGGTGGAACCTGTTTGCGTCGGCCCTCCAACCAAGTTGGGAGGGCGAATCCGAGAGCGCCATTCAGGCGCTCTCGGATTCGCTTGGCGTGCTCGTTCGGCGAAGGTGGCGCGGTACTGTCGGCGCCTTCGGAGGTCTGCATGGCGACCGTCGAGCATGCGCAGGGGCCGCGGCGGATCGGCAGCGTCGAGCTGCCGCCGATCGATCAGGTCGGGTACGTGGTGCGCAGCCTCGACGAGACGACGAAGCGCTACGAGCGGCTGTTCGGGCCGTTCGCGTTCATGGATTCGCCGCTGACGGGCGTGCTGTATCGCGGCGCGCCGGCGGACGTGAATCTGCGCATCGCGTACGGGAGCGCGGGCAGCCTCGAGATGGAGTTCATCGAGGTGCTGTCGGGGGCCTCGCCGCACGCGGAGTTCCTCGCCGCGGGGCGCGAGGGGATCCATCACGTGCGCTATCGGGTGGCCGACTGCGACGCGACGATCGCAGCGCTGCGCGGCGAGGGCTTCGCGCCGATCTGGTACCACGACATGGGCTTCGCGAAGTTCGCCTACCTCGAGCACGCGAGCCGCGACGGCGTGCTGATCGAGCTGCTGGAGATGAGCGGCGCGCCCGGCGGAGCTTGACGATGGACCTCGGCCTCGCGGGCAAGACGGTGGTGGTGACGGGCGGGAGCGGCGGCATCGGCCGTGGGCTGGTGCTCGAGTTCGCGCGCGAGGGCGCGAACGTGGTGATCGCGACGCGCGACGCGAAGAAGGGCCAGGAGGTCGCGGACGCCTGCGCGAGCCTCGCGGGCCGCGCCGCGCTCGTGCAGACGGACGTCGCGCAGAAGGCCTCGGTCGAGGCGATGGCGGCGGCGGCCGAGCGCCGCTTCGGGCCGATCGACGTGCTGGTGAACAACGCCGGCGGCGTCGCCTACCCGCGCGCCTTCCTCGACAAGCCCATGGACGAGGCCGAGTGGGAGGTGAACCTCAACGTCTGGGGCGTCTTCCACTGTACGCGCATCGTCGGCGCGGGCATGGTCGCGCGCGGGCGCGGCGCGATCGTGAACGTCACGTCGAACTCCGCGCTCGTGCCGGCCGCGGGCAACATGGTCGCCACCTACGCGGGCGCCAAGGGCTTCGTGATGTCGTTCTCGAAGGCGGTGGCGTTCGAGTGGGGACCGTTGGGCGTGCGCATCAACTGCGTCGCCCCCGGCTGGATCGTCCCGCACGAGAAGGAGCACGTGGGCGAAGGCAGCTTCTGGAAGAAGTACGGGTACGAGTTCTTCGGGACGCCCGAGCAGATGGCCGCAGCAGCCGAGACCGGCAACCTGTTCAACGTCGAGGGCCAGCCGATCCGCCGCATCGGGCGGCCCGAGGACATCGCCTGGCTGACGATGTTCCTGGCGAGCGACCGCGCCGCGCACCTGACCGGGCAGCTGATCAGCGTGAGCGGCGGCGCCTACATGCCGTGAGGGCGCGCGCGTTCGACTTCGCCGCAGCGTGCTGCTCATCACGCACGCCGTGCGGGAGGCCGCGTACCTGGCCGACCGCGTGCTCGTGCTGTCGCCGCGCATCGAGGCCGGCTTCGACGTGCCGCTCGAGCACCCGCGCAAGCGGACGAGCCCCTAGGTGCAAGATCTTCGCTACGCGGTGCTGCGCGAGCTGAGCGTCGAACGCTGAGCGCCCCCCACCGTCCCCCCCATCGCCGCTCGGGCCCGCGCCGATAGCGCGTGATAGAAAGTCGTGCGGGCGGCGCGCTGGACGCGAACGCCCGGAGGAGCGGCGACGATGGAGCAAGCGCGCGCGACGGACAGCCAGCAGCTCGACGCCGTGGTGGTCGGCGCCGGCCTCGCCGGCCTCTACATGCTGTACAAGCTGCGGGATCTCGGTCTCCGCGCGCGCGTCTACGAGGCCGGCCGCGGGATCGGCGGCACCTGGTACTGGAATCGCTACCCGGGCGCGCGCGTGGACATCGAGAGCCTCGAGTACTCCTATCAGTTCTCCGACGAGCTCCAGGACCAGTGGCGCTGGAGCGAGCGCTACGCGACCCAGGGCGAGCTGCTCCGCTACGTCGAACACGTCGCCGACCGCTTCGACCTGCGCCGCGACATCGCGCTGAGCACGCGCGTCGAGTCGGCCGTGTACGACGAGGCGAGCGACCGCTGGAACGTCGCGACGAACACCGGCGAGCGGGTCTCCGCGCGCTTCTTCGTGATGGCGACCGGCTGCCTCTCCTCGACCAACACGCCGAAGCTGCCCGGCGCGGAGTCGTTCCGCGGCGCCACCTACCACACCGGCAACTGGCCCCACGAGCCCGTGGACTTCACCGGCAAACGCGTCGCCGTGATCGGCACGGGTTCCTCGGCGATCCAGGCGATCCCGATCATCGCCCAGCAAGCGGCCCACCTCTTCGTCTTTCAGCGCACGCCGAACTACTCGATCCCGGCGCACAACGGCCCGGTGCCCGCCGACGTGGAGCGCCGCGTGCGCGCGAACTACAAGGCCTTCCGCGCCGAGGCCGCGACCCACCCCTTCGGAGCCGATTTCCGCGACAACCCGAACAGCGCGTTCTCGGTCAGCGAGGCGGAGCGCAACGCCGAGTACGAGCGGCGCTGGGCCTACGGCGGGCTCGGCTTCCTGGGCGCCTTCGGCGACCTGATGTTCGACCCGAGAGCGAACGAGACCGCAGCCGAGTACATCCGTAACAAGATCCGCTCGATCGTGAAGGACCCCGCGACGGCCGAGCTGCTCTGCCCGAAGACTCCGGTCGGCTGCAAGCGCCTGTGCGTCGACACGGGTTATTACGCCACCTACAACCGCCCGAACGTCACGCTGGTCGACGTGAGCCGTGCCCCGATCGAGCGCCTCACGCCGGACGGCCTCGTCACCGGCGGCCGCGAGTACGCCGTCGACTGCATCGTGTTCGCCACCGGTTTCGACGCGATGACCGGCTCGCTCGTGCGCGTCGACATCCGCGGCCGCGGCGGCCGCAGCCTGCGCGAGAAGTGGGCGGCGGGGCCGACCACCTACCTCGGCGTCGCGACCGCCGGCTTTCCAAACCTGTTCATGGTCACCGGCCCCGGCAGCCCGTCGGTGCTCAGCAACATGTTGCCCTCGATCGAGCACCACGTGAACTGGATCGCGCGCTGCATCGACGACCTGCGCCGCCGCGGCGCGAAGAGCATCGACGCCCACGACGACGCCGAGCACGCCTGGGTCGCGCACGTGAACGAGGTGGCGAACGCCTCGCTCTACCCTCGCTGCAACTCGTGGTATCTGGGCGCGAACGTGCCGGGGAAGCCGCGCGTGTTCATGCCGTATCTCGGCGTGCCGCAGTACCGCGCGAAGTGCGAGGAGGTGCGGGAGAAGGGATACGAGGGGTTCGCGATCGCCTGACCGGCGCCGCGCTCACTCCACCGTGAGCCCGAGCTCGATCGCGTGCTGTACGGCCTGGGCGCGGTTCGCGGCGTTCAGCTTCTTCGTGATGTTCTTCATGTGCCACTTCACGGTCTCGGGCATGAGCCGCAGGCGCGACGCGATCTCCTTGTTCGAGTGAGCGGCTGCGACGCCGGTCAGGATCTCGATCTCGCGCGACGTGAGCACGGAGAACACCGTGCGCCCCGCGCCGGCGGCGCCGCGCGGCTGGCGCACGGCCGGACGCTGGCGCGCGCTCGCCTCGGCGTTCACGAACGCGAGCAGGCGGCGTGCGGGGGGCGAGAGCGCCGCGGCGGCGGGATGCCTCGCGAGACAAGCGAGCGACGCCTCCGAGCAGCGATCGGCGACGCTGCGCTTGAAGCCGAGCGCGCTGGCGCGCGCCAGCACGTCGGCCAGCAACTCCGCGGCGGGCGCGGCGTCGCCGCGCTGCGCGTTCAGCTCCGCGGCCAGCAGGTCGTAGGTGAGCGCGAGCCCGACGTTCCCGACGCGCCGCGCGAGCCGCCGCGCACGTGCCAGCAGCGTCTCGCAGCGCGCGAAGTCTCCCTGCGCGAGGAGCCCGAGCGCCCGCGCCTCCGCGCCCACCAGGAACAGCCGCGTGCCGCTCGCGAGCGGCGATTCCTCGCCCCGCGCGGCGTCTAGCTCCGCGAGTCCAGCGCCCTCGTCGGAAACCGCTGGCAGTCCACACTGCGCGCGCAGCGCCGCGCACGCCGCCAGCAGTCGGCGCCAACGGCGCTCGTGGCCGATCAGCTCGGCGCGATCGAGCAGCTCGGCAGCGCCGTCCCGGTCGCCGTCGAGCACGCGGAGGCGAACCGCTGTGCGATAGGCGGCGATCACCGCGTCGTGGAAGCAGGTCTCGTCGATCACCGGCAGCCGGTTCGCGAGCGCCTCGTCCGCGGCGGCGCGCGCGTCTCGCTCGTAGAGCACGCTGGCCAGGAAGCTCGCCGCGAGCGACGCCGACGCGGAGTCGCGGCCGATGCGCTGCTCTGAGCGCAGGGTGGCAGCCCGATAGCTGCGCTCGGCCTCGCCGAGATCGCCCTGCAGCTCGTGGGTGAGCCCCAGCAGACACTGCCGGTAGGACATCGTGAACAGCTGCTCGCGGCGCAGCTCCAGAAGCTGTGCAGGCCGCACCACGGCGCGCGCGCGGTCGAGCTCGCCCGCCTGGATGTAGCTCCAGGCGATCGCGTTGCGGACGGCGCGGGTCGCGAACGCGTCCTCGCGCGGCCGCTGGGCGAGGTACTCGCCGGCGAGCCGCTGCGTCTCGTCCGCGTCGTCCTCGTACACGCCCGCGTGGATCGCGCGCACGCCGAGCACCTCGAGCGCGGCGCCGCGGCGCTCGGCGCCCGCCGGCAAGCGCGCGACCGCCGCGTCGAGCTCGTCGAGCACGCCCTCGGCGCGCGGCCGGAAGCTGAGCGTGAGCGCCCACGCCTCGGCGATGCGCACCGCTGGGCGCTGGCGCACGGCCGCGGGAGGAAGCCGGTCGATCCAGCCGAGCAGCGTCGTGATGTCGGACTGCTCGACCATGCGCATCGCCGCGTGCTCCGCCCAGGTCGCAGCGCCTTCCAGGTCGCCCGACTCGAGCGCGTGCCGGAAGGCCTCGCGCGGCCGCCCGTGCTCGGCGAACCAGCGGCTGGCCGTGCGGTGCAGCACCGGCAGCTCCTCGGGCCGCCGCTCGCGGAGCTGGCGCGCGAGGAACTCCTGGAAGATCGGATGCAGGCGGTACCACTCGCCGTCGAGCGGCTGCAGGAACAGGTTCTGCTCCGCGAACGAGGTGAGCAGTGCGCCCGCGTCGGCGCAGCCCGTCAGCGCGACGCACAGCTCGGCGTTCAGCAGCGTCTCGACCGACGCGCGCATCAGGAAGTCCCGGGAGCGCTCGGGCAAGTGCGAGAAGATGTTCTCGTCGAGGTAGTCGCTGAGCCACTGCGCGCCCTGGGCGACCAGCCCGATGTCGGCCACCGCGTCGCGATTGTTACGGAGCGCAGCCGATCCGATCTTGAGGCCGGTCACCCAGCCGCCCATCGCGTCGTAGAGGCGGTCGATCTCGTCGGCAGCGAGGCCGCCGGACTTTCCGCCGAGCAGCCGGCGCGCGTCCTCGCGGCGCAGCCGCAGGTCGTCGGCCTCCACCTGAACGAGGCCGTCGTGCGCGCGCAGCCAGGTGAGCGGGAGCTTCGGGCGGCTCTGGCACGCGCTCACGAGGTGCAGGTTCGGCGGGCAGTTGAGCAGGATGTAGGAGACGAACTGGTGGATGCGCGCGTCTTGCAGCCGGTCGAAGTCGTCGAGGAACAGCACGATCGGCGCGTCCGACGCGAGAGCGGCGTTGATCACCAGCGTCGCGATCGAGCGGAACGAGACGACGGTTCCCTCCTCGAAGTGCGCTTGCACCTGCGCGGCGACACCGGCCACGCAGCCGTCGAGCGCGCGGGCGATGTTGGGCACCGCGATCGCGGGATCGTCGTCGCTCGGGTCGAAGGCGACCCACGCGACGCGGACGTCGCGTTCCCGCAGGCGCGCGTGGAGGCTCGCGCAGAAGGTCGTCTTGCCGAAGCCGCTCGGCGCGCGCACGACGGTGAGCGGGCGCGCGAGGATCGCCTCGATTCGCTCGCCGGCGCGTTCGAGTCCCACCAGCCCAGCGGGTAGGCGCGGAGGGGCGAGCTTGGTGAGCGCCGGCAGCGCCGCGGCGAGGCGCCGCCGCGGAGCATCCTCCCTTGCGGGTCCGCGCTGTCTCGCCCGCGCAGCCCGCGGCGGTGCTTCGCTCATGGGGCGCCTCGCGTTCGCGAAGGAGCCAGCATCACCCAAGCGCATGGGCGGAACAACCGCCGCGCCCCCCCATCGACCCCCCCGTCGCGGCCGCCCTCCCCTTCGCCCCCGCGTGATAGAAGCGTGCGCCCGGTGCCGCCCCCGCGCGGCGCCGCGAACGGAGGGATGCACGATGAGCAGTCGACTCCTGCGCGGCGTCAGCACCGCGCTCGCGATCCTCGGGACCGCGTCGATCCCGCTCCCCATCGGCGCGCAGCAGGCCCCGGCGCCGGCAGAGCCCGCGGCCGCGCAGGACGAGGGGCTCGAGGAGATCGTCGTCACCGCCACCAAGCGCGCCATGGACGTGCAGGACGTGCCGATCGCGATCTCGGCGCTCAGCGGCGACGACCTGGTCGACCGCAACATCACAAACACCATGGACCTGATGGGCGCACTGCCGAACCTTCAGGTCACCACGGCGTACGGCAAGACGCAGCCGAACTTCTCGCTGCGCGGCATCTCGGTGGCGAACGAGTTCAACTCGACGACCGCCTCGCCGGTGGGCGTGTACGTGGACGAGGTCTACCAGAGCCTGCGCGCGAGCCACGGCGGACAGCTCTTCGACCTCGAGCGCATCGAGGTGGTGCGCGGCCCGCAGGGCACGCTGTTCGGCCGCAACACCACGGGCGGCGCCGTGAACTTCTTCACGCGCAAGCCGAGCCTCGGCGAGGCGAACGGCGAGCTCAGCGTCGGCTACGCCAACTACGACACCTGGCGCGTGGCGGGCGCCGCGGAGCTCACCCTGATCGAGGACGTGCTCGGGGTGCGCGTCGCCGGCCAGATCACCCAGGGCGACGGTTACACGAAGGATCCCTTCGACGGCCGCGACTACGGCACCACCGACTCGTTCGGCGCGCGCCTCACGCTGGTGTTCGCGCCGACCGAGGACTTCGAGGCGACCTTCAAGCTCTACACGTCGCAGGACGATCCGCGCGGCGACGCGCCCGTCGGCATCGGCCAGAACGCCGACGGCACCATGCTGCTCGGCTACAACCGTTTCGACCCGGCGCGGCCCAAGGGCGCGACGCCCGGCCGCGCGCTGCGCGAGAACGAGGTCGAGGCCGACACCCAGGGCGAGTACTACACGTCGACCTCGGGCGGCGTGCTCACGCTGAACTACTCGCTCGGCGAGACGATCGACATCACGTCGATCACCGGCTTCGACGTCGCCCACTACGACCTCTCGCCCTTCGACTGCGACGGCTCGCCCTACAACATGTGCGCGATCCGTTACGACACGCGCAGCAAGAGCTGGAACCAGGATCTCCGCATCAACTACACCGGCGACCGCCTGCGTATCGTCGGCGGCTTCTACGCGGGCCGCGACCGCACGAAGACCCACAACCAACCCGACTTCTTCAACTTCCTGGTCGAGGACTTCGGCGTGCCGGTGAGCTTCTTCAACGCGCCGCTCGCCGTAGGCGTCGCGACGATCCCCGACGGCACGGCGGCCTGCGGCGCCGTGCCCGTGGGTGGAGCGCTCTTCTCCGTGCTCGCGCCCGCGTTCGGCATCGCCGCCTCCGATCGCCCCTTCACGGCGACCGGCTGGTGGGACGGCCGCGGCTTCATCGACCCCGTCAACTGCATTGCGGGCGTCAACGTGCCCCCCCTTTCGCCGGTGCAGCTCGACCAGTTCTACGAGCTCTCGCGCCCGTCCTTCGCGCTCTACACCGAGGCGGAGTACGACTTCACCGAGTGGTTCACGCTGATCGCAGGCATCCGGTACACGTGGGACACGCTCGAGTACAACGACGGCAAGACCTACGTGATGAACTCGGATCGCTCCGCCATCGTGGCGACGACCGTCCCGTACAGCTTCCCCTACGACCCGTCGCTGCCCCCGATCTCGCAGAGCGAGAAGACGCGCCGCGTGACGGGCCGCGTGATCGCGCGCTTCCAGGTCGCGGACTCCGCCTCGGTCTACGCGAGCTACAGCCGCGGCTACCGCGCCGGCGCCTACAACGCGCTCGCCTACCAGGGCACGAGCCAGGTCTACCTCGCCGATCCCGAGCAGGTCGACGCATACGAGATCGGCGCGAAGTCCCGTCTGTTCGACGACCGCATCCAGCTGAACGGCGCCTTCTTTTACTACAGCTACGAGAATCAGCAGATCCAGGAGGTCATCCAGGTGACGTCCTATCTGCGCAACGTCGACGGGCGTCTGTTCGGCGTCGAGGCCGAGCTGCTCGGCCAGCTCACGGACTGGTGGCGCATCGACTCGTCGTTCGGCTGGCTCGACACGCTCTACGACGACAACCAGATCCTCAATCCCGTGACCAACGTCGACATCGGCGGCAACGAGTTCCAGAACGCGCCGGACTTCACCTTCACGATCGGCAGCGACTTCACGCTGCTCGAGCGCGAGTTCGGCGCCGTGACTGCCCGCTTCGACGCGAACTACATGGGCAACTGGCAGTACGACATGTATCAGGGACGCATTCCCGCCTCGGCGCAGCTCGACGCCGGCAGCCAGCCCTACTGGCTGTTGAACCTGCGCGTCGCATTCGACAACGAGCGCTTCACGGTCGCGGGCTGGGTGAAGAACCTGACCGACGAGTACTACAACGTGTACGGCCTCAACATCAATCCTTTCCTACTCGACTACTTCCAGCGCGGCGCGCCGCGCACCTACGGCCTCGACGTGACGGTGAAGTTCTAGGGGCGGGGCGCGCGCCGCATCGGAGGCTTGCCGCGGCTGGCGCGCACCGGGTTCGCCTTCGACGAGCGCTACCTGTGGCACGACATGCGCTCGGCGGCCGGCTTCGTCCCCGCCGGCGGCATGGTCCGGGCGCGAGCGCCACGTCGAGAGCGCGGAGACGAAGCGCAGGTTCGAGAGCCCGCTCGACGTGGCGATTGCGCTCTCGGCGCCGCGCGTCCGCTCAAACTTGCTGCGCCCGCTGTATCGCGCGCTCGATCGTGCGCGCCGCGTACACGCCGAGCAGATGGCGCCGGTAGTCCGCCGACGCGTGCAGATCCTCGAGCGGCTCGGCCTCGGCGATCTCCGCGCAGAAGGCGCGCAGCGCGGGGCCGCTCACCGCCTTCCCGACCAGCCGGTCCTCCAGCGAGCGCGCGCGGAACGGCACGCCGTTCACGCCGGTGACGCCGACGCGCGCATCGTCGATCACGCCGGTGCGCTCGGCGCGCACGCAGGCCGCGACGCCGACGATCGCGAAGCCCGACGCGGGCTGGCGCAGCTTCGAGTACGCCGTGCCCGTCTTCGGCCCCGGCACCGGGAAGCTCACCTCGGAGAGGATCTCGCCTTCCTGCACGGCGCTGGTCATCAGGCTCTGGAAGAAATCGTCGGCGCCCACGCTGCGCGAGCCCTTCGCCGAGACGAGCGTGGCCTCGCCGCCGAGCGCGAGGAACACCGCCGGCCAGTCTGCGGCGGGGTCGGCGTGCACGAGCGAGCCGCCGAACGTGCCGCGGTTGCGCACCTGCGGATCGGCGAGCACCTCGCCGGTCTCGGCAAACACGTGCACGCGCGCGAGATCGGGGTGCGACATCACGGTGGCGTGGGTCGCGCGCGCGCCGATGCGGATGCGGCCGCCCATCACGGACACCTGGTCGAGGCCCGCGACGCGGCCGAGGTCGACCAGCAGTGGCGCCGCGGCCAGGCGGTGCTTCAGCGCGGGGATCAGGCTCATGCCGCCGCTCAGCACCTTCGCGCCCTCGGTGCCGGAGAGCAGGCGCACGGCCTCGTCGAGCGAACGGGGAGCCGCGTAGTCGAATTCTGCGGGGATCATCAGCGGGCTCCCTGCGCGCCCTGAATCAGACGCCACAGCTTTTCGCTCTTGAGCGGCATGTCGACGTGGGTGACACCCAGCGGCGCGAGCGCGTCGAGCACCGCCGAGACCACGCACGGCGTGGAGCCGATCGTGCCGAGCTCGCCGATGCCCTTCGCGCCCAGCGGATTCAGCGGGCTCGGCGTGCAGGTCGAGTCCAGCTCGATGCGCGGGAACATTGCGGCGCGCGGCATCGCGTAGTCCATGAACGTCGCCGTCATCAGCTGGCCGGTCTCGTCGTAGCGGACCTCTTCGCAGAGCGCCTGGCCGAGCCCCTGGATGATGCCGCCGAGGCGCTGCCCGTCGGCGAGCAGCGGGTTGATGATGTTGCCCACGTCGTCCACGGACACGAAGCGCTCGAGCGTGAGCTGCCCGGTCTCCTTGTCGATCGACACGGTGCAGAAGTGCGCGCCGAACGGGAAGGTCGTGCCGCTCGGCTCGAAGCGCGCCACCGCCTCGAGGCCCGGCTCCTCGCCCGGAATCGCGACGCCCCAGGTGTGCGCCGCGCTCGCGACGTCGGCGAAGCCGAGCTTGCGCGCGCCGCCCACCACGCTGAACACGCCTCTGTCCACGTTCACGCGGTCCTCGGTGGTGTCGAGCAGGTGCGCGGCGATGCGCTTCGCCTTCGCGAGGATCTTCTGCGACGCCATGTGCACCGCGGTACCGCCCACCACCAGGCCGCGGCTGCCGAAGGTGCCGACGCCGTGGGTCACCACGTCGGTGTCGCCGTGGACGACGTTCACGCTGTCGATGTCGATGCCGAACGCGTCGGCCACCATTTGGGCGAACGCCGTCTCCTGGCCTTGCCCGTGCGGCGATGCGCCGGTCATCACGGTCACTGCGCCGGTCGGCTCGACGCGCAGCTCGGCCGCCTCCCAGAAGCCCGCGCGCGCCGGCGCGGCAGTCCCCGTGGACGGGCCGAGGCCGCACACCTCCGTGAAGGTCGCGACGCCGATACCCGCGAGCTTGCCCTCAGCGCGCGCGCGGTCGCGCGCTGCGATCGCTCCCGCGTAGTCGAACTTCGCGACCGCCTTGTCGAGGCAAGCCTGATAGTTCCCGCTGTCGTAGATCGCGCCGGTCGGCGACTGGTACGGGAACGCGTCGCTCGGAACGAGATTGCGCCGGCGCACCTCCACGCGGTCGAGGCCGAGCTTCGCGGCCACCGCGTCCATGACGCGCTCGACGTTGTAAGCGGCCTCCGGGCGACCTGCGCCGCGATAAGCGTCCGTCGCCATCGTGTTCGTGTAGACGAACTGGATGTCCCAGGACACGGCCTTTATCGCGTAGGGCCCCGCGGCGAGCAGATGCGTGAAGGTGGGCACCAGCATCCCGAGCATCGAGGCGAACGCGCCGAGCTCCGCGATCGTGTGACCGCGCAGCGCGAGCACGCGGCCGTCCTTGTCGTACGCCGCCTCGACCTGCGTGACGTGCCCGCGCCCGTGCGCCGAGGCCGCGAGATTCTCGGTGCGCGTCTCCGCCCACTTCACGGGCTTGCGCAGCTTGCGCGAGATCCACGGCAAGAGGCACTCCTCGCCGTAGGTGGGGATCTTCTGCCCGAAGCCGCCGCCCACCTCGGGCGCGATCACGCGCACGCGCAGCTCCGAGATGCCGAGACAGATCGCGACGTTCTGCTTGCAGGCGTGGGGCGTCTGCGTCGACGTCCAGATCGTGAGCTTCTGCGGGCCCTCCTCCCAGTGCGCGACCACCGCGCGGCCTTCCATCGGCACCGGCGCGACGCGCTGATTCACGAGCCGGAGCGAGACGCTGCCGGCGGCCTCGGCGAACAGGCGCTCGGTGTCGGCGTGCGAGTTCGAGATCGTCGCCGCCAGATTGGTGCCGAACTGCGGATACACGAGCGGCGCACCCGGACGCAGCGCGGCCTCGGGATCGACCACGGCATCGCGCGAGTCGATCTCCACCTCGACGGCGAGCGCCGCGTCGCGAGCCCCGTACTTGTCCTTCGCGACGACCACCGCGATCGGCTGACCCGCGTAGCGCACCTCGCCGTCCGCGAGCAGGGGATGCGGCTCGTGCTTCATGCCGGGCAGCACGACCCAACAAGGCGCCGCGCCCGCGCTCCCGCGCAGGTCGTCGTACGTGATGACGGCAACGACGCCGGGCATCGCCTTCGCGCGCGACGCGTCGATCTTCACGATGCGCCCCGCGGCGTGGTCGCTGCGCACGAAGGCCGCGTGCAGCATGCCGTGCAGCTTCACGTCGTCGGTGTAGGTGGCCATGCCGCGGATCAAGCGCGGATCCTCGCGGCGCTTGATGCGCTCGCCGACCATCGCGGGCTTCAGCGCCACGGCTACTTCCCTTCCCGCGCGAGGCGCGCGGCATGCTGCACGGCGTTCACGATCTGCTGGTAGCCCGTGCAGCGGCAGATGTTGCCTTCGAGGGCGTGGCGAATCTGCGCCTCGCTCGGATTCGGATTCGACGCGAGTAGCGCCGACGTCGCCATGATCATGCCGGGCGTGCAGTAGCCGCACTGCAGGCCGTGCTCTTCCCAGAAGCCGGTTTGCACCGGGTGCAGCGCGTCGGCCTCGCCCAGACCCTCGATCGTGCGCACGTCGCAGCCGTCCGCCTGGACGGCGAGCAGGCTGCAGCTCTTCACCGCCTTGCCGTCCACGTGCACCGTGCAAGCGCCGCACAGCGTGGTCTCGCAGCCGATGTGGGTGCCCGTCAGGTCGAGGTCCTCGCGCAGCCAGTGCACGAGCAGGGTGCGCGGCGCGACGTCCGCCTCCTGCGCTTCGCCGTTCACGGTGACACGAATCTTCACGTCAGTCCGGCCTTTCCGACTCTCCGCTCGGCTTCGCCTCGCTGCGCGCCGGCTACGCCAGCTTCGCTGGCGTGGGCCGGCTTGCGCTTCTCGAGCCGCGGTCGATCGGAAGTCTGGTTCGTTGATTCGAGGGGGCGCAGCGTAGTGCGAGTCAGGCGACGCGCGCGAGGATCTCGTCGATCTTCTCGTGAGCTTCTTCCGGTACGCGGAAGGTGGTCATCCAGCGCAGCACGGCGAGGTCTTCCGGCGCCACCGCCCTGCGGCTCGCGAGCCAGGCGTGGCCGCGCAGCAGCTTCACCGCCTTCACGAGGAAGGTGCGATCGGTGAGCAGCGCGTTGGTCTCGTCGCAGCCGTACTCGGCGCGCAGGATGCGCAGCACTTCGAGCAGCGCGTCGCGCGTGCGCAGCGGAACCTCGACTCGCGCCAGCGCGCCGTACGCTGCGTCGAGCGCAGCGCGATCGCAGACGGCGCGCGCGCCGGCGTCGTCCGTGAGCGCGCCCGCCGCGGCGCGCGCGACCAGCTCGCGTGCAGGCGCGAGGTCTTCGGCGCCGAGCAATCCGGGCACGCGGAGCTGGAGCGCGAAGCGGTCGAGGTTCGCCGGGTCGAGGGGCTCGTTGTAGTACTCGTCGCGCTGCGGGTTGCTGGTGGCGATCGCGCTGAGCAGCGGAATCGGCGCGTCGCCCAGCTTGCGCTCCTGCAGCAGGCGCAGCAGTACGTTCAGCGCCTCGCCGGGCGCGCGCGAGATGTCGTCGAGCACGCACACCTCGGCGGTGGCGATGCCGCCGGGCAGCGTGCGCTGGGCGATGCGCTCGCCGCCGCCGGCCAGCGGCTCGCGCTCCAGCACGACGTCGCCCACCAGCTCCGCGAGCCGCGTGTCGCGGTGCAGCTGATGGAAGAAGAAGCGCAGGCCTGCGGCGTGGGCAGCCACTTCGGCCATGCGCGTCTTCGCCGCGCCGGGCGGCCCCTCGAGGTAGATGTGCTCGCGGCAGAGCAGCGCGAGCAGGAGGGCGCGCTTCGCGTCGTCGTGGCCCACCACGAACGCGTCGAGCTGGGTCTTTAGGGCGGCCAGGCTCGCGCGCGCGGCGTCGGGGTCGGACATGGCGCGCGTTCTCTATCGCACCGCGCGCGACGCCGCGACGTGACGCGCGGCACGCGCGGAAACGAGCTGTGCGCGGCCGCGCTCGCGCGCGACGCGGAAGCACAGGCCGCCCGTCTCGTCCGCCAGCTCCACCAGCAGCGGCGGCGTCTCCTCGAGCCCGAGGAACACGGTGTGGATGCGCGCGCCGAGCTCCGCCGCGAGCGCGCGCTCGCGCCGCACCCGCGCGTCGCCCACGACCGGCACGCCGTCGGTGAGCAGCACGACGTGGCTGCCGCGCCGGCCGAGCGCGCGCAGCGCTTCGAGCGCGACGCGCAGTGGCGCCTCGTAGCTGGTACGCCCCTCGGCGCGCGCGACGCGCGCGCGCTCCAGCAGCGCGCGATAGCGGCGGTGAAAGAGCGCGCCGCCCACCAGCGCGGGCTCGGCGTCGTGGTGGAACTCGACGTAGCCGACGCGCATGCGCCGCTTCGCGGCGGCGCGCACGACGCCCGCGACCACGTCCGCGGCGAGCCGCGTGCGCGCGCCCTCCATCGACGCCGAGACGTCGCGCAGCAGCGCGAGCGCGCCGCCCGTGGCGTGGCGCTCGCGCCGCAAGAGCGCCGGGCCGCCGGGCCAGCGCGCCTCGCTGAAGAGCGCGAGCTCGACCGCGTCGGCATCGGCCGCGTCGGCGAGGCTGCGCAGCCGCGCGCGACGGCGCGGCGAGCCGCCCGGATCCACGGCGCGTTCCGCCTTCGCGCGATCGATGCGGCCCGCGAGTGCGCGCACGAGGCGCGCGACGTCGGCGGGCTCCGGTCGATGCCGCGCGGGTGCAGCGGACGAGAGCACCGCGCGGCGCTCGGCCTCGCGTGGCCGCGCGTCGGGAGTGCCCGCACGCGTGCCCGCGTCGCCCGGCAGCGGACGCAGGGCGCGCGCCGTGTCGGCCGGCGCAGCGAGCTCACCCGCTGCCGCCCGCTCCACGAGCTGCTCCGCGGCGCGCAGCAGCGCCTCCGGGACTCGCGCCGCGAGCATGAAGTGCGCCGCGCGCAGGTCGGCGCGCGTCGCCTCGCGGCGCGCGTGAAGCCGCGCGTGCGCGCGCAGCACGGCGAGGCCGGGCGCGGCGACGACGCGGTCGCTGGGCGGCGCGGCGCCCCCGTCCTGCGCGAGGCGCGCGATGCGGCGCCAGAGCGCGAGCCACTCCGCGACGACCGCATCGCGCAGCGCCGGGCCGGACGGTTCGTCGCGGTCGGATGCCGAGGAGCGCGGCCCGGGACGCGCCCCATCGGGTGCCCCGCCCGGAGCGCGCGCGGCGGCCTGGCCTGCCGTGCGCGTGAGGAGCGCTGCCGCCTGCGTCGCGTCCGCCGCGAGCGCGATCCCGCGCAGGCGCACCTGCAACGCAAAGCGGTCGAGCTGCGCGGGCTCGGGCGGATCTGCGTAGCGAGATTGCGCAGGCAACAGCAGCGTGGCGACGGCGGTCGCGAGGCGGAGCGGGCCGCTCGGGCCGACGCGCCCGTCGAGCAGGCGCAGCAGCGGCGCGAGCGCCTCGCCGGGCGCGCGCTCTAGGTCGTCGAGCAGCCACCACTCGGCGCGCGCGAGCGCGCTCGGCAGCGCGCGCAGCGCGAGGCGCTCGCCGCGCCCGAGCGGCGTGCGCAGCAGCGCCACCTCGCCGAGCAGCTCCGCCGCGCGCGTGTCGCGGTGGAAGGCGACGCGCGCGGCCGCACCGCCCGCGGCCGCGAGCGCGGCCTCGGCCAGCGCACTCTTGCCGCAGCCGCTCGGGCCGACCAGCAGCGCGTGCTCGCGCGCGAGCCACGCCAGCGCGAGGGCGGTCTTCGCGTCCTCGTGACCGACGATGGTCGCGTCGAGCGCGGCGCGAAATCGCGCGATCTCTTGGTCGGAGGCCATGCGCGCGGGAGGCTATCTCGGCGCCGGTGGCCCTTTGGGGTCTGACCCCGAAGGGCCACAATCCGCCCCGAAGGAGGCCCCCATGCCCGGCGCTCTCGTCGATCTCGCCGTCGCCGCGCGCCTCGGGCTGCGCGAAGCCGGGCGCGCGCTGCGCGGCCGGCGCGAGCGCGAGCCCGACCTCGACGCCTTCGAGCGCGACGTGGAGCGCGGCCTCGCCGCGTTGCCCGCCGGCGTCGTCGCCGAGCGCGTGTGGCTGCGCCTGCCCGCCAGCGAGCCGCCCTGGCGCGACACGGGCCTCACCCTCGCGGCCGGCGAGGAGGCGACGCTCTTCGCCGCGGGCCGCGCCTACCTCTCCCGCCCCCTCGACATCTTCGTCACGCCGAAGACTCAGCTCTGGGCGCGCGTCGGCGAGCGCGGCCCGATCCGCTCGTCGAGCCGCGACAGCAACACCGTCCGCGCGAGCGAGCCCGGCAAGCTCTACGTGGGCAACTACTTCCCCAACGACTGGAAGGACGCGAGCGGCGCGCGCCTGCAGGACGACGCGGTGTACGCGGGCGCAGAGGGCAAGCTGCGCGTGTGCGCCGTGCGCTGGCGCGGCGCCGCCGCGGACGGACTCGACGCGCTCGCGAGGGCCGGCGACCCGTGCGGCGTCGCGTCGAGCGAGCGCGCGCGCCTCGCGCTCGGCGACCCGGCGCCGCCCGGCTGGCACTACCTCTGGCACCTCGGCGACGCCGAGATCTTCCAGCCTGCCGCGGATCCGAGCGGCGCTGCCGCGCTGCGCTGCCACGTGCACGGCGACGTCGGCATCCTCCAGCGCGAGGCGCCCTTCCCCCTCCGCCCCGGCACCGAGCTCGCGTGGCGCTGGCGCGTCGACGCCCTGCCCGGCCTGATGCGCGAGGACTCGACGCCGAGCCACGACTACCTGAGCCTCGCCGTCGAGTTCTCGAACGGCCTCGACATCACTTACTACTGGAGCGCCGAGCTCCCGGTGGGCAGCGCGTTCTGGTGCCCGCTCGCGAACTGGAAGCACCGCGAGTTCCACGTCGTCGTGCGCTCCGGGAAGAACGGGCTCGGCGCCTGGCACGACGAGCGCCGCGACCTCCACGCCGACGCGCTCCGCTACTTCGGCAAGCACCCCGGCGACGTCGTCCGCGTCTGGCTGATCGCCGTCAGCGTCTTCAAGCGCGAGCCGGGCCGCTGCGACTATGCCGCCATCGAGCTCCGCAACGGCAGCGAGAGCCTGGCCGTCCTCTAGGCAACCGACGAAGCGATCGCCTCCAACCCAATCGAATCGAGAGCGCCTCGA